>JAZFYD010000082.1:0-10684 GCA_036443405.1 Planctomycetota bacterium
TTCGCATCGCAATGCTGCTGGTCTACTACGGCGCTCCCGGTCTTGCGGGTGAGGAGTGGTCCGCCGGGCAGTTGCGGTTCCGCACCGAGTTGCCGGCGTACTGGGATCAGCTCGACTCACTCGCCGCGGAGTTGGATCCGGCGACACAGAGTCTCGGCGTGGTGGCGCACAGCATTCGCGCCGTCGGGCTCGAGGACCTCGCAGCCCTGCACGAGGGTGCTCGCGCCCGCGGGTTCGTGTTTCACATGCACGTTGAGGAGCAGAAAAAGGAGATCGCGGACTGTCGTGCGCGCCACGGACGAACGCCGATGGGGGTGCTGCTCAGCGAGTTGGCGCTGGACGATCGGTTCACGGCCGTGCACTGCACGCACACCGATCCGGAGGGGATGGCGGCGTTTGTCGACGCGGGCGCGAACGTCTGCATCTGTCCGCTCACCGAGGCCAACTTGGGTGACGGCATCGCGGACGTACCCGGGATCCGCGGTGACGGCGGCTCCATCTGCTTGGGCTCCGATTCCAACGCGCGCATTTCGATGCTCGAGGAGGCGCGGTGGCTCGAGTATGTGCAGCGCGTGTCGCGCGAGGAGCGCGGCGTTTGTCTCGACGAATCCGGCGAGCTTGGCCCCGAACTGATGACGATCGCGACAAAGAACGGAGCGCGATCGCTGGGGCTCGCCGCGGGCGCGATCGAAACGGACGCGCTCGCCGATCTGGTGGCCATCGATCTGGATGCGCCGTCGCTTGCCGGTGCCGACAACGCGCTGGCGAACGCACTGATGCTCGGCGCGCGCGACGATGTCGTCGCCGAGGTCTGTGTCGGCGGCCGCTGGCTGTGACGCGGGCGCGCTGCCCCGACGGCAGGCGCGGGCCTACATCAGGGCGAGCCGGCAGAACAACTCGACGCCGAGCGCGATCGCGTCGTCGTTGAAGTCGAACGTCGGCGTGTGCAGCCCCGGGTAGGCGTCACGGCTCGACTTCGCCTGGCCGAGCAGGAAGAAACAGGCGGGCACTTGCTTTCCGTAGTAGGAGAAATCCTCGCCGACCATGGCGGGCCGCTCGAACACCGGCGCGTTGTTCTTACCGACGACGTCGCGGGCCACACCGAAGAATCGCTCGACGGCGCCCGTGTCGTTGACCGTGACGGGATACCCGTCGCGCCACTCGATCTCGGCCTTGCAACCCATCACGCGCGCCTGCGCCCCGGCGATGTCGTAGATGCGACGCTTGCCGAACACGCGCGTCTCCGGACTGAGCGTGCGCATCGTGCCCTCGAGCACCGCCTCGTCGGGTAAGACGTTGTATGCGGTTCCCGCGTGGAACTTGGCGACGCTCACGACGATCGGATCGACCGGATGCACGTTGCGGCTCACGATCGTCTGCAGCGCGGTGACTACCTGCGCGCCGGCAACGACCGGATCGCGGCCGAGATGCGGCGCCGCCGCGTGGCACATTTCGCCCTGGATGCGGATGGTGAATGCGTCCGTCGCCGCGAGCAGCGCGCCGGGTTTGGTCGAGACCTTCCCGAGTTCAAGTTCGGGCCAACCGTGCAGCCCATACATCTCCGTGACGCTCGGGCCGATCACGTTGCCGCCGAGGCAACCCTCGTTGACCATGCGCTCGCCACCCGCGCCGCCTTCCTCCGCAGGCTGAAAGAACAGCTTCACCGGCCGCGGCAGCCCCTCGCCTTCCGAGATGTGACGAAGCACGCGCGAGGCTCCGAGCAGGATCGTCGTGTGCCCGTCGTGGCCGCAGGCGTGCATCTTGCCCGCTTCGCGCGACGCGTAGGGCAAGTCGGTCTGCTCCAGGATCGGGAGCGCGTCCATGTCCGCGCGCAGTGCCACGCAGCGCGCCTCGTCTTTGCCGGGGATGAAACCGAGCACGCCGGTCCCGCCGGCGAGGCCGCCCTTGTAGGAGATGCCCGCCTTGTCGAGTTCGTGCTTCACGACACCGCTGGTGCGCTGCTCCTCGTACTTGAGTTCGGGGTGCGCGTGCAGGTCGTGTCGAATCTCGAGCAGGGAGGGAAGCTCCTGTTCGATCGCGGCCCGGAGGTCCTTGGTCGACGCCATGCGCGCACTATAGCTTGTGGAGAAAGATCGCCCTTTGGCAGCTACACTCACGATCGTTTCGATGAACTACTTCGCGCACGGCGTGGGCTCGTTCGGCGATCCGTACCGATTGGCGGGAACCGCGGTACCGGATTGGATCCGTGCCAGCGACCGCCGCAGCCGTTTGCGGCCGGAGCGGTTGGACGGAGAGGCTGGACTCGTAGCGTCACTCGCGGCGGGCATCCGCCGCCATTTCGAGGATGACCGCTGGTTCCACCAGACCGCCGCGTTCCACGAGGTGTCCCGCGACCTCACGCGACGGGTCGTCGCTCTCGAACCGGACAACCGGCACATGCGCGCCTTCTTTTTGGGCCACGTGCTTTTGGAGTTGCTTCTGGACGCTTGCCTCATCGAACGCGAGCCCGAGAGTCTGCCGCGTTACTACGAGGCGCTTGCGCAGGCGGATGCCGGTGAGATCGGCCGGGCCGTGGCCGGGTGGAGCGAGCCGGCGGCGGAGCGCTTGGGCCGGTTCATGGAGCTGTTTCTCCAGGAGCGGTTCCTATTTGACTATCTGGATAATCAAAAACTCGTGCACCGGTTCTCCCAGGTCGCCCGCCGCGCGGGGCTCGAGCGCGTTCCGGACGGATTGGTGGGGTTGTTGCCGGAGGCGCGGGAGTTGGTTCGTGCGGCGACCGACGCGCTGATGACCGGAGGCGAGGGCGCGGGCTAGCTCTTCAGCTTCACCGACGCGCTGCGAATCTGGCCTTTCTGATTGAACTCGAGGCGTTCGTGTCCGTGGCGCTTCACGGTTGCTCCGGACTCGTCGGTTGCGGTCATCTCGAAGTCGAAGGAGACGGCGCCCTTGGTGTCTTCGTTGTAGTCCTCGACCGTCCAGTGCGCGCCCGGGAAGCGCGCGAACAAGGCGCGCATCATCTGGTCGATGGCTTCCTTGCCGCGGTGAACAACGCCGTCTTCGGAAGATACGAACGTCGCATCAGGCGCGTACATCGTGAGCAGCGCGTCGACGTCGCCGGCGTTCGCGAATTCGAAGTATCGCTTGGAGGTCGCAATCCGCCGGGAACCCTCATCGTCGTTTGCGCTGCTCGCGGTGCCGCCGCCTTCGACCTCGGCGTAGTCGGCTTCGATCGCCGCCTCGTACTGCGCCCTTCGCCGCCGGACGCGGAGCATCAGGCTGATCGCGATCCCGAGCAGAACGAGTTGCAACAAGATTGCAACCGCGCCGCCCATGGATGACATCGCGCGTACGGCCGACATGCATTCCGCAGCCAACTCGTCACCCCATAGGAGTGCGATCAGACCGCCCAGGCCGAGCGCTGGGCCGAACGGGAAGTGCGGCGAGTTTTTGAGCTTGGTGTAGACGATTCCGATGACGAGGCCGCACAGAACGCCGGGCACCAACGCGAACAGGACGAGCTTCGGGCCGAGGAACGCGCCCATGAGCCCGATGAGCTTGCTGTCGCCCATGCCCATGACATCCATTCCGGCCAGTGCGCCCATCCCCCGGCGGATTCCCTCGAGCGCCAAGAATCCCGCGACCATTCCGGTCAGGGAGAGGACGAAGCCACCGACCGCGTCGGCGGAAACGTCGAGCAGCGCGCCTTGATTGAAAAAACCGTGGATGTCTTTCGGGAACGCAATGGAACAGACGACGCCGATTGCGGCTCCGCCAAGGGTCACCTTGTCCGGGATGAGTTTCACCAGGAGGTCGGTCGCGGTGACGGCGGCGAGGAGGAGCACAAACGCGTACCACGTGAACGCCGACAAAGTGAAACCGAATCGCGCATGCACGCCCATGAACGCGAGGGCGGTCAGGATCTCGAACCAGAAGAACCGGCTCTCGAGTTTCCGGTCGGTCACGCCGGCCAGTTGCGACGCGCGCGTGCGCACCGCGTAGCCCGATGCGGCTCCGGCCAGGGCGAAGACTAGGAAAAGCGGGTCCATGAGGATCCGGATCGGCGGATTGGGCCGAACCGCGGCGGCATTTTATCGGCGGCTTCCCGCGGCATCCGAAGCGCCTGGAGTCTTTTTCCCCGTTTCAGGGTGATGGGTCTTGACTCCTTCTACAGCTGTAGTAGTTTGCCGCCATGCGATTGAGCGGCGCCGAGTGGAAGGTCATGTCGGTCGTTTGGGACCGCGGGACCGCCAGCGCACGCGACGTTCTCGACGTGCTCGAGGCTGAGACCGAGTGGGCCTACACGACCGTGAAGACCATCCTCGCGCGTCTCGCGGGCAAGGGTGCGCTCGCGGTGGAGATGCGCGGCAATACGAGCGAATACCAGGCGAAGGTCACTCAGGAGGAAGCCCGCCAATCCGCGCTGCTTTCCCTGGCCGATTCCGCGTTTGAAGGCTCGCTCTCGCCGATGCTCCACTTTCTCGCGAACCGGGACTCGATCTCCAAGAAGGACCGCGAGGAGCTGATCGCGTTGCTCGAAGCGAAGCCGGGCCGCCCGGGACGAAAGGGAGGCCGATGACCGGACTCCTCGAGAGCTTCGCGCAGACCTGGTGGGGCTGGATCGGGCCCATGAGCCTGCAGATCGCGCTGCTCGCGCTCGTGATCGTTTGCGTGGATCGCCTGGCTGCCCGACGGGTCTGGCCGCAACTGCGTCATGCACTCTGGCTGCTCGTGCCGCTCAAACTGCTGCTGCCCACGACCCTCGCGTCCCCGGTGGGGGTGGGCGAGATCGTGTCGATGGCGGCGGCGCCGGCGGTGGATTCCGCGGGTGCCGACCTCGCCATCGCTGGTTCTTCCAATGCGTGGCCGCTCGGCCTGGGCGCGATCTGGGCCACCGGGCTGATCGTACTTTGCGCGGCGGCCTGGTGGCGGCGGCGCGTGCACCGGCGGCGGCTCGAGTCCGTTTCGGTTGCGACCCCCGCGTGGGTGCACGAGGCGGTCCGTGATGCAGCGCGTTCGCTCGGTCTGCGCCGCGAGCCGCGCGTGCTGCTTTCGTTCGCCGTGGCTTCGCCGGCGGTGACCGGCGTTCTGCGTCCGGTGGTGTTGTTGCCGGGCGATCTGGCCGCCGCGCGTCGGACGCGCCTCGTCGATCACGCCCTCTTGCACGAGCTGGCGCACGTGCGCCGCCGCGATCTGCTGTGGCAGGCGGCGTTCGACCTCGCCAGCGCAGTGTTTTGGTTTCACCCCATGCTGTGGATCGCGCGCTCCCGTTCGCGGGACCTCCGCGAGCTTTGCTGCGACGCGACCGTGGCCGCGACGCTCGGCGATCGCGCGCCGGAGTATCGCGACACGCTGCTCGACGCCGCGCGTGAAATGGTGACCGGGGCGCCCGGTGGTGTCGCACTCGGGTTTCTCGGTGGCGGCTGCCACGTCTTGTCCCGGCTCCGCTGGCTCGACCGCGGCAGTTGGCGACGGCCGGTTCGCCGGCGCGCGGCCAGCATCGCCGCTATCGTCGTGATGGCCGCCTGCGTGTTGCCGATGGGCCACGCCTCGATCGTGCCCGCTTCCGTGACGTCGCACGAAGCCGAAATCGCGTCCGCGCGCGAACGGTTGCGCGCCGCGATCGAAGAGGGCAGCTCGTTGCGCATCCGCTACGCCGCCCAATACGTGATGAATCTCGAAGCCGCCGACACACGCTGATGCCGGCCGTTTTTCCAAGAACCGCAAAGGACGTTGTCATGAAACTGCGCAATATCGGTGTCTACTCCGCGATCGCCGCGATCTGTTTTGGTGGCCTCGCCATCTCCCAGGAACCGCCGCAAGGCGAAAACGAGGACATGGCCAAGATGATGGCCGCGTCCATGGCCGTTCGAAGTCCGGGCGAACATCACAAGGCGATGGAGTACTTCCTCGGCAAGTGGAACGTCGAGATCACGATGAAGGGCTTTGGCGCCCAGCCGGACATGACGTCGAAGGGTGTCGCCGAATTCAAGTGGCTCATCGCGGGGCGTTGGATGGCTCAGGACCTCAACGCACAGATGGGGGGGATGCCCTACCGGAGCTACAGCATCGCCGGCTTCGACAACGTGAAGAAGAAGTTCGTGACGACGGTCGTGAACAACATGGATACGGCGATGCTCCGCGTCGAGGGCACCGTCGTCGATCCCACCGGCAAGATCAACGCCCAGTACGGCACGCTCGACGAGTACCTCACCGACGAACACGACAAACCGTTCCGGACCGTGACCAAGAAGACGGACGACGATCACTTCGTGCTGGAAATCTGGGATCTCGGCATCGGCGAGAACGGCAAGATCGTGATGCTGTTCGACTACGCACGCATCAAGTAGCGCGGCCGCGGTGAGCGGACACCGATACCATGCAACCAATGGAATCGGTGTCCGCCGCTGAAGTGCTCCGCGCCTACGTGCGCGCCCACAACGAAATGATAGCCACGGGAAGTCTGCGTCCGTTCATGCGCGTGTTCGCGGAGCAAGCCGAGGTTCGTCTCGGCAACCTCGGCCCGTTCGTCGGCCATCTCAAGATCTTTCGTGCGTTCGGTCGCGATCGGGATTGGGAGCAGCTTCGACTCATCGATTGCGCTGAACCCGAGCCCGAATGCGCCGTCGGCCGAATCGGCTTGAGCAACCGGGCGGCCCCCGAGATCGAATTCACGGGAACCCTCGAAATCCGACTGCAAGACGGGTTGATCGGCTCCCTAACCCTCCGCACGCCCTAGCTCAATCTTCTTTGGTCCTGATTGACAACCTCGCAGTTATAGGTGACCATTAGGTCACATATGGCGGCGACAGCGGAAGCGAGTGCGAAGGTGGACGATCGCGTGTTCAAGGCCCTGGCGGATTCGACCCGCAGGGCGATCCTTGATCTGCTGCGTGACCGGGCCCGCACGACGGGGGAGTTGGCGGCCGAGTTCGCCTTCAGCCGCTTCGCCGTCATGAAACATCTAAACGTGTTGGTGGAAGCCGGGCTCGTTGTGGTTCGGCGTTCCGGACGTGAACGGTGGAACCATCTCAACCCGGTGCCGATCCGGCAGATCTACCGGCGTTGGATCAAACCGTTCGAGGAGAAGTCGGCGGATTTGCTGCTGCGCCTGAAACGCGCGGCGGAGGAGAAAAAATGAGCGAAGAGCAAGCATTCCGGTCAGTGACGGTCCTTCACGAGGTGCGCATCGACGCGCCGCGGGAGAAGGTCTGGGAGGCGCTGACGACGAACATCGGCGTCTGGTGGCACCGCGACTTCCTGACACGCAACGAAAACTGCAAGTTCACGCTCGACGCGCGACCGGGCGGCCGGCTCTACGAGGACTGGGGAAACGACGAGGGACTGCTCTGGTACCACGTGATCGGCGTGAAACCGAACGAGGAGCTGCGGCTCTCGGGTGAGCTCTTTCCGGACTTCGGTGGCCCCGCGCGGATGCAGGGCACGTGGACGCTGCGTGCCGACGGCGACGGCACGATGCTGCGATTGGACGAGCGCGTGTTCGGCCAGTTGAGCGATACGGCTGCCGCTTCGCTCACGTCGGGCTGGAAGTTCCTGTTCGACGAATGTCTGAAGCCGTACGTCGAAACCGGTGAGGTCAACACGAGCCCGGCAGACGTAAGTTGCGGCTGATCGTTCGGCCGGATGATCGATTGACTCGGCGGCGGAGTGGCTACTCAAGCACTTCGCCGCCGCGGCTGACAAAGTCCGTCAACTCGCCGAACGCGGCCTGGTCGACCCAGATGCCGTGGGGGCCGCAGACGTCGATGATGACGCCCGACACGCGCCCGTAGTTGCGGCGGACCATGATCTCTCCGCACACCGGACAGCCCCTATAGCGGAGCGTCTGCGGGATGCTGCGTCGGAAACGGTTCTTGAACTCCTGGACAACCGATGCGTAGTCGTGGCCTTCGCAGGCCGCGCGCAACTTGTCGAGCGTCGTTTCGAGCGCGCGCGGCGGGAAAAAACTGCCGCTGCACTCGGTGCATTGGAGAACCTGCACGCCCTCCCAGTCCTGCTCCACCAACGCGATGTCGCATTGCGGGCACACCGAGGCGTGGTCGTGGCCGCCGTGGCCGGATTGGCAGATGGGGCAGTGGAGCTCGTCCTCGACTTCGTTGCCGCAGCTCTTGCAGATCACCATCTTGGTGTCGAGCATCACTTTGAGAGTCTGGCTCTCACAGATCTGGCACGAACCCCCGCCTTCGACGGTGTTCCCGCATTCGGGGCAAAGGCGTCGGCGGCCTCGCGCGCGGGCCTCCCAACTGGACTCCTGTTCCGCCTGCTTGAACGCTTCGCGTTCTTTCTTGTCTTCGCAGATCGGACAGGCGTCCGTCTCAAAGTCGTTGCCGCAGCCTACACAGAACATGGATTGACCTCAGGACCAACATCGGCCCAAACGTGCAACTGGATTGATACGCCACGTCGGGGCCGGGGCCAGCGCTACACGGGCCGGTTGTCCCGATGCGGGACACCGTCCGGCGGCGCGGTGGCTACCAGGAGTAATCCACCGTTCGCGCCTAGTTCTTCGCGTCCACCTCGGCGGACTGCGTTTCGCGCGCCGCGTCCGCGTCCGGCACGTAGTCGCTGTGGCACGCGGCCTTCTCGGAGTCGGCGCCGACGGCTTCGCGCGTCTTGCTCGCCAGGCGGTGAATCTCGTCCGGCTCGAGCACGCCGCGTTGCTCCAGGATCGCGCGTTGCTCGTCGTTGAGCCCGGCGCTGCGAACCGCCTCTTCGCGCACGTACTCCGGGTCCTTGCCCGATGCGAACTCGACGATTTCCTTCGAGATGCGCACGCTGCACCAGTCGTGTCCGCACATCGCGCAGAAGTCCGTATCGACGTCGAGGTCCTCGTCGTGCAGCGCCCTCGCGGTATCGGGATCGAAGCTCAGGTCGAAGTGCCGCTGCCAGTTCAGGGCCGCGCGCGCCTTCGTGAGCTCGTCATCGCGGTCGCGGGAACCCGGGATGCCGAGGGCGACGTCCGCCGCGTGCGCCGCGATCTTGTATGCCACGCAACCCTGCTTGACGTCGTCTTTCTTGGGCAGCCCGAGGTGCTCCTTGGGCGTCACGTAGCAGAGCATCGCGGCACCGTGATAGGCCGCCGCCGTCGCCCCGATGCAGCTCGTGATGTGGTCGTACCCGGGGAAGATGTCGGTGACGAGCGGCCCGAGCACATAAAACGGCGCGCCGTGGCAAATCTGCCGCTGCAGCTTCATGTTGTATTCGATCTGGTCGAACGGGACGTGGCCCGGACCCTCGACCATCACCTGGACACCCTTGGCCCACGCGCGCTCGGTCAGCTCGCCGAGGGTTTCGAGTTCGCGCAGCTGCGCCTCGTCCGTCGCGTCCGCCAAGCCGCCGGGCCGCAACCCGTCGCCGAGACTGAAGCTGACGTCGTACTCGCGCATGATGTCGCAGATCTCGTCGAAGTGTTCGTACATCGGGTTCTGTTTGCCGTGCACGAGCATCCACTTCGCGAGCAGCGAGCCGCCGCGGCTCACGATGCCGATCAACCGGTCCTTCACAAACCGGAGGTGCTCGCGCAGGACGCCGGCATGGATCGTGAAGTAGTCCACCCCCTGTTTCGCCTGGTGCTCCAGCATCTCGAGGATGACCTTGGTCGACAGGTCCTCGAGGCGCCGCCCGATGATCATGGAGTAAATCGGAACCGTTCCGATCGGCACGGAGGAGTCTTGCAGGATCGCCTCGCGGCACGCATCGAGGTCGCCGCCGGTCGAGAGATCCATGACCGTGTCGGCGCCCCAACGCTCCGCCCAGTGCAGCTTCTCGACCTCCTCGTTCGTGCCGCTGCTGACCGGCGACGCGCCCATGTTCGCGTTGACCTTGGTCGTGCTGGCGCGGCCGATTGCCATCGGGTCGAGCTTGTACCGAAGGTGTACGCGGTTGGCCGGGATGATCAGCCGTCCGGCAGCGACCTCGTCGCGCACCTGCTCCGGGCTCAGATGGCTTTCGCGTTCGGCGACGCGCCGCATCTCCGGCGTGATCGCGCCGAGGCGCGCGTGCTCCAACTGGGTGACGGCTCGCCCGGCATCCCTGGGTGCCGGGTTGAAATCCCACGCCGTCTTGTCGGACAACGCGGGCATGCCGGGCGTGTCCGGCGACGAGAACATGCGCGGGCCGCCGATGTCCGGAGTTGCGGCGAAACTGCCCGGCGTGGTGCCCTGGCGTTCGGTCGAGGGGTTGGGCGCTCCGTGCGTGGGCAGATCGAAACGGCGGTCGGACGGATGGATCACGGTCGACTCCTTTTGCGGTCTCCCAATGTAGCGCAGCGCGACGCTCTAACCAATGAACCGACAGGGGGTTCGGGGAGTCGCAGCGCGTTTTTGCGAAGGCGAGCCTCGCCGCGGCGATCTTGATAGCCTATCGCCGCTATGCGTGAACACGTGATCGTATCCGCCGCGAAGATCGGGCTGCTGCTCTGCATCCTCCTCGCGCTGGTTTTCCACTTCATCGGAATCAACGAGACCCAGACGAAGGTGATCGAGACGGCGTCCCGCGTGGACAACCTCGCCTCCAACGTCAACGACCTGCGCGACTCCTCGGTCGAGGATGCCCGGGACGTCCGCACCAAGCTGGACGCGCTGGGGCGCGACATCACCGCGGTCCAGGAGCGGCTCGCGAGCGGCGTGATGGTCGCCTCCGGTGGGGCGCAGAACAGCGGATCGGGCCAAAACTCCGGTGCCCAGTCGAAGCCGGTCGCGGCGGA
>JAZFYD010000083.1:0-27636 GCA_036443405.1 Planctomycetota bacterium
CGCAACACCTCCTTGTCGAATGCGAAATCCTGACCGGCCGCGGAGTGGTGCAGATAGTGGAACTCGCCGACCGACGTCATGCCGGCGGCAAGCATCTCTCGAAACGCCTGATGCGATAGCTGGTGGATCCGGTCCGCGGTCATGGTCTCGACGAGGCCGTACATCGCCTCACGCCACGTCCAGAAGCTGCCGGCGCCCTTCGGGAAACTCTCCCCGAGCCCACGCAAGCCCCGCTGAAACGCGTGGCTGTGCGCGTTGCAAAAACCCGGAATCAGCGCGCGACGCACCAGTTTGGTCTCGTCCCCGCGCGCCGGCCCGACATCTCCGAACCGGCCGTCCCCGCGGATCTCGACGGCAACGCCGGGTTCGAACGCGGCACCGGTCCACGTGAGGTCCGCCGCGAACCGCTTCTTCTGAGTTTCTCGCTTCCCCGTGGACATGTGCGAGATGGTACCGAAACGCCTTACACTTGCGGCCATGCCGAGCGCCGCCGAAACGTTGAAAGGTACCGACGCATTCCAAGACCGGATGATCGGCGTCGTGCGGAGCATCCAGGACGAGATCATCGGCGCGCTCGAGACGATGGAGGGCGAGTGCGGCGGCAATGCCCGTTTCAAGTCGGACGTTTGGGAACGGCCGGACGGCGGCGGCGGGCTGACCCGCGTGCTCAGCGGCGGCGTCTTTTTGGAAAAAGCGGGCGTCAGCGTCTCCGCGGTGCACGGCGAGTTGGATACGGAGTTCGCGGCACACCTGCCGGGCGACGGTGCGAGCTTTTTTGCAACGGGTGTCTCTTTGGTGCTGCACCCGTACAGCCCCCACGTGCCGACCGCGCACGCAAACTTCCGCTATATCGAGCAGGGGGGCAAAGCGTGGATCGGCGGCGGCGGCGACCTCACGCCGTACTACTTCCACGCCGACGACAAAGAGCACTTTCACGGCGCGTGGCGGGAACTCTGCGCTCGGCATCCCGATGTCGCGGACTACGAACGGTTTCGCGATTGGTGCGAACGGTATTTCCATCTCGGACACCGCGCCGAGCATCGCGGCGTCGGCGGCATCTTTTTCGACAACCTCTTCGTGAGCGAGAAGGACGAAGCGCATCGCGAAAAGGCGGTCGCGTTTCTGTCCGAGGGCGGCCGCGCATTCCTCGAGGCGTATGCACCCATCGCACGGCGGCGCCTGCACGAGCCGGTGACCCCGGAGCAACGCGACTGGCAGGAGATCCGACGCGGCCGCTACGTCGAGTTCAACCTGGTGCACGACCGCGGAACCGCGTTCGGGCTGAAGACCGGCGGGCGCACCGAGTCGATCCTGATGTCGCTACCCCCGCGCGCGAAGTGGGTCTACGACCACGAACCGGAACCGGGGACGCCCGAGGCGGCGCTGTTGGAAGAGTTGCGCCGGCCGGTGCCGGAAGAGGAATCCTAGCGAGCATCCGGTCTTTGCTGGTTCGCGCCGCGGGACTTCGAACGCGTTGGTTGCGCAAGGTGCCAGGTGGCGCGGCGGTTCGATCTTCATGCGCTGCGGTGGGCCGCTCCGCCGCTTACCAGGCACCGATCGCGTGTGGTCGTTGTTGCGACTGGGCGCGGCGCGGCCGTCAATCCCGCGCCCGCTCGCGAACGTTTGCGCACCAGTTTTCGAAACCGTGCAGCGTCGGGAGGCGCGAGAGCCCGGTGATGGGCACCACACTCGCGATCCAGAGCAACATCAACCGTCCAGTCAGCACATGGGCCGCCAACACTCCGAACACCATTAGCTCCGTCAAGACGGCTGATATCACAACTTTGGTTCGGTAGGCTCCGAAAAAACCCTCCTCGGTCGAAGCGCCGTCTCGCACCCGGCGCGAGAGACGCGTGTCGATCGATCGTCCGAGCACAAACTGCAGGGGCAGCCCCCCTACGATGAATGCGATCGCTGCGTATAGAGCGTATCCCTGAACAATCCAATCCGTTTTCGACTCGAGGGAGATCCCAAGAAACAGCACAACCGCGATGGCGAAGTACGCGCCGACCATCGGTGCGACCAGCAGTAGCCGCAAAACGAGCAGTTGTTGGTCGCTCAGTCGCGCTTGGGGCTCGCTCATGTCGGATTCCTCGGTGTTTCGCGACAGACGTTGATTTGATTGCACATTCGGTCGCGCCAGCGTAGCGGACGCCGGTGTTTTGCCAACCGGCCGAAGGCCACCGCCCGATACACTGGCGCGCGGTAGGAGTAAGAGCACAACCTGAGGAGCAAACGATGTTGTCGAGATGCATGTTCTCGCTGGGCCTCTTGGCCCTAACCGCCTCTGCGCAAGGCGATTCGGTGGCGGAGTTGACGAAGAAACTCGAGAGTCCGTATTCGGAAGTACGGGTGCTCGCGCTGCAGGAACTCGCGGGCAAGGGCGAAACCGCGGCGCCGGCAGCGGACGCGTTGGTCGCCGCGATGCAGGATCCCATCCTGCAGTTGAACACGCGCAAGCTCCTCGCCTCCTTGGGCGACAAGGCGCACGGTTCGCTCGGCAAGGGCCTCTCGCACGAAAACGCGCGAGTGCGCCGCTGGTGTCTTGAACTCCTCGGCACGGCCGCGGACCGCGCCAACGTCGAGAAGCTGACCACGGACAAAGACACTGCGCTTTCCATTCTCGCGCGTCGGGTAATCGCGGCGCTCGACGGCAAGAGCGTCGGCGCCCTCCCGGACGACCAAGAGTTGTTCGAAATGCGCCGGAAGCAGTACGGCATCGCGAAGATCCCCGCCGCGCAGACGTTGCGCGGGCTGCGTGCGCAAAATCTCGAGGGCGCGCGCGTGATGCTGGCGAAGGCCGGCGACAACCCCGTGCCGGTTCTGCTCGAAACGATGCAGAACGGGAGCGACCTCGAACGCGCGCGCGCCGTGATCGCACTGCGCGGCAACGCCGCGGCCGGCGACAAACTCGTGGAAGCGCTCAACGACCGCTCCTACCTGGTGCGCAACGAAGCCGCACTTGCGCTGGCGGATCTCGCCAGCCGGTACGACGGCGCCGTGCCCGCGCTCATTCGCGCGCTGGACGGCAAGACGTTTCTGAGCCGCATGCGTGCCGCCGAGGCGCTCAGCCTCGCCGGCGACAACGCGACGGCGGCGTTGCCGAACCTGCGGCATTGGATGACCCACGGAACCGGTCACACCGCACTCGCTTCCGCGCTTGCGATCTGGCGTGTCGGCGGCGAGGGCGCGGAAGCGCTCGCGTTGTTCGTCGACGCCATCTCTGCAGACGAACCGTGGTATCGCGAGGCCGGCGCCCGCAACCTCGGCCGCATGGGCGCCGCCGCGAAAGAGACGATGCCGCTTCTGAAAGGGCTCTACGGAGATACCGACGCCGCCGTTGCCCGCACCGCGCGCGCTGCCGTCACGATCATCGAAGCCGTCGCGGCCCCGGGGTAGGGATCGCACGTACGAGGTGGGGCGCGCCGCTTGCGCCCCACCAGACAGGCCCTACAATCCCAAACTGCTGAACAAAACGGGCGTTTAGCTCAGTTGGTTAGAGTGCATGGATCACACCCATGAGGTCGGGGGTTCGAATCCCTCAACGCCCACCAGTCCATTTGCCCAACGGCTTACGCCGTTGGAGCCACCCGTTCGCTGCGTCTGAGATGGTGCGCAGCGTTGTGAACGGTCGACGCAGAGGCTTCCCTGCCCCGCGACTTTCGCCGACCCGAATTCGACGCCCCCGACCTCATCTGGGGGTAGGACGTCGGGAGCGAAGCGACCAGAGTCCGAAGGGGGGCCGTGCCCCCCTTTAGAAACTGCGGACTCCCCCGCGAAGCAAGCGATGCACAGCCGAGCGCACGCAGCGGGGGTTCGAATCCCTCAACCCCACCAGTATTTTCTGCCCAACGCGTGACCGCGTTGGAGCCTCGCGAACTACGAACCCGACCTCATGTAGGGGTAGGACGCAGGGAGCGAAGCGACCCGGAGTCCGAAGGGGGGCTCTGCCCCCCCTTAAACACTGCGGGCTCTTCCCGCTGCGTCGCGCAGCGGGGTGACTGAGGGCCCCACACGCGGAGGCTGCCATCTCAACCCTCCCTCCGCACCCTTTGCCGCTTCTCCCGCTTCCCGAATAGAATCACCCCGTGACCGAACCCACAGCCGAACAACCGCCGACGAAAACCGACGCCGACCCCTCGGCGATCGGCACCACGCCGTCGCCCGACCACGCGCCCTCGTATGGCTCCGCGCTCCTGGGGCTCGCTAAACTCCTGGGATCTACCCCGGGCGAACTGGACGAGGCGCTTCGCCACATCACCAAGGCCGCGGCAAAGTCGATCGGCGTCGCCCGCGCGGGCATCTGGCTGTTCTCGGAGGATCGGGAGTCCATCGTTTGTGCCTGCCGCTACGACCTCATCGCCGACAAGTTCACCTCCGGAACGCGCATCCAGGTAGCCGGGTACCCGGCCTATTTCGGCGCCTTGGACAAGGAGCGCGCGATCGCCGCGCATGACGCTCGGACGGATCTGCGCACGGCGGAGTTCTTCGACATCAGCGAGTGCGGAACGTCGATTCTCGACGCGCCGATCCGGCACGATGGGAAGGTCGCCGGCATCGTGTGCCTCGACCATGTCGGCGACGCCCGGCGCTGGACCACGGAGGAACAGGCCTTCGCGGGTTCGATGGCGGACTTCGTGTCCCTCGCCATCGACGCGGTGTCGCGCCGCGAGTTTCGCCTTCGCCAGGCCACTCTCGAGGCGCAGTTGCGCCAATCGCAAAAGATGGAAGCGCTCGGTCAGCTCGCGGGCGGTGTTGCGCACGACTTCAACAACCTACTCACGATCATCCTCGGCAACGTCGAGCTCATCCGGCGCCAGTCCGGCGCGACGCGCGACTCCGAAGCCGGAACACGCCTGGCGGAAATCGACCACGCGGTTCAGCGCGCCGCCTCGCTGACGCGCAAGCTGCTCACGTTCAGCCGCGGCCAGATGTCGAATCCGCAGGTCCTCCAGCTGGCGGAGTTCGCGGTGGATTCCCTGTCGCTGACGAAGCGACTATTGCCGCAAGATGTCGAACTCGAACTCCGCTGGGGAGACGATGTCCCCTCCGTGCGCATCGACCCGGTGCAGCTCGAACAGGTGCTGCTCAACCTCGCGGTCAACGCGCGCGATGCGATGGAAAACGGCGGCACCCTGACGATCACGACGGAACGTGCGATGCGCACCCCCGCCGGCGCGGATGGGGAGCGGGAATTCGCGCTCCTCACGTTTGCGGACACGGGATGCGGCATCCCCGCGGAGTCCCACGACCGCATCTTCGAGCCGTTCTTCACAACCAAGCGCGTCGGTAGCGGCACGGGGCTCGGCCTGTCCACTGTGCACGGCATCGTGACGCAAGCGGGCGGTTTTGTCGAAGTCGACTCCGCGCCCGACGAGGGCGCGCGCATGCGCGTGTTTCTTCCCGCTGCGCGCGAGTCCGCCGACTCGGGCTCGGAATCCACGGCGGCCCAACCGGACAAGGCAACGGTGCTGGTGTGCGAAGACGAGGACTCCGTGCGCGAACTGGTTGTGCTGGCGTTGCGCACGCACGGGTACACCGTTGTCGAGTCCACCGACGGCGACTCGGCCATCGAGGCGGCCCGCACCCACGAGGGAACGATCGACCTCCTGCTATCCGATGTCGCGATGCCGGAGCGGGACGGACCGGAGGCAGCCGCGGAGATCGCGGCGATGTACCCCGCGCTCAAAGTGCTTTACGTATCCGGATTCGCGTCCGCCGTTGCAGACATCGAGGTGCGCGAAGGGAAAACGGAGTTCCTGGCCAAACCCTTCGAGATCCGGACGCTGCTCGATCGAGTGGAGACCTTGGCCTCCGCCTAGACCCGGCCCCTATTTCACCAGCTGAATCGCTGCGAGGTTCTTCTTCACCGGCTTCGAGCCCGACTCTTCGGAATCGAGCAACTTGAGCATGCCGCGCTGGGCGACCACGAGCACATAGCGGCCCGGCTCCTTGCGCAGCTCGTCGACGCTCAATCGCATGGGCTCGCCGCGACACGGATAGATCACCATCGCGTCCCAGTCGCCCTTGCGGCTACTCAACAACGCGGCAAGCGGGAGTCCGTTCTGACCCTTGTGGCGGCCCGTGTCGAGCACCACACACCCCGGCAACTTGACGGCGTCGGCCACGGGCCACTCGCCGACGCGTTTTTCGTCCTCGAACAGATAGAGGCGGCGGCGCGTGCCCTCCCCGCAGCGCGATTGCTCGGCGGTGTCCCTTTCGAGATCGGCGAGCGTGAACGCAAGAGCGGGTCCGAGTTGACGCTTGCCTCGCGGCGCGTCCCCGTCGTCTAGGTGCCACCGGGGGAACGGCTGCTGGTCCCGTTCAGACTTCGGCTCAGGTCGCGGCCAAGACCAGATGAGGGCCCCACAGCCAACAACGAGAACAACGAATGTCCAATCTGCGCGTTTCATGGTGTCGGTTTCGCCGCATGTCCCTATCCACGCGGCGCGCCGATCCTACCCGCGTCATTTGGCGTTGCTAGCGATGGCGTCGATGTCGTCGGGAAGCTCCCCGATCAGCGTCAGCGCGCCCGTGGTCGTATCGACCGAAACCAGCGCGGAAGGATCGTCTTCCAAGCGTTCATTGAGCGCATCAATGCCATAGAGCACACCCCGGAAAAAGGTCAGCGAGTTGATCGTGCCTCCAAGGTTCAAGCCCGTGATGTCCGGCCCCTCGGTGCCGACGCCGGTGTCGGGGTCGATCATGTACAGCGTGTCGCCCTGGGGAATGAAGTAGACCGTGCCGTCCTTGTCAGCGGCCATGCCACTTCCCGAGGATGAGATTTCGCCTCCGATGACGGTGACCTCGCCGGTCGCAATGTCGATCTCCATCGGTTCGTCGGAGTCCTCGGTCCAGCCGATGAGCCGCTCACCCACGAACGTGATGTCGGGGCAACTTTGATGCACGAATGGCGCGCCCGAATCGTCGAGCTTGCCGATGATCGATCCCTGTCCGGTGTTCTTGTTGATGGTCAGCAAATGGGAGTCGCCGAGATTTCCGCCAAAGGTCGACTCGACCGCGTACAGCGTCCCGTTCGGATGCATGGCCATGCCTGTAACGGCAAATCCGATGGGGCCGATCGTGGTGAGCTGTCCCGTGGCGAGGTTCACGCGGTAGAGGTTGCCGAGTTCGCCGCGCTTGCCATCCGCGATCCAGAGGATCGCACCGGAGCCGCTGCTACCACCGCAACTGAGCATGAACCCGACGAACACAAAAAACGAGAGCGTGAGGAGCCGACGCATCATGTTCATAGATTCGCTTTTTTGTACTGGGCGCTCCACCCCAAAAAACCGCGGTCTGAGCGTTATTTTTCCGTGAGAAAAGCGTTCAGCTCGTTTCCGAACCGCGGATCCGCGGTTCGGAATAGCTCCCGGAAGGCTTTGGCCCGCCCGGTCTCGGATCTCCGTTCGTACCCGAGATACTCCGCAAACGTCTCCGGCCGGGTCCGAAGCAGGAACGCAACGAGGGAGCGGGCATCCCGATAGTTGCGTTCGGGGTCCCTCCAGAAGACCTCGTAGTCCTCAATGGTCAGCAGGCGGTGGAGGTCGAGGCGTTGGCGCCGATACGTCGTTCGCACCCACTCGCGGTCGGTCTCCGGAATTCCCGGACCGATCTTGGGCCGCGCGGGATCGACGCGCGAAAAGGCCTCCGGGATCCCCTCGATCAGCCAGGGGCTCAGCCGCATGTCGCGGCGATCGCTCTCGGACATGAGCAGGTGCACGGTCTCGTGACGGATCGTGGAGATGGACGACTCGACGGACAGAAAGATCGCGCCGCGCGACGGGTCGTGAAAGCCACCCGGATGCGTGCGGTCGCCCGTTTTATCGGTGTGGTATCGCTGCATCTGCTCGGTCGTCGAGAACGCGAGAAACAACAGGCGCCGGTCGCGGCCCTTCCCGAGCAAATCCCCGTACCGCGCGGCGAGAAACCGCTTGTACGCGAGCGCGTGCCGGCCCGCGGCGCGACCCCACTTCGGATCGGAGGCGACCACGACCAGTTCGGCCGAGTCCTCGACCAACTGCGCCCGCGGATCGTAGCCTTGAAGTTTCGACTCCCATCGCCGGCCGTCACGGCCCGTGCACGCGTGCAACAACAAGAGGACAAGCAAGATCGGCACGATGACGACGGCCGCCTTGAGAACCTGGTTCATGAAACGGGTTACGGCCGCAGGCGCTGCCCGATCTCCTTGAGCCGCCGCCGCTCCGCATCCGAAAGCGACGGCATGCCCTCGTCGCGGATCTTGTCGAGGATGCGATCCATCTCCTGGCGCATCTCGGCCTCTTGAAGGTGTTGCTTCGCGACCTTTTTCTCGCGTGCCACCTCCGAGCGCCGGTCGATCGCATCGAAGACGCCGGCAACCTTGGCGCCATGGCGCACGTACAGCCACGCGAACAGGCACCCCGCGAGGTGCGCGCTGTTCGCGATGTCGCCGGATGTGCTCAGCATCATGAGCACGTCCATCCCAATCAGAATGAACGCGAGCGTCTTCATGCGCAGCGGAATCAAACCCCAGAGATGAATCGTCATGTGGGGGTACCAGATCGCCATCAAGATCAGCAGGCCCATCGCCACGCCGCTGGCACCGACCATCGGAGACAAGACCTGGTCGAAGATCGCCCACGCGATGTATCCGAGCGACGAAAACGCCGCGCACCCGAGGCAGAAGACCACGAACCCTCTGGATCCCAACCGGGGTTCCACGAGCCGGCCCGCGAAGAAAATGATCAAGCTGTTGAACAGGATGTGCAGGAAGTCCGCGTGCAACAGCGTGCCCGTCACGAGTTGCCACACGTAGAACTTGTGCAGCACGTCGTGCGGCGTCAGGCTCAAGTAGTCCTCGATGAACCGAGAACCAGCGGGCCAGAACCGAGGCAATAGCATCTGAAGCACGAACATGCCCAGGAGCAGCGCGAGATACCCCTTCATCCCCGGCAGCGTGAGCCAGAACGGCGCGCGATAACGCGGCGCGTCGTAGTCAGCGCGGAGGTAGTCGCGATCGGACATCGTTAAGAAGTGCTGGTGCGGCCGGGGGACGTCTTACTCGTGCGGCGTACCCTCGTCGAGGGCACCCCCTTCGAGAGCACCCCCATCAAGAGCACCAATGTAGGCTAGCGTACGGTAGCGTCCAGCATGGTCGAGGCCGTATCCGACCAGGAACAGGTCCGGCGTTTCGAAACCGATCCAATCCGGAACGACATCGACCTGCCGCCGCGCTTTCTTGTCGAGCAGCACGCACGTGCGGACATCCGCGGCGCCGGCGGCTTTCACGGACCGGACGACCTCTTCGAGGGTGCGCCCGGTGTCGAGGATCGTATCGACCACGACGACCCGCCGGCCGGCCAGGACCTCGTGCTCGAGCTGAAAGAGCTCCACCGTGCCCGACGACGTCGTGCGATCGCCGTAGGAGCGCGCATGCACGAAACTGAGCTCGACCTCGCCGGGGACCGAGCGCGCGAGATCCGCGGTGAACAGTGCGGACCCCTTGAGGATGCTGAGCAGCGTGATCGACCCCTCGGGGTAATGGGACCGGATCTCCGTGCCCAGCTCGCGCACGCGGATCGCGATGGTTTCCGCGTCGAACAGGGGTGCCGGGAGATGCGGCGGCGGGCTCGACATGAGCGAAGTATATCGGCGGTCCGGACGCGAAATCGCCCGGTAGCCGCGCCCCAAGGCCCGGGTTAGACTTCGTGGCTCACCGCTGGAAGCAGGGGCGCCAACGGCGTCAGCCGTTGGGCCAGCAACAAGGAGGGCATCCCGTGAGTGGCAAGAGCAGCGTGCCGAGCGACCTCGACATCGCGCAGGCGGCGGACGTGCGTCCGGTGATCGAAATCGCCGAGAAAGTCGGCCTGAATCAGGACGACCTGGATTTCTACGGCAAGTACAAGGCGAAGGTGCACCTCGATGTGCAAAAACGCATCGCGGATCGCCCGCGTGGCAAGTACATCGACGTCGCGGCCATCACCCCGACGCCGCTCGGCGAGGGTAAGACCACCACTACCGTCGGCCTCTCGCAGGGCCTCGGCCGGTTGGGCCACAAGGTCTTCACGTGCATCCGCCAGCCGAGTATGGGGCCCACCTTTGGGATCAAGGGCGGCGCGGCCGGCGGCGGCTACAGCCAGATCATTCCGATGGAGGAGTTCAACCTCCACCTGACCGGCGACATCCACGCGGTCTCGACGAGCCACAACCTCCTCGGCGCGGCCATCGACAACCACATCCACCACGGCAACGACCTCGACATCAACCCGTTTTCGCTCTTGTGGAACCGGGTCGTGGATCTCAACGACCGCGCGCTGCGCAAGATCGTGCTCGGACTCGGCGGACGCCTGAACGGCGCGCCGCGCGAAACGGGTTACGACATCTCCGTCGCCTCGGAGGTGATGGCGATCCTCGCGCTGACTTCGGACATGAAGGACATGCGCGAGCGCATCGGCAAGATCGTGGTCGGTATGAGCAAGAGCGGCGACCCCGTCACGGCGGAGGACCTGAAGGTCGCGGGGGCGATGACCGTCCTGATGAAGGACGCAATCATGCCCACGCTGATGCAGACGTTGGAGCACACGCCGGCGTTTGTGCACGCTGGTCCGTTCGCCAACATCGCACCCGGTAACTCGAGCGTGATCGCCGACCAACTCGCGCTCGGCCTCTCCGACTATGTCGTCACCGAGTCCGGCTTCGGCGCGGACATCGGCATGGAGAAGTTCATGAACATCAAGTGCCGCGTGAGCGGGCTGCGGCCCGACTGCGTGGTGCTGGTTGCGACGATTCGCGCGCTCAAGATGCACGGCGGCGCGGGCAAGGTCGTGGCGGGCAAGCCGCTGCCGCCCGAACTCACGAACGAAAACCTCGAGGCGCTGCGGATCGGCAGTGACAACCTCAAAGCGCACATCAGAATCGCGAAGATGTTCAAGGTGCCCGTCGTCGTGGCGGTCAACCGCTTCACCACGGATACCGACAACGAGTTGAAACTCGTCGAGCAGATTGCGCGCGAATCCGGGGCCGAGGCCGCGGTGATGACGGACCACTGGGCGAAGGGCGGCGAGGGCGCCGAGGCGCTGGCCGAGGCTGTCGTCGCGGCTTGCGACGAACACGACGGTTCGTTCGAGTTCCTCTATCCGCTCGACATCCCGATCCAGGACAAGATCGAGATCATCGCGACCAAGGTCTACGGCGCCGAAGGTGTCGACTTCATGCCCGCCGCGCGCAAGAAGCTCAAGCTCTACACGGAATTCGGGTGGGACAACCTGCCCATCTGCATGGCCAAGACGCACCTCAGCATCAGCCACGATCCGAAGCTGAAGAACGTGCCGAAGAACTTCCGTTTGCCGGTGCGAGACATCCGCGCGAGCATTGGCGCTGGATTCCTGTACCCGCTTTGTGGTGACATGAGAACGATGCCGGGGCTGCCCTCGCGTCCCGCGTTTGAAAACGTGGACATCGATCCCGAAACGGGACGCGTGAAAGGCCTGTTCTAGACGGTTTCTGCAAGAAATTCCGGCTACGGAGTTACCGGCACGCCTCATGCGGGGCTTGCACCTCGAGTGACGAAAGGAGATCGCGATGGTTGCCGTGGAAGCTCTAGCCCGCACACCGTTTTTTCTTGAGATGGAAGGCCGCACGCGGGAGCGCCTCAGCCACATCGCAACGAGGCGCAAGTACCGCGCGGGCCACGTGATCTATCACGAGGGCGACAGCGCCGACACCATCGGTGTCTTGGTCAACGGCATGATTTCGTTTCGCGGCCGTGTCGGCGACGAGGACGGCGTGACCCTGGGCCACGCACGCGAACCGGGCGCCGTGTTCGGCTGGTCCGGCGTTTCGCGAAGCGCGGGGACCTACGGCAACAGCGCCGTGTGCATCGAGGATTGCGACATCATCGAACTCGATGCCGAGGCGCTTCTGAAGTTGTGCCATGACGAACCCGAGGTCGGCGTTGCGATCCTCGAAAAGCTGTCGGGCGTGATCTCCGAACGCCTCGAGTCCGTGCGCGCCCAAATCCGCCGCCGCCTTCGCCCGGGGATCATCTCGCACGGGTAGGCGCGCAGCGCTCGGCGTCGGACGCCGTCGAAGAGGAAGAGTAACCGCAGAGGCGCAGAGGTCCGAGCCGAGTTCACGGAGACGCTTCTCCGAGAACGCACAGTCCCCGAGCGAGCGTGGCGTGTAGTTCAAGGAAGGAAAGAGGAAAGAGCGCCGGACGCGGTTGCCTTACCCCTTTTTCCATTCACTCGAGTTCACCCGGCCAGCCCCGGCTCGGCGCAGGAACGGCTCCGCGAAAACTCTGCTCCCTTTGCGTCTCTGCGGTGAATTCTGTATTCGAGCGCGTACGCACCCTCAGTCGGCACCCGCGGCCTTGCGCGCGCTGCGCAGCGTGTTCGCCAGCAGCATCGCGATGGTCATCGGGCCCACGCCGCCGGGGACGGGGGTGATCTTGCCCGCGACCTCCTTCACGGCCTCGAAGTCCACGTCGCCGACGATGCGGCGGCCGCTCTTCTTGGTCTCGTCCGGGATCGCGTTCGTGCCGACGTCGATGACCGTCGCGCCGGGTTTCACCATGTCGGCGGTCACGAAACCCGCCTTGCCGATGGCGGCGACCAGGATGTCCGCGTTCAGCATGAACGACTTCGCGTCCTTGGTCCGCGAGTGGCAGACCGTCACGGTCGCGTTGTTCTCGATCAGCAGCAACGCCGCGGGCATGCCGACGATGTTGGAGCGGCCCAGCACGACGGCGTTGGCGCCGCTGATCTCGGTGCCGCTGCGCTTGATCAACTCGATGACGCCGTTGGGCGTACACGGCGTGAACGCCGGATCGCGGCCCTTCATCGCCACCGCGCCGATGTTGAGCGGGTGGAATCCATCGACGTCCTTGTTGAGCGGAACCGCGTTGAGGATGACCTCCTCATCGATCTGCTTGGGCAGCGGGAGCTGAACCAGGATGCCGTGGACCTTGTCGTCGGCGCCGAGCTTTTCAACCAGCGCGAGCAGGTCCGACTGCGTCGTCTCCTCCGGCAGCTCATGATGAAAACTCTCGATGCCGGCCTCGGCGCAGGCTTTTCTCTTCATGCGCACGTACTGATGCGACGCGGGGTTGGCCCCCACCAGCACCGTCGCCAGACCCGGAGTCGTGTTGTACTTCTCGATGAGCTCCGCGGCGCCGGATTTCACCTCGCCCCGGATGTCCGCGGCAATCGCCCTGCCGTCGATGATCTCTGCGCTCATGCTCTAGCTCCTTGATTTGAGCCCAAGAGTTTAGCAGTGGTGGCAATCCTCCTTCGCTCGCGTGAAGGCGGCGGCCGGTGGCCCCAGCGCTACTTGCGTTTGGTCTTCTTCTTGGCCTTGGCCTTCTTCTTCGCCTTGGCTTTCTCCTTCGGCTTTGAGGCAGTCGCCAGTGCGTAGCTTTCGTGGAGCCACGCTTCCCACAGCTTTTTGGGCATCGGCTTGTCGGCGGAAAAGCGCGCGGTGACCCACGCGGTGTTGCCGACCTGGTAGTTGTCCGGCTCCTTCTCGGCGAGCTTTTGCACTTTGGCCTTTGACTTGTCGAGCTTGAACATCGCCTTGTAGCGGCCGCCTTGCTCGCCGATGTACAAGAACGCCTGCTTGCTCGCCTTGAACGAGCTCTGCGTGCACGACGTGCCTTGGTCGACGCCCGGATACTCGCTGGCCTTTTGGCGGATGGGCTCGGTCGGGTCCTTCATGTCTCGAGCATACCGAAGACGACCAATGTCGCGCTTGCTACTTGCCCGTGAGCTTGTCAGCCGAAGCCTCGGCGAGGGTGGAAGCGAGTCGGCGGGAGGCCCCCTGGCGCAACACACACCCACATGCGTGAGCCGAGCGCGAGGGAGGTTCGAGTTGCGGTACGCGCAGCGCAGAAAGATCGAGGTCTACCGGTCGCGCGAAAGCACGAACTCGGCGGCCTGTTGCAGCAAGTCCCGGTCGGCGGACGCGGGCACGCGGTGCAGTTCATCACGCGCCTGCGCGACCAATTCGTCGGCGGTTTCGCGCGCACTCTCGATGGCGCCGTACTCTTCGAGCAACGGCCGCACACGCTCGCGTGCCTTGGGATCGTGAGAGCGAATCGCGTCCTCGAGTTTCGCGCGGTCCGCCGCGGTGGCCTTGTCGCGCAAGCGCAAAAGCGGCAGCGTCATCTTCGCCTTGTCGAGATCGGTGCCGAGGGACTTGCCGACGATGCCCTCCTCGCCGGTCAGGTCCAGGATGTCGTCCACGATCTGGAACGCGCTGCCGAAAGACATACCGAACCGCGCGAGCGCCTCGGCTTCGTCCTCGGGCGCGCCCGCCAGCCGCGCGCCACAGCGCAACGCCGCCGCGTACAACGCCGCGGTCTTGCCCTCGATAATCTCGAAGTAGATCTTCTCCGACATCTCGAGATCGTTTCGGTGATGCACCTGCTTCATCTCGCCGTGGCACACGATCGTGACGACATCCGAGAGGTGCTCGGACGGGAACCGGTCCTCGAGGCGCGCGGCCTCACGAAACGCGGTGGCGAACAGGTAGTCCCCCAAAAGGACCGCCGTTTCGTTGCCGACCTTGCGGTTCACCGTCTCGACGCCGCGCCGCATCGCGGACTCGTCGAGAATGTCGTCGTGCACCAGCGTGGCGAGATGGATCATCTCGACGATGGCGGCCACGGCATCATGCTGCGCGGTGATGCCGTCATACATGCGCCCCGCCAGGAGCACGAGCGCCGGACGCAACCGCTTGCCGCCGAACTGCGACAGGTGGTTCAGATACCCCCGGACGGGCTCGGAATCCGTCGCCACCATGCGCGCCACCTCCGCTTCCACCCGTTGCAGATCGGGAGCGAGGGAGTGCAAAAGCGACTCGAGGGCGACAGCGGAACCGGCGGCCATGGATCCCTTGCATAAAGGCGCGGGCCGATTCCTGCAAGCGTTCGCCCGACCGGGCCGAGTTGCGTTCAAAAAAACGGTGCCGGTCCGCGCGGGCCACGCTCCAACGGCGTCAGCCGTTGGGCCAGCAACACGGCGGCGTCAGCCGTTGGGCCAGCAACACGGCGGCGTCAGCCGTTGGGCCAGCAACACGGCGGCGTCAGCCGTGGGCCAGAAACTCAGCCAGCGCGGTCCTTGAACCCGGCCTTGTTCTCGCCCCACCAGCGCTCCCAGGCCTCGACGTCCTCGCCCAGCGATTGTCCCGTCAGGTTCTCGAGCTGGCGGGCCGCCACCGCCCGGACCTTGTCCTTGTCGCTTCTCAGGGACTGCAGCAGGATCTCGACGGCCTCGACGCGGACCTCGCCCGTGGGCGCCTTGCCACTGGTGGCTGCGTGTCCCGCCTTGCCCATTAGCGCCCGCATCGCGCCCACAAGTTGCGTGATGTGCGTCCGCGTCCGCAGGTTCTCCAGGATGCTCAGGGAGCACGCCATCAGCGCGAACGGCATCGCCAGCCGGTAGGGGAAACTGTGCCACCCATCGGGCGGCGACACGAACATGAAGACGGCGAGCACCATCATCAAGACGCAGAGAATGAGGGCGGAGAGAGTCCGAGACACGGGAAACCCTTGGCAGCACTTGACTTGTGGCTAGAATGCCGACCTATCCAATAGCTGGGGGCCTTCGCCACCAAAACGGCCGGTTCACCAAACGCTACCAGATCACCGATGGCACATCCGACGCCGATCTCCTATCCGACCGGGATTTCCGATCCGGCCGGGATCTCATATCCGACCGGGATGGCATATTAGATCCGCATGGCATACACGATCATTGACACCTGCATCGGCTGCACCGCGTGCGCCAAGAAGTGCCCCGTCGAGTGCATCGCCGGCACGCGCAAGGAGCTGCACCTGATCGACCCGACGCTGTGCGTCGATTGCGGGCTCTGCGGCTACGTTTGTCCGGTCAATGCGATCCTCGACGACCACAATGA
Source organism: Planctomycetota bacterium (assembly GCA_036443405.1). Lineage (GTDB taxonomy): Bacteria > Planctomycetota > PLA2 > PLA2 > PLA2 > JAZFYD01. The sequence continues at coordinate 15,898 of JAZFYD010000083.1, forward strand.
GATTGCCATCCGGCTCAAGCCGAAAGAGGTGCGGCGCGCGAAGGTCGACGCCGATCTGTGCACCGGCTGTGTCTTCTGCGTGGACGTCTGCCCCTACGACGCGCTGCAGATGGTCGATTACGACTCCTCGCCGGGTGTCAACATGGTCGCCATCGTCGATCAGGAAAAGTGCATGGGGTGCGATCACCTCTGCACCAGCGTCTGCATCAAGGACGCCATCGAGTTGCACTTCATCGACCCGAAGAAAAAGCCCGCGCGCCAGCCGGTCGGCGTCTGAGGCTCAGGCACGACCGTGCGCGGCCCCTCATGCTGAAGGATTTGGCATGCTGAAAGCTCTGGGACGCTTCCTCCAACTTCTCGGCCTCGTCATGCTTCCCGTGGGGCTTTTGTACGGGGAACGCGGCGGCGCCAACGCGATGACACTCGAATTCGGCCTGCTGGGCCTTGGAGCCGCGATGTTCTACGCCGGCTGGGTCCTGACCAACCGCAAGTAACCCGCGCCCGCACAGCACCAACGGTGGCCCCGCGATTCGTATAGTGGCTCCGTGAATCGCGGATTTGCCCTTGGGTTGCTGCTCCTGATCGTCACCGGACCGGTACCGGCGGAGGAGCATGCGAGGCCCGTGCTCGATTGCCCGCGCGTACCATCGGCGCCGGTTGTCGACGGCACATTGGACGAATCCGCCTGGGGCGGCGCTCGCCCCGGCGAACTGAACAAACGCGAACAACTCGACCCAAACTACCGCGAAGCGTGGTCGGGCCCGGCGGATCTTTCCGCGAGCGTGCGTGCGGTGCGGCACGGCGCGCACCTCTACCTGGGTTTCGAGGTCCGCGACGACCACTTGCTGCACGAACCCGGACGCGCTTGGTGGACCGGGGACTCGATCGAGATCTTCTTCGATACCGACTTGGAGCAGCCGCCGCCGGCGACTCCGGGGTACTCAAAAGACAACCTGCAACTGTTCCTGATGCCATTTCACGAGAACCTTTCGTGGGGTGTCATGGAGAGCGCGCCCGACCGCCCGTTCCCCGACGGCGGCCTCCGCGGGATTCAATTCGCGGCCAAGCGCACGGAAAACGGATACGCGCTCGAGGTCGGGATCCCGTTGGAGAGTCTCGCGCCTCTTCGGCCGAATTCCGACGGCCAGATCGGTTTCGACGTCGCGCTGAATGACGTCGACGAAAAGGGAGCTGACAAACCGGAGAGTTACATGACCCTCTCCGGGCGGTTCCAACTCTTCAACCGGCCCGACCGCTTCGGCAAACTCGCGATCGGCGCGGTGGAGCCGGTGCGCGCCGACACACCGGCAAGCCCCTTCGACACGGTCACGCTGCTCGCCGGGTTGGCGGCGGTCGCCGTGATCTGGTTCCTGTTGCGTCGCTGGGTGCGTGCGGGACCGGCGCCGTCGCGTGTGCAGCCCGCGGTCCTGGGCGGCGCGTTTTTGGTCGGCGCGGGGGTCTTGCTGCTCGCGCCAGGCACCCTCGCATGGCTTGCGGATCGCCAGGCGCGCTCGACTCACAAGCAGGAGATCGAACGTCTCGAAGCCGCCGCGGCGGGTTTCCTGGATCTCGAACGCAGCGAAGGCGACCCGGCCGAACGCGCGGCGCGTTTGTTCGCACTCTTGCGGCAAGGGCGCACACGCCACCACCCGCCCTATCGGTACTACTGCCTGCCGACGGGACCGGCGCCGTCGAGTTCGGCTGAACCGCCGGATCACGCGATCGCGCTCGCGCCCGGCCAATCGCGCACGTTTCCCCTGCCGCCGATCCCCAACGGTTCCGCGCTCTCGCTCTTCCTAACCGCGACCGGACCACCGGAGCGCGAGGCGACAGAGTCGGGAGTCTTCCTCGCTCTGGATTACCTGAAAGATCAAGGCGGGACCTTCTCGCAAAGCCGGTCCTTTCGCGTTCCCTCGACTCACGATGTTCCGGTCAGGCTCGAGATGGGCTCGCCTCCGTTGACGCTGGATTCGCTCACGGTGCAAAACCGGTTGTCTTCTCGGACTTTGGTTCTCTCCCGACTCGAGATGGACGGCCGCACGCTGCCACTCGCCACGACAAACAGCGAAGGCATCCCGTTCGACATCTGGAAACGCGCGCCAGCCGAGAACATCCGGAGCATCCCGCCTGGAGAAGAGTGGGAACTGCCGTTTGGGCCCGGGATACAGGAAGGGGTCTCACCGAACCAACTGTGGCTCGCCGTGAGCGCGACACAGGCGTACCCGCAAGCGCCGTTTGGCGAAGACGCGGCCGAGGTGAGCGTCGTTTTTCAGGACACAGTCGAAAGGCGGCGTGTGCTGCGCAACGGCCCGGATCTGCGCCACCCGGTGTTGGGCTCCGGCGTCGCGGGCGAATCGAGCACCGCTTTGCGATGGGACACCCCGAACGTGCCCATCCAATACGACGTCTGCTCCGTATTCGTCGGCGGGAATGACGGAACACCGGCCCGCGCGGCGCGCATCAAGAATCTCGGTGCCGCCGGCACGTTGCAGATCGCCGCGGCCACGCTCGGGCAAAGAGTGAACCGAGTACCGGATCCAGCATCGGGTCTCCTGCTGTTGCCCAATCAACGGCTCGAACTGCGCGGCGGCGGGACGAAGCTCGGCGTACGGTTACGTGCGCCTGGGCGCCTCGTGCGGGAGGCCGGTTTACGCACGGGACTCGCCGTCTCCCTGGATCTTCCGGACACGGTGACCGGCTCGTTTGAGCTGTTCTTGCCCAGGCCGCCCTGGCACGGATCGGTCGCATGGTTCAAACCGTTTCTGCTGGGAGCGGCGTACTTCCTCCTGGCGTTCGGTCTCGTGATCGCCGCGGCCCCGCACCTTCAGCGCGCGCGGCGCCTGCGCGTCAAGATGCTCCTGACACTGGGCACGGCGTCCGCGGTGCCGCTTCTGTTCTTGTTCTTCGCGCTGCACTCCGTTTTGTCCGAGCGCGCGGAAGCCAGTTTGGAACGTGTAACCAAGACGGGACTGTCCGCGGCGCGCCAGCGCCTCTATGGGGTTCGCGACCGCGCGCACGCACTCGCGGTCCGCGCGCGCGACACACTCGAGATCGCCGCCCGCGATCCCCGCGCGCAACTCTCCTCGCTGCTCCACGCCGTATCGCAGGACCTGACCGCGAGCGGCGCGTTCCTGCGTGTGCCCGAACTGGATTCGCAGGAGAGTCCGCTCAAGAACCTTGCGGCGCTGGAAGCGATGCCACGTTCCGGTTTGTACTACTCGCCGTGGGACGGGCTCCTGGCCGTCGGCGTGGCGCGCGGCCGCGGCGGCAGGCGCTACATCGTCGGCATCCCTTCCGCGGGACTGCTCAGTGACAGCACCGACGCGCTCGTGCTGCTCGGACCCGACGGCACCCCCGTCGCGACGGCCGGCGAGACCGATGCACTGCTGGATTCCCGGGCCGGGTATCAGGACCTGAAGCGCATCGCCGGACACCTCGCGGAGAGCGAGGGCACCTTCTATGCTCCCGTTCAGGCGGTGGGGAAAAAGCGCTTCACCGCCGCGTTCGTCAATCTTCGCGACAGTGGCCGATTCGTCGGCAGCCTCGGCCTCTATCGCTCCCGCGCGGATACCGAGGCCGCCCTCGCCGCGACGCGTAACACGCTGAGTCTCGTCGGCCTCGGCGTGCTCCTGCTGGTCGTGCTCGCCGGCGGCGCGCTCATCGACCGCGTCACTTCCTCGCTGCAACGGCTGACCGGTGCAGCGCAGTCCCTCGCGGAGGGTGATCTGTCCCAGCGCGTTCCCGTGGATGCCGGCGACGAGGTGGCACGGCTCGCGACGTCTTTCAACACGATGGCCGATGCGCTCGATCAACGCGTCCGGCAGCTCACCGATCTGCAGACCGGTCTGCGCGCGCTCACGGCCGTACTCGACCTCTCCGATGTCGTGTCGACGGCCGCGGACACCTTGTTGCGACAGACCGGCGCGGCTCGGGTCGCCGTGTACTCGTTCGACGCGCACACGAACCGGTTGCACCCGCTGCACGGATCCGAGGACGACGTCCCTGCGCGCGTGCCCGACACCGGCCCGATTCATGACGCGATTGCAGCGGTGTCGCCTCGCGTCCACGAGCGAACGCTCCATGTGCCCCTGGCGGCCGCAGGACGGGTCATCGGACTGGCGGTTTGTTCGGAGACCCGCGCAATCGAAACGTCGGATCTCGCGGTGCTCGACGCGACCGGCCGCCAGATCGGAATCGCGATGGAAAACGCGCGGCTCTATCGCGCCGCCGTGACCGATGCCGAAACCGGGCTCTATACGGATTCGTTCCTGTCGCGGCGCCTCAAGGAGGAGACCGACCGCGCATCGGCGGGACACCGGACACTCGCGTTGATCGGCCTGCACATGGACGGCGTGGACGAGCTCGAGCCCAATGACGCGGCCGCGCTCGCGGCGGAGGCCGGTGAGCGCATGCGAGCCGCGCTGCCCGGGCGAACGCTGGTCGCGCTCTTTGCGCCCGGGCACCTCGTCGCGCTCTTAGTGGAGACCAGCGGCGCCGACGCCACGCGCTTTTTGGATCAACTCGCGGCGCAGTTGTCGGACGAACCGCTGCACGCGGAACATGTCACGACGCGACCCGAACTCTCGCTGCAGCGGCTGGTCTATCCCGACGATGGAGAGAGCGCCGGGATCCTGCTCGATCGGCTGGCGAGATTGGAGGGCGGCACGTCCCCCGCGCGCGGAGCGCTACCGCCCGGTTTGCGATTGCCCTCGCATCTCGGCGCACTCGTACGCGCGGGGCCGGCCATGCGCGAGACCCTCGAGGTCGCAGCGCGTGTCGCCCCCACGAACGCAACGGTGCTACTGCGCGGCGAAAAGGGCGCGGGCAAGAAAGCGTTGGCGGACCTGGTCCAAGCCAACAGCGGCCGGCGCGACCGACCGTATTGCCGGCTGGCTTGCACCAACGCGGTCGATGCGCAGGTCGAGGCGGCGCTGTTCGGTACGTCCCGCCACAGCGGACGGCGCGGGCAGCCGGGGCTCCTGGAATCGGCGCACACGGGCACGATCCTGCTCGACGAGATCGGCGCGCTCCCGTTGTCGACCCAGGACGGTTTGCTCGGTTTTCTGCGCGACCGCAAGTTTGCGCGTGTCGGCGGTACGCGGGCCATCGAAGTTGACGTGCGGGTTCTCGCCACGACCACACGGGATCTCGAGGACTCGGTGCGCCAGGGGTTGTTCCGGCAGGAACTCCTGCATCGGCTGCACGTCGTTCAGATTCGGGTGCCGCCGCTGCGCGAACGCAGGGAGGAGATTCCCTCGCTCATCGAGCGGTTCCGACTCGACGTCAACGTGACGCACCGCATCCGCGTCGATCGCTTTTCTCCCGACGCGCTCGATCTTCTGTACGCGCATCTGTGGCCCGGCAATGTGTTGGAACTTCAGCGCACGGTCGAACGTTCGATGCTGCTGTCGGACGGCCCGACTGTGGAATCCGCGCATCTCGACCTCGACCCGCGCACGACTCCGCCGCTCGATCTGCATCGGCGTTCGCCCGAGCTTTCCCCGCGGCAGGAACGCATCCTGACCCGGGCGATCACGGCGGGCTCGATCACGAACAGCGACATCGTGGAACTGGAGAAGATCTCCGCGCGCACGGCGTTGCGCGAGTTGCAAACGCTCGTCGACAAGGGCGCCCTCGCAAGAATCGGCCACCGCCGCGGCGCCATCTACCGCCCGACGCCCTGAGTGCTGGGCGGAAGACAACCACAGAGGCACAGAGGCGTGTGGAACCGTTTCGAGCGGAGGCTTCCAGTGATGGGAAGCACGAACCTGAGATGCGACCACCTCTGTGGTTGTTCTGCCTTCTTCTTCACTCGAACGCGCGTTCGTAGATTTGGCGGATTCGGTACTCGGCTTTGCCCGACTCCGCGCCGCCGAGCTTCACGTGAAGCTCGTACTGTTCGATCGCTTGCTTGTACGCGCCCTCGTATTCGTAGATCGCCGCGAGTTTGAACGCGATCTCGGCGCGCAAGCCGCGGTCGTCGTTCGCCTTGTCCCAAGCGAGGTGGAGCCGCTCGAGCGCGTCCTTGTCTTGTCCTGTGTCGTGCAGGCAATCCGCCAGCGCCGCGTGCGCGCGTGCGTTGTCCGGATCGAGCTCGATCGCGCGCTCGTAGGCCTTCGTGCTCTCGTCCAGGCGTCCCTCGCGAAAATACGCGAGGCCGAGATTGCGCCACACCGCAGCCTCGCCCGGCGCAAGCTCGGCGCAGGTCCGGAGTTCCTTGATCGCCTTGTTGTTGGCGGAAAAGAACAGGTGGTTCTCGGCGAGGTTCAAACGCGCGCTCAGCGCGAACGGATCCAGTTCGACGGCGCGTGCGTACTCCCGTTCGGCCTGATGTCGGAGTTCGTCGCGGCGGTCGAAGTCGGTCACGAGATCCGCATGACGCGCCGCGATGTAACCCAACATCTGATGAGCGGCCGCGAACCCGGCGTCTTTCTCCGCCGCGGCCGTCGCACTGACGCGCGCCCGTTCGAGCATCGCCTCGGCGTCTTCGAGTGTCTTGCGGACGTCGTCGACCTCTGCCCGAGCGCGCTCCTGGGCGGCGCGGTCGAGCACCTTCTCCAGCGCGCGCATCTCCAGGTCCGCCTCCCCGATCATCCAGTACGGCTCGGTCGGCTCCTTTTCACGGGCGAACGCCAACAGATCGCGACGCGCCGGAAGATCCCCTTCTTTGAGGTCGCAAAAACCGGAGAGGATCTGCGCGCGCAGCGGGTCCACACCGGGCGGGGCGGGATCGTACAGCGAGCGCGCCGCGTCGGGGCCTCCGCGGGTGCGCACCAGCCGGATCCGGGCCAGATGAAACGCCAACCGGGTCGGATAGCGCTCACAAAGCGCGGCGTACCCGTCGATCGCCTCAGCAACGTCTCCGCGGAGTTCGGCGAGCACAGCGTCTTTGTAGTTCCGGCGCGCGGCATCGGGCAGGTCGGCGCCCCCGGGGACGTACTCGGGCTCCGGCGCGGCGCACGCGGCGAGAAACCAGAGCACGGCCGTCAACCAGCGCACCACATCATGGTACGCGCTTGGGCTTCGCGCCGTGACAGTCCGCAAATCACCACCTACCATTAACAGATGGCCAGTGACCGACCGGACCCGCTCGAGTTGGCGGGCACCCGATTCCAGGTGAGCGTCGCCGAGGAGGCCCTCGCGCGGGATGCGGACAACATCGACGTGCTCCGCTTCTTGACGCATGCCTATACCGTCATCGGTCGCATCGAGGACAGCGTCCAGTGCGACGAGCGCCTTGTCGAACTGCTGCCCCGAGACGCCCGGGTCCGTTACAACCTCGCGTGCCACTTGGCGCTGCTCGGCAACCACGAACAGGCGCTCGAGTGCCTCGGAACGGCATGCGAACTCGGGTTCCGCGACCTCAAGCTGCTCCGAGACGACGACGATCTCGCGGTGCTGCGCGACGATCCGCGGTACCGGGCGATCGTAGCGCGACTGGGTAGCTAACTGCGCGCGAAGCGCCCTCGGCCTCGGCCCGGGGGGGGGTCCCCGAGGGACACAAAAAAACACCCGCCCTTCCAAGGCGGGTGTTTTCAAACGCGAGTGCGAATCGCGATCAACTACATGTTCTCGGTTCCAACGCGGTCGAGCCAGTCGTTCCAGCGCTTCACGCCTGCCGCGCGCTGCTCCGGCGAACCGTTGTGGGAAAACCCGTGGTCATGACCGGTGAATTCCTTGAGCGCCTCGAGGCAGCGGTAGCGGAAATCGACACGGTCGTTTTCGAGACCGCTGACCAACACGGAGTAACCCGCCTTGCTGCCCATCGAGCCCAGCGCCGAGGCCGACTCGAAGCGCACATAGTCCACGTCGTCCTTGAGCGCCGTTTCCAGCTCGGGAATCACGCGACGATCGCCAACGCGGCCGAGCACCCAGATGCAACCCATGCGAACCATGGGCTCGTCTGTCTTTAGACCTTTGAGGCACACAGGAATGGCCGCTTCGCCATACGCAGCGATGCGCTCGAGGTTGGTCACGAGGACGACGCCTCGCTGGTACTTGATGTTCTCAACGCGAGCTTCGAGCTTGGCACGGACCACCGGGCTCGACACCTCGGCATACACGGGCCCGCTCTTTGACGTCTTGGATGAAGAGCAGGCGCCAAGAAGTGCCGCTCCCAAAAATGCGGTCACGAACCAAGCGGTCTTGCGAATCGACATGAAAAGTCCTCCGGGAGACACGCCCCACTCAGGGCTCTCTACCCGGCTTCTTTTATCGACCGGAAATCCCGTCCCCCTTTAACTATCAGTTGAATTTTCCGAACACTGCCGTCGGGATCGGTGAGCGTCGCTTCAACCAGGGAAATCTCGCCCGCGGTAGCGATCTTGCCGCCGTCCGCGCCGGAAACCTCGCTGGTGTGGTCCCGCCGGAGCAGGATCCGGCGCCCGGCAGGCTTCAGACGTAACCCCTTGGGCAGCCGCCAGATAGTGCGCTTGCCGCCGCGCACCGTCGCTTGGAAGAAATCCTCGTGGAATTCCACAAGGATGTCCGTCTGGAGCGCGCTCGCTTCGGCGCGAAGGGCGGTGATTTGCGACTCGAGAAACCGCCAACTCGCATCGGGCCCCAGGAAGGCCTCGACGACCGTCGGTTCGCCCGAGGGGCTGAACCGGCCGCGCGGCTCCGCCGGTGTCTCCTTGGCAGCGGTCGCTGCTGGGACCGCCCCCGGCTCGCCGCGACTGACGCGGCCGGCTTTGTTGTCCTCAGACGCCACCGTGTCCCGGGCCACGACCGGATCCTCGGCCGCACGTTTCGAGGCGGTGCCGCCACACCCCACCACCAGAGCCGCCAAGCACACAACACAGAAGCTGCATCTCATGTGTTGGTACTCCGGCGGACGAACGCGCTCAACAACAACGCAGCGGCTGCAGCCAGCAGCGTGACCTGCACCAGGCGGCTCGGCGTTTTGTCCGCCACCGTTTGCGGATCGTCCGATTCGATGAGGCGCCCCCCCGAGCCGCGCGCGAGCGCTGCGGCCGCATCACGGCACACAAAAAGTCCCGCGGACTCCGCGGCCGGGCCGCCGGGCACGACAACCTCGTGTTCGAGGAATCGCACGGTGATCGCCGCGCCGCTCGTCGCGCGCACGCGCGCCTCGTAGGTCTCCGGTCCGGTCGTGCGCGTCGCAGTCTTTTGTCCATTGACGACAAACGTGGCCGCGGTTTTCATCGCCGTCGCTTTCAGGATCAGCCACGGACCCGCCCGTGTCGCCCGCAGCGCTCCCGAACGCGCGTCCTGGCGCGCGCACGCGCGCATCAGCCCCGCAAGCGGCTCCGGTACGTACGGCGCGTTCCACACGATGACCCGGCCCGCCGGCACGAACGCCGCGAGTACCGGCCAGCGCCCCGCGTGCAGAACGACGCTCTCGCCCCGCCCCATCGCGTAGAGCCGGTCGATGTCCCTGACCGTCGGGAGTTCCGGCACCGCGTCGGCCAACCATCGCGGGGCCGGAGCGCGCTCCACCGGCTGTTCGTGAAGCGGTGAACGATCCGGAGCCGACGCCTCGGCCTCCTCGAGAGCATTCACGAGCGAGATCTCGTCGGTCGCCAAGAAGTGGATCGGGAACAACTCGGCCGCGGGCGCCGGAATTTTCGACCCGACAAACACCGCGGCGGCGTGCACACCCGATCTGCGCCATTCCGCGGCGCGCTCGCTCGCTTCGCGAAACTTCTCCGGCGAGTCGAGCCACTCGCCGTCGCTGACGATGTAGACGCGGCGCTCGGCATCGGTGCGGCGGGAGAGGCTGCGCTGCGCCGCGTTCAGCGCTGGAGCGATCCGTGTTCGCCCGCGCGCCGGCCAGCCGGAAAGATCCCAATTTGCGTCCTTGACCGCGGTCCATCTCTTCTCGTCGAAGACTCCGCTTCGAAATCCGATGGCCGCGATCACGTCGTCGGGATGGAATCGGGAGCGGAGCGCGGACACCGCGGATTGCAGCCGCGCCTTCCACGGCTCCATGCTTCCAGAAAAATCCAGCAGCAACAAAATCGCCCGGCCCGCCGGCGGACGGTCGGTCACCGGAAGGACGGATTCGAGCGGCCGACCGCCAAAACCCGAGCCCCCCAAGACGAGGAGACCAGCCCCGCCGAGCACGGCCGCGCGGACCGCCTCCTGTGCCGCGTCGGCGAGCCGAACACCCTTGGCGACCACGACCAGATCCACCGAGTCCTGAAGGTCCTGGAGACGCCCAGACAGGTGCTCGGGAGTGGTAGAGACGGTCTCGAAACCGGCGCCCGGATCAAGTTCACCGACGACCACGACAAGCGGCCGGGAGCCGACGCGAACCCTCGTACTCTGGAAATCGTTGGCCGGATCGCCGGGGGCGCCCACCAGCGTCGCGCGATAGCGGACCACGCCGGAATCGTCCACGGAATCCGGAAATACGACGCGCCTCCGCTGGCCCCGACCAACGGAAATCCGCTTCACGGAGCCGATTCTGGCGCCATCGCGCTCCAAGCGCACGCCCACGGTCGCGGGCTCGCCGGGCCCCGCCGTGCGCCCGATCTCCACTTCGACGAGCAGCGGATCGCCGGTCCCGACCCGCGGCGGAGCGACCACCGACAGGACCTGAAAATCGTCGGCGCGGTCGAGCAGATGCACATCCACGGGCACGCCGGGCGAGATCAGCGGACCCGTTCCCGTGTGGCACCCATCGGTGTAGAGCTCGATGCGTTTTGCGCCTGACGCGACGGCGGCCCGTAGGTGCTTGGCGAGGTCGCTCGTGTCGAATCGAAGGCCAGAAACGGATGCCGGCAGACGTGAAACAGACGCCGACGCATCGATCAAGACGGTCGCGTCGGAAGCCGCCTCGGGCCGGGTCGGCCCCCACCCCAGCACTCCCGCGAGCGCGAGCAGTCCGGCGAGTGCCGCCGGGATCGGCCGAATGAAGGAATTGGTCCGCATTGACGGCCCTTGCCCACGTTGCTACGCTCCCGCCGCCTGAAGACTAACAGGAAGGAGTCGCCTGGTGACCAAGACCGAGCTTGTGGAAGCGCTTGCCGAGGGACTGGGTCTCTCAAAGGCTGAGGCGCAGCGGACCCTCGAAACAACCCTGCTCAAGATCACGGATGGTCTCCTCAGAGACTCTCGCGTGCAGATCCAGGGCTTCGGAACGTTCACGGCCAAACTGCGCAAGGAGCGCATGGGCCGGAACCCGCAAACCAAAGAGCCGATCAAGATTCCGGCCAGCATGACGGTGACGTTCCGGCCTGGCCAAGAGCTCAAGAAAAAGCTCTGATCCGGCCTCCGCCCAAGACAACGTCGCCCTCGTAAAACACAGCGGCCTGGCCCGGAGTCACCGGCCAGGCCGGCTCGGGGAAATCTAGGATGGCCCGTTTCGGCCCATCCCGGCTGGTTTTCGCCGTGACGGGGGCCGCGCGGTAACGCAGCGCCACCTGGAAATCCCGGGGTTTTTCCGGCTCCGTGGTCGCCGTCCATACAACGTCATCCAGATGCGCACGACGCACTCCGAGTGAGGTCTTCGGCCCCACGACGACCCGGGCTGTGTCCGGAGCGAGTGCGATCACGTAAAGCGGCTGGCCCCGCGACGCGCCCTTGCCGGATACACCGAGCCCCTTGCGCTGCCCCACCGTGAAACCCGCGACGCCGCGGTGGCGGCCCAAGACGTTTCCGTCCTCGTCGACGATGTCGCCCGGCACAAAGCTGTCCGGGCGCTCGCGGCGGACGACGTCGCGATAGTCGCCCGACGGAACAAAGCAGATCTCCTGGCTCTCCGCCTTGTCCGCG
>JAZFYD010000084.1:0-36750 GCA_036443405.1 Planctomycetota bacterium
ACGACCACCCGCGATCGGTGCCTGGTAAGCAGGGGACCGAGGCAAGTGAGCCCGAACGCGCGATAGCCGGAAAACGATCCAGCGAATCGTTTTCCGGTGTGACCGAGTTCCCAACATCGCGTAGCACCCACGCAGGAGAACCGAAACTGCGCCCGGGGAGTAGACCGACGCGCCACCTGGCATGTTGCGCAACCAACGGGCCCGAGTTCCCGCGGGACGAACAGCCCGAACCGGCGGGAGTCACGCGACCGGGTGAGTGGTCAGGGGACCGAGAGGGTGGGGTACGGCGCATGAGGCCAAGGCCGAGGTCTTCCGTTGCGTTGACGGGGATGCGAAACTCACCCGCATGAGCAACATGCGCGAAGAGATCCGCACCCAACTTCAGGAGATGCGTGAGGCCGGCCTGTACAAGGAAGAGCGCGTCATCACCACGCCGCAGGGGCCGCTGATCGAGGTGTTGGGCGGTAAGCGCGTCCTGAACTTCTGCGCGAACAACTATCTCGGGCTCGCGAATCACCCGCGGTTGCTCGAGGCGGCGCACAAGGCGCTCGACGACCACGGCTACGGCATGAGTTCGGTGCGTTTCATCTGCGGCACGCAGGATCTTCACAAGGATCTCGAAAAGGCGGTCGCGACCTTCCTCGGCAAGGACGACGCGATCCTCTACGTGGCCTGCTGGGACGCCAACGGCGGATTGTTCGAGACGTTGCTCGGCAAGGACGATGCGGTTGTTTCCGATGCGCTGAATCACGCGTCGATCATCGACGGCATCCGGCTCTGCAAGGCCGCGCGGTTCCGTTACGCCAACGCGGACATGCAGGATCTCGAGGCCAAACTCAAGGAGGCCCGCGAAGGCGGCTGCAAGCACTTGCTCATCGCGACGGACGGCGTGTTCTCGATGGACGGCACGATCGCGCCGCTCGACCAGATCTGCGACCTCGCCGACAAGTACGACGCGATGGTGATGGTCGACGATAGCCACGCCACCGGCTTCATAGGCGAGACCGGCCGCGGCTCCGCCGAACACCGCGGCGTGATGGACCGCATCGACATCTTCACGTCGACCCTCGGCAAGGCGCTCGGCGGCGCGTGCGGCGGCTTCACCTGCGCGAGCGCCGAGATCATCGATCTCCTGCGCAACCGTTCGCGGCCGTATCTCTTTTCCAACACCGTCCCCCCCGCCATCGTCGCTGCGGCACTGGAAGCGTTTTCGCTGCTCGCCGAGAGCGCGGAGCTTCTGTGCTCGCTCAACGAGAACACGCAGTACTTCCGCGACCGCATGACCGCCGCCGGCTTCGACGTGAAGCCGGGCGAGCACCCCATCGTGCCCGTCATGCTCTACGACGAACGCCTCGCCCACGACATGGCGCACGATCTGCTCGCCGAGGGCATCTACGTCGTCGGCTTCAGCTTCCCCGTCGTGCCGAAGGGCCAGGCGCGCATCCGCGTGCAGCTCTCCGCGGCCCACACCCGCGAGATGCTCGACCATGCCGTCGCCGCCTTCACGAAGGTCGGAACGAAGCACGGCGTCCTGAAGACCTAACGCGGCGGAGCGCGCCCTAGATTCGCTTCCAGCGCACGCCCTGCGGCGTGTCCAGCAGCTCGATGCCGCGTGCGACGAGTTCGTCGCGGATCCTGTCGGCCGTGGCGAAGTCCTTGTCCGTGCGTGCCTGTTGGCGCTTCGCGATCAACTCGTCGATCTCCGCGTCGAGATCGGCGGCCGGCGCCGCGTCGAGGATGTCGAGCACACCGTCGATCTCGTGCATGAAACCGACGACGTCTTCCGCATCCGCGCGCGCGGGCGCGAGCTTATTGATCGCGGTCATGAACGTGTGCACGACTGCCAGCGCCTCGGACGTGTTCACGTCGTCCGCCAGCGCCGCGCGGAAGCGGATGCGCGCGTCATCGATGGCCGCGGCCACGCCGGGTTGGTCCGGGCCGTCCGCGCGTTCGGTCATCTCGTGGTGCACGAAGTTGTTGATGCGGCCGCGCACCGTCTTCGCTTCGTCGAGGCTCTCGGTCGAGTACGGCAACGGCGCGCGGTAGTGCTGCTTCAGCAGGAAAAACCGCACGTCCGCGCCGTCGTAGCCCATCTCGAGCAGCTCAGGGATCGTCGCGAGCCGGCCCTTGCTCTTCGCCATCTTCGCGCCGTCGATGGTCAGCAGGCCGCAGTGACTCCAAATCTGCACGAACCGCTTCCCCGAAAACGACTCGCTCTGCGCGATCTCGCATTCGTGGTGCGGGAACTTGTTGTCGGGACCGCCGGTGTGGATGTCGAACGAGTCGCCCAGGTATTTGCGCGACATCGCGGAGCACTCGATGTGCCAGCCGGGGAAGCCCTTGCCCCACGGCGAATCCCACTGCATGAGGTGCTTGGGATCGTGTTTCCACAACGCAAAATCGTGAGGGCTCTTCTTGTCCTCGCGATCCTCGACCCGGCCGGACGCGCCGGCGACGAGTTTGTCGACGGTGTTGCCACTCAGGCGCCCGTACGCGGGGAAGCTGCCGACGTCGAAATAGACGCTCCCGTCGACCTCGTAGGCCCGGCCCTTTTCGATCAGCACCTTGATCATTTCGACCATCTCGGGGACGTGCTCGGTCGCGCGCGGGTACGCATGCGCATCCAGAATCCGCAGCGTCTTCAGATCGCGCAGGAACGCGTCCTCCTCCGCACGCGCGATCTCGAACGGGCTCATCTCCCGCAGCCGCGCTTCCTTGGCGAGCTTGTCCTCGCCCTGCGCGTCCGCGACGTCGTCCTCGGTGAGGTGCCCGACGTCCGTGATGTTGACGATGTGCTCGACCTCGTACCCGAGGTAGACGAGCGACCGCCGTAACATCTCCGCCATCATGTAGGCGCGGTAGTTCCCGACGTGCTGCGGGCGATAGACCGTGGGGCCGCAGCTGTACATGCGGACCTTGCGCGCCTCGAGCGGCTGAAGCTCTTCGACCTTCTGGGTGAACGAGTTGTAGAGACGCATGGGGAGACCAAACGCTGTGCAGGGGTGGCGCTATGCAGGGGAACCGGCACAACCGCGATGGGTTCGACGCGGGCTAGACGGATTCTCGCAAAAGCGCGACGGCTTGACAGGCAATGCCCTCGCGGCGGCCGAGCGCACCAAGCCCCTCGAACGTCGTGGCCTTCACGCCGACCGACCCGTCGCTGACACCGAGGATCTCTGCGATCCGGGAGCGCATCACCTCGCGATACGGCGCGAGGCGGGGCGCCTCGGCGAGGATCGTGCAATCCACGTTTCCGATGCGAAAGCCCTCGGCCTCGACGAGCTTTCTGACCTTAGCGAGCAGCTCGGCGGAGTCGGCGCCCTTGAAGCGCGGATCCGTGTCGGGAAAGTGCTGACCGATATCCCCCAGCGCCGCGGCGCCCAAGATCGCGTCCGCCAGCGCGTGAAGAACGCAATCGGCGTCGCTGTGGCCGAGGAGGCCGGGCTCGGACGGGATCTCGATTCCCGCCAACATGAGCGGACCGTCCCCGCCGAAGCGATGGAGGTCGAATCCAATTCCCACTCGCATCACCGGCAGTTTAGGCCCGATCCAGACTTTTCCCACCCCGGATCGAGTTTCAGACATCCGATCGAATTTTGGGCCCGGACCCGATTCGGGACGCCGCGTCCGCGAACTCCCCGGGAAATTCCGGATAATGGCGGGCGTGGATTCCCCGCCGAGTTTTCTTCCCGATCGCGAACGGTGCGCCGTCTTACTACTGGCGGCCGGAGAGGGCCGCAGGTTCGGCCAGCCGAAAGCGGCCGTCACACTGAACGGCATGACCCTACTGCAGCGATCCGCCCACGCATTTCGGGACTTCCCACACAAGGTGGCGGTCCTGCGCGCCGCGGATGTCGAGTCCGCGGACCTTTGGGGCTGGACCGTTGTGGCCGGCGGTGCCGAGCGGACGGATTCCGTCGCAGCGGGGCTCGCGGCTCTGCCCGATGGGCCCGGCGGGCCCGAAATCGTGCTCATACACGACGCGGCCCGACCCCTGGTCAGCCGCGAGATCGTGGATCGGATCGTAAAAGGCGCCCGGGAAGCCGGCGCAGTGATTCCGGTGGTCCCGGTGACCGACACGATCAAGCGGGTCCGCGACTCGGTGGTTTTGGATACGCCCGACCGATCTGAGCTGGCCGTGGTGCAGACGCCGCAGGGGTTTTCCCGCAGCCTGCTCGAGCGGGCGGTCGCGGCGGCTGGCAGGAATTCCGCCGACACAGGCAGGAATTCTTCCGGCACGAGCGGCGCCGGGGCCGCCACGGACGACGCAAGTTTGGTGGAGGCGCTGGGCGAAATGGTGCAAACCGTGCCCGGAGACCCCCGAAATCTGAAGATCACACGGCCTGAGGACCTCGATGTCGCGAAAGCGTGGCTATCCAAGGACCTGCCGGAGACCGGATGATCCTGTATCTTTTGAGACTCGAATCGTAAGAGTCGGTGGGGGCAGTCTCCCCCGGCAAACCGGAGGAATTTGATGCGCGCATTCATCCTTATGGCCCTCGCGGCCGGACTCGTCGGAAGCTTCGGCGAACGGAGCACCGCGGGAGTGGACGATGCGAAGTGGGACCGGGCCGTCGAGCTCTACAAGCAGGACTTCAAGAAGAAGTCCGTGGCCTACAAGAAGATCGCGATCGAATCGTTGCCGACCAACGACGAGCGCACCATCCACTTCATCATCAAGGATCAGAAGCTCCTGCAGAGCAAGAACTGGTGGATCCGTTCGACGGCCGCCAAGCGGTTGGCGCACGTTTCGATTCCCGACTTGCGCAGGATCCTTCTCGGCTATGCGAAGGACCCGAAAAAGGAGATCCGCGAAGGCGTGATCGCCGCACTCGGCAAGGCGAAGAACCGCCTGGACCCGCCGACGATCATCGAGGCGCTGAACGACAAGACGTGGGAGGTCCGTCGCATGGCGTGCTTCGCGGCCGGCGCGCAGCGCATCAAGGATGCGGTGCCGAAGATGATCTCGATGCTCCACAGCGTCAACCCACGCACAGGGGATGTGGTCCAGGAAGGCGAAAGCAACAGCCGCGTACACAGCGTGCTGCTGTTCAACCTCGAGGAAATCACTGGCCAGGTGAACTTCGGCGCGGACCTGCAGCAATGGACGCAGTATTGGAAGCGCAACAAACACAAGCAGTTGCCGCGCCCGAACCGCTTCGATGTCGGAACGTTCGCTGGTGTCGAGCTCAAGTTCAATGACACGTTCGCGCGCCGCGGGTCGGGCCCCCTGATCATCGCGCTGCCGATGACGAACAAGTCCACCAACTACTACATCCCGTATTTCAACCAGTGGATGTTCGTGAAGTGGATCTTCATCAACCTGCCGCCGATCAGGTCCTTCCCGAACGTCAAGTACAACAAACACGGCGACCCGGAGTACCCGGTGGACATCCTCGTGGAAGCGTTCGAGGAGATGCGTAAGAAGCGCAATGTGGACCGCATGGCCGTCCTGGCGCACGGATTCTCCACATGGATCGCGGCCAAATACGCCCAGAAGTACCCGGACAAGGTCTCCGGCCTCATCATGATGAACCCGTACGCTTCGAACGATACGTACTCGTACTGGATTGACATCATGAGGCGGTCCGGCGATCCCGACGAGGAGTTCTGGGCCAAGGTCAGCAGCTACCAAATCAAGATGACGACCCCGAAGGAGCAGAACCGCTACAGCTACGTCGTCACGAGTTCGTTCCTCAAGAACAAGGCGGACCTGGAGATCAGCTTCCTCCAGAACATCTGGCGTGACCCGGGCGGGAGCAGCATCGCGATCGTTCCGTTCGACATCCGCGGCGACGCGACAAGCCGCACGCCCGCGCTCATGTTCTTCCCCCCGAAGAAAAACCGTCTTTCGGGGTTCAAGGACATCAAACGGATGAAGAAGTACTACACGAAGAACATCACGGCTTCGCTTAAGAAGTCCACCAACCTGCCCTTCATGGAGGAGCCGGCGCTGTTCGAGAAGGCGCTGCGCGCGTTCACGAACAAGTACCTGATCCCGGACATGAAGAAGGTTGCAGCCAAGGCCGCCAAAGCGCGCGACAAGAACAAGTAATTGAGTCGGATTCTCGGAATCGACCCCGGGACGCGAGTCGTCGGCTACGGCCTGCTCGAGTCCCGGGGTTCTCGTTTTCATGCCCTCGACGCGGGCGTGATTCGCGCGCCGGCCGGAGCACCGATGGAAGTGCGGCTCGCCAAAATCGCGGGCGAGTTGGCGCGCTTGATCGAGCAGCACCAGCCGGATCACGCTGCGATCGAGGACGCGTTCGTCAAACACGATCCGCGCGCGGCGTTGACCCTCGGCGAAGCACGCGGCGCTGTGCTGGCGGCGCTGGGCGCTGCCGGACTCGCCGTCGCTTCCTACCCACCGGCCACGATCAAGAAGGCCGTCACCGGTCACGGCCGCGCGAGCAAGGACCAGGTGGCTCGCATGGTTGGATCGGTATTGCACCTGACGAGCCTGCCCGAGCCGAGAGACGCGACCGATGCGCTGGCCGTCGCGCTCACACATGCCCTGAGGCTGAAGACCCAACACCTTGGCCGGAAATGAGTTAGGGCGACATCGCCAGGCTCGACTTGGAACTCGCCCCTCTGAGGGATAGAGTAGTTAGTGGATTGTCGGACCACCGATCGAAGAACAACCCAGACCCCCTCAGCAGCCCAGACGCCCGATCGACCGAGACCCTGGCCAACCGCCCAGGTGCTTCGGAGGAATCGCAGAGCGAAACCGGCGGCTCGGACGAACCCGGTCGAGGACCGGGCCCGACTCGGGAGGTCAGCGCGCACCGCGACCTGACGGGGGGACTCCTCTTGGTCAGCGTCGTCGTCTTGGCGGTGACGCCGGGTGGGTTCTTCTCGCTCGCGTTCGCGAGCCTCGTGATCTCGTTTGTGTACGCGTTGTTCGAAAACGCGTTGCTCCACTACTCGAGCGTGAAACTCATGGCCGAAGCGAAGGCGCGCGGTCGCGAGGAACAGTTCACCGAAGCCCTCTCGGACGAGGACGATCTCCTGTTGGGGTCGAAGATCGGGCGCGGCATCACGCAGATCCTTGCGGTGGTTTGTTTCGTGGCCGGGCTGATGGAGGCGCAGTTGTCCTCGGCGGCTGCCGCCGCGTGGGCCACCGTCGGGATCATCCTCTTCCTGGTGCTGCTCGTCGCGGCGCCCTATCTCATCGCACGCCGCGCGGGCCACGTCGTGCTGCTGCGCGGCCTGAACACCTACCGTTGGATCGTGCGTCCGCTTTACCCGTTCTCCGCCCTGCTCTCGCTTCTCGGTAACAAGCTCATGGCGAACGGCAACATGCCGGATCGCATGGAGGAGATTACGGACGAGATCCTGAGCGCCGTGGAAGAGGGCGACCGCGAGGGACTCATCGAGGAGTCGGAGCGCCAGATGATCGAGGGTGTGATCGACCTGCGCGAAGTCGCCGTCGACCACATCATGACGCCACGGACAGAAATGATCTCCGTGCCCGTCGAGGGAACCGTCGAGGCCGCGGTCGCGCTTTCGACCGACCACGGGATAAGCCGGCTTCCGGTCTATCGCGGCACCCCGGACAGCATCGTCGGTGTGCTCTATGTGAAGGACCTGCTGCCGTTCATCGTCAGCGACGAGTCTCCCCCATCGCTCGGCAAGTTGATGCGCCCACCATTTTTTGTGCCCGAGACCAAAAACGTCGGGGAGCTACTCAACGAGATGAAAGCGCGCCACGTGCACATGTCCATCGTCCTGGACGAGTACGGGGGCACCGCTGGGGTCGCGACGATCGAGGACATCCTCGAGGAAATCGTCGGCGAGATTCAGGACGAGCACGAACCGGAAGATGCCGAGGATGTCGTCGCGATCCATGAAAACGCCGCGACGGTCGAGGGCCGCACCCACATCGACGACCTGAACGAAGCGATGAGCATCCAGATTCCCGAGAGCGAGGAATACGAGACGGTTGGCGGGTTGCTCTTCTCGAGGATGGGCCGCGTGCCGGCGGTCGGGGATAACCTGCACGTGGACGGCGTGAAATTCACGGTACTGGCCGCCGACGCGCGCCGCGTAGCCCGCGTCAAGGTCACCGTGCAGCGGTAGCCGCTCCGAAGGAGCACCGTCCGGCGCCCCAAGTAGATTGTTGCGATGGCGGCCAGGCGGCGAGGAGGCACCCAAAGGACGGTGACGACGGACGCGCTCGCGGTCCGGCTCACGTCTTACGCCGAGACGTCCGCCGTGTTGGTGCTGCTGACCGAATCGCACGGCGCGTTGCACGCCCTCGCGAAAGGCGCCAAGCGAACCGCCAACTCATTCCTGGGTCCCCTCGACAAATGCGTGCTCTATCGGGTCCGCGTCGCGCCGCGCAAGGGTGACCGGCTCGGGGCATTGCACTCCGCAACGGTTCGCGAGGCGTTCCCCAGGCTGCGCACGGACGCGCCTAGATTCCACGCCGCCATCTTGGTGCTCGAAGTTGCCGCCGACTTGTTGCGCGAGGACGAACCGCATCCGGAGTTTTTCAAACTCACGGTGTTCACACTCAAGGTGCTGGATCGCGCGCCGCATGATCGAATCGGATTGGCCGTCGCGCTGTTCCTGGCTCGCGCAGTGAGGCTTTCGGGCCACGTGCCGGAGCTCGACTCCTGCCTGATCTGCGGCGAATCGGCGATGGAAGAGAGGCGGCCGCTGATCAGCCCGACCCGCGGCGGCGTCCTCCACCCGTCATGCGGGCGCGGCGAACCGGGCGCCCGAACGATCGAGCGGGAGACGTTGATCCTGCTCCGGTCACTGTGGAACCTTCCGGCGGCGCGGCTTCTGGAGCACCCGAATCCGCCCGACGCCTTGGTGCGCGAACTCCGCCTCCGCCTGGTCGATTGGCTGCAGCAGACCCTCGAAAGGCGTTTTCGCGCCGCTACGGCCGCCGACGCCGAAATCTCGTGGCTGGGCACCCCACGGGGGTAGGATTCGGTCCGACCCTTGCTTGGTACTCGCGTCATGCGCTCCGGTGCGCCCCATTTCCCCCTTTCGTTGCGCCGATTTCTGCCGATCTGGCTGGCTTTCGCCTGTCTGGCATGCGTCAACGTCCCGGACGAGCCGCCGGAAAAACTCCTCGCCGAAGGAAAAAAACTCCTCGAAGAGGACCGCGCCAGCCGGTCTCGATACTGGTTCCGCGAGATCCGGGACAACCACTCCTCGTCGCAGTCCGCGGAGGAAGCGGCCTACCTCCTGGCGGTCGCGTACAGCCGCACCGACTCCAGTGCGAGCGCACTCGCTGCCTACAAGAAATTCGCCGAGGAATACCCCAACAGCCGCTTCTCGGTGCGCGCCGCTCAGGCCCAATACGAGTTCGGTCTCAGACACCTGCGCGGCGAGATCGGCGCGTGGTTCATCTTCGGCGCCAACTACGACACCGGTGTGGACGTGCTCGAACACATGCAGATCGTGTATCGCAACCACTCGCTGGCCGACGACGCCTTGGTGCATGTCGCGAACTACCAGATGACCGAGAAGCGGTATCTGGAAGCGCAGGAGACCTGCCAACGAATCCTGCGTGAGTACCCGCGCCGCGAGAACACCGCGTACGCGCGCTTCCTGCTCGCCCGATCGCTTTGGCGCTACAACGACGGTCCGGACTACGACGAACGCCTTCTGATGCGGTCGCTGCAAACCCACAAGGATTTCATCGCGACGGTCGAGGAGGATCCGGAGCTCACGCGCAAACACGCCAAGCGACTCGAGATCGCAAGAAGGGGCGTGACCGAAGTCACGGAACGCCTCGCGCTGAAACAGGTGCGCATCGCCGAGTTCTACGAACGACGCGAGAAACCCGGATCGGCCGAGTTCTACTACCGGTATTGCCTGCGAGAGTTCCCCAAAACAGACGCCGCAAAAAAGGCGCAGGGGCGACTCGACGTGCTGGCCAAGGCCGAAAAGAGCGATGCCGCGAAGGCGAAGGAGCCGGAACCGTCGTGATGCGTTTCGCGCGGTGTTTGGTCCTCCCGCTCGGCGCGTTGGTTCTCGCGACGGGCGCAGGCTGCTCCGGCTGGCGCTGGGGAGCCGAATCCACACAGGCCCGCACTGGAACCGCGGCGCTGCCCAAAGTGGCCGTGTTGCCGTTTGACAACCAGTCGTTCCGGCGGGGCCTCGAGATGCGCCTGACACGGCTCGTCGACGACGAATTGCGCGCCCGATCCCCGGGTTCCCCCGCCCAGGAGGCCGAAGCCGATTGGGTGTTGCGCGGGGACATCATCCGAGCCGATGAACGGATTATCAGCGAAGGCAAGGATGACACCGTCCGGGAAGCCACGTTTGTCGTCAGCGTTAGGATCACGATCGAGGAACGCGCAACCCAAAAGGTCTTGGGAACGTATTCCCTTACAGAGCAGGAGCCGTTCTCCTCGCGCGCGGGCCGTATCCAGAACCTGGAGCAGGCATCGGAACAAGTGCTGCGCGACCTCGCGGAGCAGATTGTCTACCGGCTCGAAGCGCGAAGCCCGGAACCCACCTCATGAGTAATCAACCCGAACAAAACCGCCCCGATCAGGAAAACCTCCCGCGTCGCGGCCGCAATCTGCCGCTGATGATGCTCCTGCTGGGCCTCGCACTGATCGCGTTCATGATGTTCTCTGATCAGCAGGGCCTGAGCGCGCCGCTGACCTACGCGCAGTTCCGCAGGCTCGGCGAGACGGGCCGTCTCGAGTCCGTCGAAATCCTGCACAACCGCGAAGGCAAGGTGCAGATCAAGGGCAAGCTCAAAAACATCGAGGAGAGCGATCCCAAGATCGACGAGATCCGCAAGGACTTCGACGACGAGAACTGGAAGAAACTCCTCGGCAAGGACCGCACGTATCTCGTCGAGGACGTGTTGCGCGGCGTCATCGACGATCCCAACGTCGAATCGGAGATTCGCGCGTACGTCACGCCGCAGAACATCACGTTCAAGGAGTCCAACCAACTCCTTTGGACCGTTCTGGTCAGCCTCCTCCCGTGGTTCCTGTTGCTGGCGTTTTTCTACTTCATCGTGTTCCGTCCGATGCGCCAGGCCGGCGGCGCCGGCGGCGTGTTGAGTTTCGGCCGCAGCCGAGCGCGCCTCTACACCCCCGAGATGACCAACGTCACGTTCGGGGAGGTCGCGGGCATCGAGGAGGCCAAGAGCGAGGTGCTCGAGATCATCGAGTTCCTCCGCAACCCGAAGAAGTTCCAGCGGCTTGGCGGCCGCATCCCGCGCGGTGTGATCCTGATCGGCGCGCCCGGCACAGGAAAGACGCTGCTGGCCAAGGCCATCGCCGGCGAGGCCGGGGTTCCGTTCTACGCGATCAGCGGCAGCGACTTCGTCGAGATGTTCGTCGGCGTCGGCGCGTCCCGCGTGCGCGACCTGTTCACACAGGCCAAAGAGAAATCACCCTGTCTCATCTTCCTCGACGAGATCGACGCCGTCGGCCGACGCCGCGGCGCCGGTTTGGGCGGCGGGAACGACGAACGGGAGCAGACGCTCAACCAGATCCTGGTCGAGATGGACGGGTTCGAGACCGACAAGGGCATCATCGTCATTGCGGCCACCAACCGCCCCGACGTGCTGGATCCGGCGCTGTTACGACCGGGTCGCTTCGACCGCCAGGTCACGATCGACATGCCGGACGTAAACGGCCGCGAGGCGATCCTCACGGTGCACGCCAAGCGCGTAAAGCTGGCTCCCGAGGTCACGCTCGAAACGATCGCGCGCGGCACGCCCGGTTTTTCTGGCGCGGAACTCGAAGCGGTCATCAACGAGGGCGCGATCGGCGCAGCCATGGCCGACCGCGATTCGATCACGCTGGCGGACCTGGAAGAAGCTCGTGACCGCATTCGGTTCGGCCGGAGCCGTCAGAGCCGGGTCATGACCGAGGAAGAGAAACAGGCGCTCGCCTACCACGAGGGCGGGCACGCCCTGTTGAACGTCTTACTCCCGGACACGGAGCCGTTGCACAAGGTGACGATCATTCCGCGCGGCATGTCTCTGGGTTCGACGATGTACCTGCCGGAACGGGACCGCTACGTGTTCGGGATGAAGCACTTCATGTCCGAGATCACGATGCTCTACGGCGGCCGGATCGCGGAGAAGATGTACACGGGCGATCTCTCGACGGGTGCCGCCAACGACATTCACCGGGCGACCGATCTCGCACGCCGGATGGTGACGGAATTCGGGATGAGCGACGAACTCGGTCCGCTAAGTTACAGCGACTCGGAAGAGACCTTGTTCCTCGGACGTGAGATCACACGGACGATTCACCACAGTGACAGGACGGCGCACACGATCGACGACGAGATCCGGCGCATCACGTCCTCCTGCTACGAACAGGCCGAGAAGCTGCTCACGGAGAATCGCGACAAGCTCGAGCGCCTCGCCGACGCGCTGATGGTCTACGAATCGCTCACCGGCGAGGAGGCGCGTCTGGCCATCGACGGAGGCGACGTCGGTCGCTACCGCGAGGCACGCACGCCGCCGCCCAAGCCGCCGGAGCCCGAATCGCAACCCGCCGACGAAAAGACGACCGAAGGCCTGCCGACGCTCGACCGCGGACCGAGTCCCGGTTTCGCCGGCACGTGATCCCGTCGTCGGCATTCCTGGAAGCCCTGCGCGATCGGTCGCACGCGCTGGTCATGGGCGTACTCAACGTGACGCCGGACTCGTTCAGCGACGGAGGCCGGTTCGAGGGGCCCGCCGACGCGGTCGCAGCGGGTCGGGCCATGGCCGCCGAGGGTGCCGCGATCCTGGATGTCGGCGGTGAATCCACGCGCCCCGGCGCCGCGCCCGTCGACCCGGCCGCCGAACTCGCCCGGGTGCTGCCCGTCGTGGAGGGCCTGCGCGACCTGCCCGTGAGCATCGACACGCGCCACGCCTCCGTCGCGAAACGGGCGCTCCACGCCGGAGCGGTCCTCGTCAACGACGTCTCCGGCGGCGAGGACCCCGGCATGCTCGAGGCCGTCGCGGAGGCTGGCGCCGGCATCGTCCTGATGCACATGCGCGGCGATCCCGGCTCGATGCAGGACACACCCCGGTACGACGACGTCGTCGGCGAGGTCGAGGCCTACCTGCTAGCGCGTGCCGCCGCCGCGGAGCAGGCCGGCATCGCCCGCGAGCGGATCCTGCTCGACCCGGGCATCGGGTTCGGAAAGACCCACGAGCACAATCTCGCGCTGCTCCGGTCGCTCCCACGCCTGGGCGGCCACGGCTACCCCTTCCTGCTCGGGGTCTCACGGAAGAGCTTCCTCGGGCTCGTGACCGGACGCGGCGTCGCGGACCGGCGCGATGCAACAACGGCGGCGGTCACGCTGTGCGCGACTTCGGGTGCCGCGGTTGTTCGCGTTCACGATGTGGGCGCAGCCCTGGACGCTGTCAAGGTCGCCGCCGCGATGCAGCAGCGCGATCGGGGCTCCTGAGTTCCAGCTCCTGAGTTGAATGAAGTCCGACCCGGACTGAAGTCCAGCCCCTCCGTCTGACCGATAAGGAAGGTGGTGGGTTGTCGAAACTCCGCGGGCCTAGTCGTGTCGCAAAGCTGCCGGGATTTCACGCACCGACTTAGAGTAATGAAGTGTTCGACCTAGTTGTCCTCCAGGACTGGCGCAACATCGTCCAGATCGCGGTGCTCTGGATCATGTTGTATTGGACGCTGCGCTACCTGGAAACGACGATCGCGGGCGGGTTCCTGCGCAGCCTCGGCCTCGTCGGCGCTGTCTTGATCCTGGTCCTGATGGCGTTGTTTCGCACCTTCAAGCTCTACATCCTGGCGGAGATCTTTCAGTACTTCGTGATCTTCGGATTCGTGGGCCTGATCATCCTGTTCCAACACGACCTGCGCCACGGGCTCACCCGATTGGGGCGCTCGCCGTTTGCGCGCTTCCTTCGGCAACTTGGCGTGAAGGCCGAGGAGGAGGGCCCCTCGGTCGCCGAGGAGATCATGAAGGCCGCCCGCAGGTTTTCGAAATACCGGGTCGGCTCGCTCATCGTGCTTGAGCGCGAGGTCACGTTGCAGCCGTTCATCGATCGCGGCGTGCGCCTCGATGCGATGGTCCGCGCCGAGTTGCTCGACACGATCTTCTCGACGCCGACGCTGCTCCACGACGGCGCCGCCATCCTGCGCGGCGACCAACTCGCAGCCGCCGGTTGCGTGTTGCCGCTCACGCAAAACCCGAGAGTTCCCAAGCGCTACGGCACCCGCCACCGCGCCGCGATCGGAATCACCGAAGAGTCCGATAGCGTCGTCATCGCGACGTCCGAGGAGACCGGCGTCATCTCGATCGTCATCAACGGCGAGATCCATCCCCAGGAGGACACGGTCAAGGCCGAGGAGCTGATCGACCGGTTGATGGCCGGCGGGGAGATCGGGGACTCGGCATGATGACCGCTCGCCGTTTCATCCTCGGCGTGCTGTCGCGCCACCTGCCGACCAAGGTGCTCTCGCTGTTGCTCGCCGTAGTCTTGTTCCTGTTCGTCGCGGCGCGGCAGACCGAGGACATGCAGATCCGCGAGCTCAAAGTGCAACTCCGGCTCGCGGAGGGCGCTCGGGAGGGCTACATACTGCGCACCGACGTACTCGATCTGGGGGGAATGGTCACGATTCGCGGCCAACGGAGCGAGGTCGAAGGCGTTCGCGTCAGGATCAGCGGTCACGAACTCGTACGCGGGCTAGGGCCGGAGGATCTCGCCGCGCTGATGCCGCCGAATGTTGTGGCGTATTCGATCGAAGTGGACGCAGAACTCCTGTATCGCCTCAAGATTCTGCCGCCGGAAACGATCCAGGTACGCGAGATCGACCGCAGCCAGAAAAACCCCACCATCGATATCGTGCGCCGCAAGACGCTCACCATGGCGATCTCCGTGAGCGACGAATCCAAGACGGCGCTCCTCCTGTCGCCGAACAGCGCGTGGGTGAGTCCGGGCGGCGAGAATCGCGTTACGGCGAAGTTCGAACCGGGCCAAGTCAGGATCGCGGGCCCGGAGGACATCATCAGCACGTGGGGCGACGGTCGCACGTTGCCGGTGGTCATCCGGGACGTGAACACGATCCTTGACGAACGCGGGGCAACACCCGGACGCATCGTGCGGGACGACATTCGCGACGTCGATTGGCCCGCGCTCGGCGTCGGCGCCCAAAAAGAGTTCTTCACGCTCTCGGCCCCCAAGAAAGGGCCGATTGATCTTCTCAAGGACGAGATCGAACTGGTCTTCGAGATCCGGCCCAAGGAAGAACAGTACAAGCTTCCGCCGCTGCCAGTGAACCTGCGCCTCCAGTCAGGCGCCGGCTACAAGTTCGAAGACGAGTTCACGGTCCGGCCACAGCATCTCGACTACGCTTCCGGCAAGATCAAGCTGCTGAAAGTGCTCGGCCCCAAGTCGGTGTTGCGTGACAACGAGTTCATGAATCGCCTCGTCGCCGTGGTGGACGTGGCCAACGCCACACCGGACGGCGGACGCTTGATCGCCTTTGTCGAGCTCGACCTCTCGGGTGTCAAGGACTCCGCGGACCGCGACAAGCTCCATCAGCTCAAGCTGCTGCCCACCGACGGCAAGATGCCCGCGCTGCTCCTGGAGAAGAAGTAGCCGGCGTGGACGTGCCGCGCGTGCTCGCCATCGACGTCTCGGGCGAAGGCGGTGGCGTCGCGCTGCTTCTTGGCGACCGCGTCGTGACGTCGCTGCTCGACACGGGCGTGGCGCGCGGCCGCGACCTCGTTCCGACCATCCAGGCGATTCTGGCAGCCGAGCACCTCAAACCCGCCGATCTCGACTGTGTCGGGTGCGGTTTGGGTCCCGGATCGTTCACCGGCATACGCATCGCCGTCTCGACGGCCGCCACCCTCGCGTACACGACAAAAACTCCGGCGATCGGCGTCGGGTCCCTTCACGGCCGCGTGGTGAGCGCCCCCGCGGACGCGACGCACGCGGCGGTGTTGCTGAACGGCCGGCGCGGTGGGCTGTTTTGCGGCTTGTTCGCGCGTGATCCCAGCGGCACATGGTCCGAAACGGAGCCGTACTTCTACGCAACCCCCGAGGCGATCGCCGCCAAGCTCACACCCGACACGGTCGTGCTCGGCGAAGGGCGCGAGCTGTTCCCGGCGATCTTTCACGGCTTTTCCGGCCAAACCGACGCGCCCCCCCATCCGGAAACCATCGCACGCATTGCGGCGACAAGATTCGCCAATGGCGAACGGCCCGACCCGCGCGAATTGCGTCCGATCTATCTGCGCGCGTCCGAACCGGAACTGCGCAAGCAGGAGCGCGACGCCAACTGAGTTAAGATCGGTTGGCCGTCCGCAAACGCGCGCCCCTTCCGCCATCCCTGTCGGATCGGGACACTAGTGTCTAGTCGAATGAAACAAAGCCGCGTTTGGGCGGAGATCGACCTCGACCGCATTACCCACAACCTCGATGTCGTGCGCGCCCATGCCGGACCCGGTCGTCGCATCATGGCCATCGTCAAGGCCAACGCCTACGGTCACGGCGCGGTCCCGGTGGCCTGGCATCTCGCTTCCCAGGGCGTGCACGCGGTCGGCGTCGGCGACTCGCAGGAAGCGATCGAACTCCGCCTGGCGGGTCTCTCGATCCCGATCCTCGTCCTCGGCGCCGTCATTCACGGCGAATTGCCCGACGTCGTCGCGCACGACATCGCCGTCACCGTTCACAGCGCCGAGCGGGTCAGGATGCTCGACCGCGAAGCCCGGCGTGCGATGCGGCCCGTCGCGGTGCATCTCAAGGTGGATACGGGCATGGGCCGCCTCGGCTGCCGCCCCGAAAGCGCGCCGGAACTGATCGAGCTCATCCACGCGTCGGAACATCTGCGGCTCGAAGGCCTTTGCACACACTTCAGCTCCGCTGGACGCGAGGGCGACGACTTCACCCGCCTACAGATAGAGCGCTTCGAGGCGGTGACGGACCAGATTCGCAGCGCCGGGTGGCCGGTGCCCGCGCGACACGCCGAGGCGTCCGCCGCGATCCTCGGCGGCGTGGCCGGGAACTTCGACTTCGTGCGGCCGGGAATCGCGCTCTTTGGACTCTCCCCGCGGCCCGGAACCGGCCACGAGCTGAAACCGGCGCTCACGTTGAAGAGCCAGATCATTTTCCTGAAGGATTTCGAGGCCGGGGCGCCCATCGGCTACGGCCGCACCCACATCACAAGTCACCGCACACGCATCGCGACCTTGCCCGTGGGATACAACGACGGGTACGCGTTCCGGCTGGGCGGGCGGGCCGACGTCCTGGTTCGCGGCGTTCGCGCGCCGGTGGTCGGGCGGGTCTCGATGGACTACCTAACGATCGATGTCGGCCACGTTCCGGGGGCGTCGGTCGGAGACGAGGCCGTCCTCATGGGCTCTCAGGGCACCGAATGCGTCACCGCCGAGGAGCTCGCCGACAAGAGCGGTACAATCCCCTACGAAGTCCTCACCCGATTGGGCAAACGCGTCGTTCGGGTCTATCGAGGCGGCGGAAAACCGGCGGGCGCGCCTTCTCCGGAGCAAACCGCCTCCGGGTCGGCCGCAAGCAGGTCTGCAGACCGGGGATTCTCGGTCATACGCCGTCCGACCCTCCCGGACGCGCCCAAAACCGGTCGATAGTCTCTAGAGTGACGGCTGACGCCGTTGGAGCTTGTTGTTGGCCTGACT
The DNA here is from genome assembly GCA_036443405.1 of Planctomycetota bacterium. Lineage (GTDB taxonomy): Bacteria > Planctomycetota > PLA2 > PLA2 > PLA2 > JAZFYD01. Next base: position 17,617 of record JAZFYD010000084.1, read on the forward strand.
GCCGATGCCGTTGGAGCTTCGTCCACGCCGCCCCCCAACCCCCAAACCGTCTTGGCCCGCAAACGATTTACCCCCGGCCGCGCCGTCGCGCTGATCTTTCTGGGCGTGGCGATCGCCGGCGTCCTGTACGTCAGCCGCCACCTGAGCCCGGAAACGCTCGAGATCCAGGTACGCGCTGCGATCGACGAGTTGGTGCGCGCGGAGTACGAAATCGACGATGTCGTGCTCGATCCCACCAAGGGGATCGAACTCCGTGGACTCCGGATCTTCTACGACCGAAAGAGACGTGACACTGCGATCGAAGCCGAGCGCATCGTGCTGATCGTCAATCACCAAAAGCTGCTTCGCGGCAAGGTCGAGATCACGCAGGTGGATCTCTACGGCATTCGAATTCGTCTGCGGCCCGAGGCCGGCGACGTCGACGGAGCACCCTCGCTGCCGGGTATCTTCAATGAACCGTCACCCGACAGCGAACCGATCGACCTTTCCGCTCTGCCGCTCATCAATGTGCACTCCGGCGTGGCGCCGTCGCGCATCGAACTGCACGGGCTTCCGATGTTCAATCGACGCGAACCCCTCGCGTTCAACCTCGTGCACGCCCGCGGGCAACCCGACGGCCCCCAGTACAGCGTGCAGGCGCGCGCACAGGGCCGCGGCCTCGCCACCACGTCGATCAGCATCTCGTTTCAACCGGACGCCGGCATCGCGCAGGGGCTGATCGAACTCCACCGCGTGGAATGGAACGAAGACACTCCGCGCATGTTTCACGCAAAGGCGCGGAAGGCGCTGAGGCCGCTGCGGTTGCGCGGTGAAGCCTCCGGACGTCTCGAGTTCGTCGTGGACCTGAAGACGCCCAAGCTGCGGTCGATCAACGGCACGGCAAAGATCACCTCCGTCGAGGGTGACTTCGGGAACGTGCACACCGGCAACCCCGAGGGCTTCCCGTTCCGGTTCGAGGAGGGAAGCGCCGAGGTGAAGGTGTCGCTGGACGGACTTTCGGTCAGCAACATCAACGGCGTGTTCATGAGCCGCAACGGCCAGCGCGGCCCGATCACGGCCGACTACCGCACGGCGTTCCTGGGCGGAGACGGAGAAAACGGCAGCGAGGTCGACCTGCGGTTTCGTGCGGAGAACCTGCACGTCTCGGTCGAGGATCTGCGTCTGTTGCTCCCGCAATCGATCGTCGACGTCGTCATCGAGAAGTACCTGCCCGCGGGTACGTTCGCGATCGACCTGAAACTCAAGAACCGGCCCGATACCGGCGAGCATGTGTGGGCGACGCTTGACATGACCGACGGGCAGTTCGAGTACGCCGGACGCCTCGACCGCTACACCGGCAAACGGTTTGGATTCCGCTACCCACTGCAACGATGCAAGGCACACATCGTCGCGGAAACCGGCATCCCCACCGAACACGGGCTCGCCGATGTCATCACGCTCACGGACATCGAGGGGTTCCACCCGATCCGGGGTGCGAAAACGGGAGGCCCAAAGGACGTGCGAATCACGGCCTCGGGGAAGATCGTCGCGTACAGCGAGCACGAAGGCGCCCCCGAGGACGTCGAGATCCATGTGCGTGTGCACGACCTACCCATCGACGACGATCTGGCGTTGGCCTTCGCGTCCTCCGCTTCGGGAGTGCCGTATCGTGACTTCGAGCTCACCGGCTCAGCCGAGCATGTACACCTCGCGATCACGGCCGACGCGTTCGTATCTCCCAAAACGGACGTGAACTACGAAATCCAGCTGAAGGACTGCACACTCGCCTACAAACGCTTTCCGGTCCACCTCGACGGGCTGTCCGTCCGCGTCCGGGAGCACGCCGTGCACGCTCCCGGCGGGAGAGAAGAACGCCGCATCATCAAGATCGAGGACCTGAAGGGCCGCCTTCGCGACGGCGGAACCGCGTCCGGTTCCGGCCACGTCCTGCAGGTCGACGGGGAAACCCGCGAGATTGACATCAAGATCAACTGCGATGCGATGAAGTTGGGGGAGGACATGCGCGCGGCGTTCGGCGCCGTGGAGATGCTCGACGGCTCCGGCGCGGATCTCTGGGATCGCATCCAACCCGAAGGCGTCGTGCGCGGCGAGGTGCGCTTAAAGACCGGTCTCGAGGTGGAAGCGGACATTCATCTCGACGGTCACGTACGCATCAAGGGTGTGAGCGGGATTCCGCTGCCGATCGAACGGCTCGAGGGCTTGCTGCTCTACCGCACCGCCGGGATCCAGTTCAAGGACATCCGCGGTTTCATCGGCGAGAGCGAGATCCACGCCGCCGGCCACGTGCTTGCGGGCGGCGCGGTGGACCTGCGCGCGGGCATGCACCGCCTCGCACTCGACAATCGCTTCCGCGACGTCTGCAAGGAGGTCAGCCCGGCGATTCTCGATATCCTCGACGAACACGGCATCGAGGCGCGCTCGGTCTTCGACGGCACGCTCCGTTTGAGGCGCGCGCCGGGGGACAAACCGTTGAGCCTCATGATGGAGGCGACCAACATCGAGGTCTTCGCGAACCGCCGTGACCTGCCCGTGCGCCTGCGCGGGGGTCCAATCACGATCGAACAGGACCTCATCCTGATGCGCGACCTGCGCCTCGACGTCGGCGATGCGCGACTCCAGCTGAGTGAAGGCAGCCTCGCGCTCGGTGCCGGCAAGGGCGGCCGCCTCAAGTTCCAGGCCCGGGACTTGAAACCGAAGGAACACCTCGCGGAGTTTTTGGGTGACGACATCGAAGATGTGCTCGGCCCCAACCTGCGCGTCGATCTCGACGACTTCGAAATTCAGCTCAATCGCGCGGACGGGAGCATCGTGCTCTTGGGCGACGGTCATCTGCGACGCGCCGAAGAGCAGAAGGAACCGGGCAAGCCGCTGGCGCCGACCGGCGCGTTCCGATTCGCGACGTTGCGGGTCACACCAGGCCGCGAAGATGAGCCCGTGCGGTTTTCCGGTCTCGTGCGTTTGCGGGAGATCAACGCCAACCTTCCGATCTCGCTCGAGAACCTGAGCGGCACGCTGTTGATTGGCGACGGCCGCACGCTCGACAACGGAATCGCGATTCGCGGTGCGATCCAGGAAGGCTCGGGAAAGCTGTTCGGGCGCCACTTCAACAGGATCTCGTTCAATCTCGACTACGACCCCGCCTACCTCCGCCTCGAGGGCATCGACGGCACGCTGTACAAGGGGTCGCTGCGCGGCAACGTGGAGGTGTTCCTGAGCGAACCCACCGCCTTCGAGGTCGCGCTGCGGGCCGACGACGTCGACCTCGCCGAGTTCCTCAAACAATCGATGGGCCGCAGCTCGTTCAAGGGCAAGGTGGACGCCGCCATCAACCTGCGCTCCCCCAGCGGCGCGACGCAACACATGGCCGGGCGCGGGGAACTTCGAATCAGCGACGGTGAACTGATGTCGATCCCCGGGCTGCGCGGTTTGCTGTCCGTGCTCGGGAGCGCCGGCGGCAGCAGCACCCACTTCAAGAACATGGAGATCGACTACCGCGTCGAAGGCGAGTTCATCCGGCTCGACCGCTTCCGTCTCTTTGATGCAACGAGCGACATCTACGGCAAGGGATCCGCGACGATTTTCGGCGACCTCGACCTGGTGGTCTACCCGCAGGTCAACAAGATGCTCGACCTTCCCCGGTTCCTGAACATCCCGGTGCTCTCCACGATCCGCGACCTCTTCCACAAGACCGTGCTGGAGATCCGGGTCGGCGGAACCGTCGGCTCCCCGCGAGTGATCACCGACTTGTTGCCGCTGCCCGATGGGCGCCCGCGGCACTTCGTCGAGTCCGGCCATGCGGGTGCCGCCGAGCGCGTGCGCCTGAAGCTGATCCCCTAGCCCGAATTATTCACAAGGCGAGCGTTCTGGACGGCCCAGAAGACGATGGTGCGAACTCTTGAACGGGCGGTCGCGCGCGCAGAACGGGCTGTTTCTCCAAACCGTGCGGAGCGTCGCGCCCGACTCGTGAATAACTCGGCCTAGCGGGAGGACGCGCGTTTCCGGCTCGCCCAATCCGCAACCCCCCGCCCTATAATCGGCCCCTTGAGCACTCACGTCGTCATCATCGCGGGAGGCGCCGGCACTCGATTCTGGCCGGCCGGGCGCCGTGCGCGGCCGAAACAACTTCTGCCGGTTGCGAGCCAAAAAACGCTGCTGGCGGACACGGTGGATCGCTGCGCGGGCCTTGCGCCGCCCGAACAGACGTATGTGGTGACGAACGAAGTGCAGCGCGAAGCCACGGTGAAGGAGTGCTCGACGCTGCCCGAGGGCAACATCCTCGCCGAGCCGCACATGCGCAACACCGCCGCGGCCATCGGCCTCGCCGCGATCGAGGTCGTTCGTCGCGACCCGGATGCGGTGATGGTCGTTCTGCCGGCGGACCACGTGATTCGCCCGCGCGAGCGGTTTGTCTCGATCTTCTCGGCGGCCGCCGAACGCGCCGCGGCGACGGATGTCTTGCTGACGGTCGGCATCGAGCCCACGGGACCGGCGACCGGGTACGGCTACATCGAAGCCGGTGACGTGGCGGCCGAGGTCGCGGGTCACCGTGCGCACACCGTGAAGAGCTTCAAGGAAAAACCCGATGCCGCGACGGCGGCCGGCTTTCTGAAGGCGGGCGGGTATTTCTGGAACGCGGGCACATTCGTGTGGAAAGCCTCCGCGATCCTTTCGGCGTTCGAGGAACACCTTCCCGGGCACCACGCGATCCTGCAAAAGATCGACGCGGCCGGCGGCGGCAGCCCCGACCCGGATCTCTATGCCACGTTCGAGAACGTGCCCATCGACATCGGCGTGATGGAACGCGCCCAAAACGTCGAAGTGATCCCCGCCGATTTCGAATGGGACGACGCGGGTTCGTGGCTGGCGCTTTCCCGGCTGAACGAAAAGGACGCACAAGGCAACGTCGTGCGCGGCGACCACCTGGGACTCGACACGCACAACTGCATCGTGGTCAGCGGGGAGGATCACCTGATCGCCACCATCGGCCTCGACGACTTCGTGATCGTGCACACCAAGGACGCCACGCTGATCTGCCCCAAGGGCCGCGCCGAGGAGGTCCGCGACATGGTCGCGCGCCTCAAGGAACACGGCCGCCAGGATTTGACGTGACCCTCCAACCGGTCGTCGTCGCGCTGGACTACGGTCGCAAGCGCATCGGCATCGCGGTCTCGTCGCCTCTGGGCACCGTGCACCCGCGGCCGCGGCTCGACCGCCGGACCCTCGAGCAGGATCTAGGCGCGCTTCGCGAACTGGTGTTGGATGCCAACGCGTCAGAAGCGGTCCTCGGCCTCCCCCACAACATGGACGGGACCATTTCCGCGATGGAGCGCGAGGTGCGTGAATTCGCGAAGAAACTCGCCGCCACGTGCGATCTGCCGGTGTTCGGCGTCGACGAACGGCTGACCAGCGCGGAGGCCGACGACCGGTTGAAAGAGCTCGAACTCGACGGCCGGGAGCGAAAGCGGCGCATCGACAGCACCGCCGCCTGTATCGTGTTGGAGGAATACAAAAACGCCGCAGGGACCGCCGAACGGCTGGCCTGAGGCGGGAGGAACGCCATGCGACTCGGAACCATCGCCCTCTTGACCGCGATCGGTCTGGCCACGTGGGCCGCGTCCGCCGACGAGAAGTCGGACTTGGAAGCCAAGATCCGCGACCTGGAAACCCAAGCCGCGAAGCTGCTCGAGGACGGCCGCACCGAAGCCGCGTTGGAGTGTGTGATCGAAGCGCAGAAGTTGCGCGATCGCGCCGAAGCCCTCAACAGGGCGAAAAAGGCGGCCAGAGCAAAAGACGCGGCGCCGGCCAAGAGCGCTGCGCGGAAGCCCGAACCGAAACAACCGAAACCAAATCCGCGGATGGGATCGCCCAGGGAGCAAAGTGCCTCCGGGCTGGCGCGAAAACACCTTCGCCAGGCTCAGGAAGCTCTTGAAACGCAGCAACCGCGGGTCGCGATCGAGCACGGTCACGCGGCGATGGCGAACCTCGGTCGGTGGGAGAAGGAACTCCACGTGCGGGAAAATCGCCTCAAGCTGGCGATGAAACGCGCCGAAACGGGCGGTAACGGACAAGCCGAGGCCGCCGAGCGCCGCCTGATGGAGCGCTTGGAACGCCTAGAAGTGCAGGTCCGAAAGCTGCGGGAAGCCCTGAAAAGCCAGGTGGCCCAAAAACCCAGGAGACCGGCGGGTCCGCAGTAGCGCGATTCCTGAAATCCCCGATTCCGCGGCTCGCGCTTCGGGTCTCCGACCCGTCGCGGCCCCAAACGGGCAAAGCGCTTCTACCGCCTGCTATATTGCCTCCTTTTAATACTCCGCCCTCCGGTTCCGCGGCCCGTCGCGGCCCACGGCCACTGGAAGGTTGGAATGCTCTGAAAGGACGACCCCGCGACATGAACAAGCAAGAAGTCATCGGTCAGTACAAGACGCACGACACGGACACGGGTTCCCCGGAAGTCCAGGTCGCGATCCTGACCGGCAAAATCAGCCATCTCACCGAGCATCTGAAGATGCACAAGAAAGATCATGCCTCCCGGCGCGGGCTGCTGATGATGGTTGGAAAACGCGCAAGTCTACTGAAGTACTTGCAGAAGAAGGATTGGACCCGCTACCAGGACATCATTAAGGCCCTGGGAATCCGCCGGTAGAGGAAAGTTGTAGAGGAAAACGGAGAGTAATTTGTCTGTTAACAAGTCTGTAGAGATCGGCGGTAAGTCGATCTCGATCGAGGTAGGTCGCATGGCCAACCTCTCCCAGGGAGCCGCCGTCGTTTCAATCGGCGACACGATGGTCTTAGTGACCTCGAACTCCTCGGATCCCCGCCCTGGAATCGATTTCTTCCCCCTGACAATCGATTACCGGGAGAAAACCTACGCCGCGGGCAAGATCCCCGGCGGATTCTTCAAGCGTGAGGCGCGCCCGACCGAGAAGGAAGTTCTCGCGTGCCGCGCCATCGACCGCCCCATTCGTCCGATGTTCCCCGATGGGTACAAGGACGAGGTGCAGGTCCTGTGCAACGTGCTGAGCTGGGACGGTGAAAACAACACCGACGTGCTCGCCGGCATTGGCGCTTCCATGTCCATGATGCTGAGCCCGATTCCGCTACTCGGCCCGCTCGCGTGGGTCCGTGTCGCTTACATCGACGATCAGCTCGTGGTGTTCCCCGACCATCAGAAGATGGGCGAGAGCAAGCTCGACTTGCTGGTCGCGGGTAGCAAGGAGTCGATCACCATGGTCGAGGCCGGCGCCAAAGAGGTGTCGGAATCGCTCATCTTGGACGCCCTTGCGATGGCCCACGAGGCAATCGGCAAGCTCTGCGACCTGCAGACCGAGGTCATCCAGGCCCTGGGTGTCACGCCCGGACGCGAGACATACCAGTCCGCGCCGGCGGAGTTCCCGGAACTGGTCGGCAAGGTCAGCGAGGTCTGCAAGACCGAGATCAAGTCCAACATCGTCAAGCCGACCAAACCTGCGCGCCAGAAGGTGCTCAAGGAGGTTCGCGAAAAGGTCCTTGCGGCGCTTGCCGATCTCGAGGAAACGGGCGAAGAGGGCAAGTACCCGGTCAAGGCCGTCAAGAACGCCTTCAAGGAAGTCTGCAACGACGTGCTGCGCGAACTCGTGTTCGAGGGTACCCGGGTGGACGGCCGCAAACCGGCCGAGATTCGCGACATCACGTGCGAGGTCGGCGTGCTCCCGCGCGCCCACGGCTCCGCGCTGTTTACCCGCGGAGAGACGCAAGCGCTGGTCACTTCGACCCTCGGCACCGGGCTCGACGAGCAGATGATCGACGGGTTGGGAGACACGTTCAAACGGAACTTCTACCTGCACTACAACTTCCCGCCGTTCTGCGTCGGTGAAGTTCGGCCCGTGCGCGGCACGAGCCGTCGCGAGATCGGTCACGGCAACCTGGCCGAGCGCTCGATCATTCCGGTGATTCCGGACGACGAGAAGTTCCCCTACACGCTGCGCATCGTGAGCGACATCCTGATGAGCAACGGCTCATCCTCGATGGCGAGCGTGTGCGGCGGGACGCTGTCCATGCTCGACGCGGGAATCAAGATCAAGGCGCCGGTCGCCGGAATCGCGATGGGCCTCATCTCCGATGGTGAGCGTCACGTCGTGCTGTCCGACATCCTCGGCGACGAGGATCACTCGGGCGACATGGACTTCAAAGTGACGGGCACGCCGGAAGGCATCACCGCGCTTCAGATGGACATCAAGATCAAGGGCACGCCCCGCAAGTTGCTGGAGCAGGCTCTCGAACAGGCCCACGCGGGCCGGATGCACATCCTGGGCGAAATGAAGAAGGCGTTGGATGCGCCGCGGGACGACTACAGCCCGCACGCACCGCGCATCACCCAGATGATGGTGCCGGTCGAGAAGATCGGCATGGTGATTGGCCCTGGCGGTAAGAACATCCGTCAGATCCAGGAAGAGACCAAGACGACCATTCAGATCGTCGACGACGGCACGGTGAAGATCTTTGCCCCCACCGGCGACGGCGCAGAACGCGCCAAGCAGTGGATCGAGGACCTCACGGCGACCGCCGAGATCGGCAAAATCTACGAGGGCCCGGTCGTGCAGATGCGCGACTTCGGTGTCTTCGTTCAGATCCTGCCCAATCAGGACGGTCTGATTCACGTTTCCGAATTGGCGGACGGCTACGTCGATCGCCCCGAGGACGTCGTGAAACAGGGCGAGATGGTCAAGGCCAAGTGCATCGCCATCGACGACACCGGCAAGATCAAGCTCAGCCGTCGCGCGGTCCTCATGGAGGAGCGCGGCGAGGAGTACATCCCGCCCGCACCGCCCAGCGGTGGACGCGGACGCGGAGGTGATCGTGGCGGTCGCGGCGGACGCGACGGTGGACGCGGAGGCGACCGAGGTCGCGGACGCGGAGGCCGGGACGGCGATCGCGGCGGACGGCGCTAAGAAAACGCTTTCCCAAACGAAACGGCAACGGCCGGCGTCAAAAGCGCCGGCCGTTTTTTTGTGCGCGCCCTACGGCGCACGACGATTGAGCAACTTCGCTCCAACGCGGTCACGCGTTGGGCCAACATTACTTCAGTCGTCCGCATCGTGGTCGCCCTCGGCGACGCGGCGTCCTCAGCGGTCGCGGTTCTTGTCTTTCTCGCTGAGACGTTTGCGCTCGCGGGGCGGCACAAACACACTCTTGTCCAACCGGTTCCGAAGGATGTAGGGCGTGATGAAGAAGTCCAGCTCGGACTTCACCTTGTCGATTCGAGTCCGGCTGAACAGGAATCCGAGCACCGGGATATCGCCCAGGATCGGAATGCCATCCTTCTCCTTGATCTCGGAAATCGAATAGAGGCCACCGATGACAAGCGTCATGCCGTCGCGCACGGTGACGACTGTTTCCGCATTTCGCTGAGCGATGACCGGGTTCTGGACCGTCGTCTGGCCCGTCGTCGTGATGAACCCGGTGATCGAGGAAACCTCGGGCCGCACGCGCATTTTCACGAACTCGCGGCCGATGTGCAGAGGTGTGAAGTCGAGCCGGATACCCGTTTCTTTGAATCGCGTCGTGACCGTCTCGCTGGTGCCTCGCAGCGTGAGCTCCGCCACCGGCGTCTCCTGACCGGTAACAAGCGTTGCCCGCTGCCCCTGCATGGCCACCACCCCGGGTTCCGACAGGATGTTCGCGATTCCGCGTTCCTGCAACGCCTCGATCTGAAGCGTGAGGGTTCCGGTGTCCATCGTCACGTCGTCGAACCTGATCCCGATTCCGCTATTCGATTCCGACTGAAACGCACTCGAAAACGAGGGCGGTCGAAACGAAGTGCGCGCGCTGCGGAAAAACGTGTTGGGGTTCGACGATGTGGCCGTCCCTTTATCGAAAAACAACGACGCGCCATACTCGAGACTCGAATCGAGCGTCACTTCGACGATGCGCGCCTTGATGTAAACCTGCGGGGCCGCCGTGTCGAAACGCTCGAGAAACTCCTCGACGATGTCCTTGTAACTCGGCTCGAGCGTCAGGATCAGCAGGTTCTCGTCAACCACCGACTCTCGCTTGGGCGTGAACCCCTTGTTGTAGCTTTTGACGCCGGCGTCCCAGACGAAACGGAACGAATCGCGCTTGCGCGTCTCGGCTTTCAGCTTCGGGATCCCGAGTTTGTTCATCGACTCCGCGAGCTGCGTCGACGCAACGTGGTTCGTCAGATAGAACCAGGTGATCGTGCCGTCTTTGTTGCGCACGATGTCGCCGAGGAAGTGATAGTCGCGGTTAATCGGCACGCGTTCGGCCGCGGGCTTCTTCGAATCCGCACCTTGCTCCGGTCCGGCGAAAAGCACCGAGTTCAGCGCCAGGCACGCTGCGCAGGCGGCTCTCCACCGGAACCGACGAGAGGAGACCGCACCGATTCTCATCCTGCGCCTCATTCGCCGCTCCGGCTCACGAGATCGACCAGATCGTCCGTCCCGTCCGGAATCTTCTTGCCGTTGTTGGCCTTGATCGCGCCCTCTTCGGCGATGAGGTCGTATTCCTCGCGTTTGGCTAGGTCCTCGAGTGCGCTCTCGAAGCGCTCCGTCGCCTTCTTCATCAGAAGGTGATACTCCGCATCGTCCTCATCCAGATCGTCGTCGACGATCTTCTTGTATTCGGGGATCTTGGCCCAAACGTCATCCGCCCGGCAGATGGCCGGCGCGTCAGGGGTGTCACCGGAACCGTAGTAGACCTGGTCGTCGTCGGTCACCTCGAAGTCCGGCTTGGTCTCGTCGGCCTGTGCACCAGTCACGACGCAAATCAACAGCGACATGGCCCACAACAGATACCGCCTTCGCCTCATCCTCGACTCCTATCCGTCCCTGGCGCTGCTCTCATGTGCGCCCGGATCGCTGATCTGCCAGTTCCATCCGAATCTCAAGGGCCCACCCGGTACCAGGCGAGGAGGGCCCGCTCCAAGGCTCTTATATCGGCTTAGACGCAAGCCGCGGCTAGGGACGACACCTTAGATGGCTCGATTACGCCACATTCCGCCACCGTTCTCAACGGTCCCGCGCTGCACGTGTTCCTAACACGGGTCAGTGCAGAACTTTAGGCCGTTTGTTCACTCAGACAGACGCTGTACACAAAAGGACAAAAAAAGCGGCGGCTGGCACCCTAAGAGCGCCGGCCGCCGCCGTGTTTGCCGTAGGACCGATTGTCCCTCGTGTTGCGCGAACCAATCCTGCCTGTCGACCTTTCTCGTTTTCAAAGACTAAAAAACTGTCACCTGAACGAGGCCCTGCGGCATTCCGCGTTGACGAACCCAAGGTAGCGGTATTAACTAACTAGTCAATCACAATCAGGTCCGATTTTACTAATCAGTTAATCCCGCCCCTACCGCCCACGCCACGGAATACAATTTCGCCAAGTCGCCCCATGCCGCCCGCACGCAAGGATTTCGCCGCGCTTTTGCTGAACGCTCGGGATGAATCGGGCCTCAGCCAGTCCCAACTGGCGAACGCCGCTGGACTCACACCGTCCTATCTGAGCTTCATCGAGAACCGGAAAAAGCCGCCGCCCTCGGACGATGTATGCGTGAAGCTCGCCAGCGCGCTTGGGATTCCGGCCCGACAGCTCCTCGAAGTGGCCCACTTGGAACGGGCGCCCCAACCTCTGCGCCATCGGGTCGATGCCCTCGACCGGTCCCTCAAGCGCGAGCGACGCACAGTCGCCAAACTCCTGGAAGGTCTGCTCTCGCCGTTTCTGTTCGGCGCTCCTTCGGGGTTCACGGAAACCGCCGTCGATAGACTCTCACTTTCACCGCGACGGAGGCGTCGCATGCGCGAGGTGCTTCGCGCGATCGGCCGTCAAAATCAGGATCAGGAACCGACGGTTAGCAAACTCGTCGACAAACTCCCGGAGCAGGAACGCACCGAACTGCTGCAGGCTCTGCCCGACCTATTGCGTCGCGCGCGTCAACCGGACTCCGCCGAGCTTCCCCTTTGTTACGCCCCCCCACCGCATGAATCCCAGCCCAAGAACGCGTATCTGCTCCAAGCCGAGAACGACGCGCTCGACGGCGAGATCCGCCAGGGCGATCGTTTGCTCGTGGATCCGCTTCTCGATGCGCGTGTGGGAGATCTCGCAATACTCCGATCCGAGTCGGGTTTCCGACTGGCGCGGATCGAGGGGGAGCCCGACCGCCTCGCGATCGCGGGACACGACCCTGTGCCCGACTGGAGCGATTGGTGGGCCGCACGCGGTGCGGGCATCGTGGTGGAAGTTCGTCGTGTGTTGCGATGATCCGCGGCGTGATCCGTTCGTGACCGGATTGGGCAACAACTGATAGCGGACTCATGAGGATCCTTGCACTCGCGGGAGCCGCTTTGCTCCTGATTCCGATGACGCAGGCGTGGCTCGATGTCGCACGCGAAGTCACCGGGCTGCGTTACGGGCACCATCCGGTCACGCGCCGTGTGATCGTGCTTGGCTTCGACGGGGTGGATCCCGATCTCGTCGACGAATTCCGAAATGATCTGCCCAACGTTTCGGCGATCGCGGAGCTTGGAACCCTGACCGCGTGCCGCACGACCAACCCGCCGGAGTCGCCGGTCGCTTGGGCCACGTTTGCAACCGGCATGAATCCGGGACGCCACGGCATCTTCGACTTTGTGAGGCGCGATCCCGAATCGGAAGATCCTTATCGGCCGCTGAACGGGATGGTTGACGGACGTCCGCCGGAATTCGGTCCGCTCGGATTTCCGCTCCGCCCGCCGAGCGCGCGAAACCTCCGGGGCGGTGAAGGATTCTGGATGCCGGTCGCCCGCGCGGGTTATCGCGTTTCGATCCTGCGGATGCCGTTGACGTTTCCGCCGAATGCGGCGCGGGGCGGTGAGATTCTCTGCGGCCTAGGAGTACCCGATCTGCGCGGAACGCAGGGCTCGTACACGCTGTTTCGTGCCGGTCCCAACGCGGTCGATGCCGAAACCGTGTTTGGCGGGCTCCACAAGAAGATCTACCTGCGGCAAGGGTCCGCGGATTCCGTGCTGGAGGGTCCGCCCGACCCCCGTCAACCGGGCTCCGGAAAACGGCTTTCGACGCCGATTCGGTTTTCGTTCGCGGCGGACCAGGCCACGGTATCGGTGGACGATGCGCCTGCGGTCGCGCTGGACATGGACCGTTTCAGCGAGTGGATCCCTGTCGAGTTTCGCGCCGGTCCGTTTGTTCGTCTCGCCGGCATGACGCGCTTCCTGCTTCTGAAAACCGGCGACGAACCGTCGGTGTACGCCGCGCCGATCCAGATCGCCCCGGGATCAGCACCGCTCCCCATTTCGGCGCCGCGTGGATTCGCGAAGCTCATGGCAGCGCGGCTCGGCCCGATGAAAACCTCGGGTTGGGCCGAGGACACGTTTGCCGCCAACGAACGCGTCCTGAACGACGTGCACGCGTTTGCGGACATCGAGGACACCTATCGCGCGCACGAACGGCTCCTCCTCGATCGCCTCGACCACGCGAACGCGTCGCTATACGCGATGGTCTTCACTGCGCCGGACCGCGCGTCGCATCTTTTTTATCGCTACCGGGACACGCGGCACCCCGCGCACGATCCACGCGCGATCGCGGCTTTCCAGCGCGAAACCGGCGTTGCGGATCCGATTCGGGAGAGCTACCGGTGGATGGATCAGACGCTCGCCGCCGTGCGTACACGGCTCCGAGAGAACGACATCCTGATCGTCGTCTCGGATCACGGCTTCCACACGTGGCGCCAGGGCGTGAACTTGAACACTTGGTTGCTGCAGGAGGGGTATCTCTCCCTGAAAGATGCCGGCTCACAAAAGCGCGAACGGACGCTGGAGCAGTTTTTCCGGCGCAGGTCGGAGACCTCGCACATCGATTGGGACAACACGCGCGCGTATGCGCTGGGCCTCGGCCAGATCTACGTGAACCTGAAAGGCCGCGAAGGCCGCGGCATCGTCGATCCCACGGACCGCGACGCACTGCTCGATGAAATTACGAAGAAGCTCGGCGGGTTACGCGCACCCGAAGGCCCGGGCGAAGGGGAACGCGTTTTCACCAGGATCCAACGCGGCGAGCGCATCTGGAGTGGCTCCCGCATGGACGGAGCGCCCGACCTGCAGTGCGCGTTCGCGGGCGGCTTTCGGGTCTCCTGGCAGACCGCGCTGCTCGGTGTGCCGCCCGATGTGTTCGAGATAAATACGCACCCGTGGTCGGGCGATCATTGCAGCAACGATGCGAGTCAGACCGCCGGCTTTTTTCTCTCCAACAAGAAGTTGCCGGCCGGCGCGGATCCGGGTCTCGAGGATCTGGCCGCGACGATCTGCAAGCTCTTCGATGTCGATCCGCCGAGCGGTTCTGAAGGCCGCGCGCTGCCGTTGCGTTGATCGCCTTCCGCCCGGCCTACTCGCCGCTTGCGGGCTTGCCGTCGGGTGCGCGTGCGGCCGCGAGTTCCAGGACCGCTTCGAGGGCTTGGCGCGCCCGTTCGAGTCCGACGGCGAGGTAGACCCGTCCGTCCGGCCCCGCCAACGTCTCCGCCTCGACATGGCCGGCCACCGCCAGCGCGTCGTCGTTGCGCAGCGCGCGCTCGTTGATCGGCTGCCCCGTCAACTCCGCCCGGCGCGAGGCCTCGGACCACGCGTGTCGTCGCCGCATCATGCGCCGGCGCGCGCGCTCGTCGCCGATCGTGGCCGCGCGACTCCCGTCACACCCCACGCAGTCCTTGCGGTCGCGGCAAACCTCACAGAACTTCCGGTCGCCGGCGACGCCGATGAATCCCTGACCGCCGCAGTGGGCGCACGCACCCGCTTCCATCTCGCGGAAATATGCCGGTGACCACGAGGCCAACCGCTCCGGATGCGCCTCGCCGGCCGCCCGAACAGTCAGATACGCATCGCGCATCACCCGGGCGGTCTCCCGGTCGACGCACCAAACACACGGTTCCTGCGTCGGGGTCCAATCAAGCGTCCGCGAACACTGGCGGCACGCGAGCGAGTAGTAGCTGAGTTCCGCGCGGCAGTGCGGACAAAGAGGTGTGCGCTCCTCCCAGACAACGTCCCGCTCGTCCACGGCCAAGATGCCAAGGGTGATGAGCGAAACGACGCACGCGCCGGCAAAGAAAGTCCACTTCATGATTCGAACCGCGCAGTATAGCGCCTCCCCCTTGGCCTCGGCCTTCGCCTCAGCCTTCCTGCTCCCCTTCGCCTCGACTCGCGGCACCCTCGGGCGCCCCGTATCCGCCACCTCCCGGCGTCCGAATCCGCAGTCGATCGCCGGGCTCCACCAGCAACCGCGCGCGCCCCGCGACCGGCTCCTCGGTACCGTCCGCGCGTATCAACCGGTCCTCGCCCCTTGTCCCCGATTCCCCGCCCGCCTGTCCGTACGGTGCGGTCTCCCGGCGATCGGCCAGAAGATGCACCGTGCACCGCGTCACGAACTCGAACTCCTTGAGCAAACCATCCCCCCCGGCGTGTGTGCCCGCTCCGCCGGTCCCCCGCGCGATTTCGAGGCGGCGCACACGCAACGGCGTCGCGTTCTCCAACGACTCGATGGGTGTGTTGCGGGTGTTGGTCATGTGGGTGTGCAAGCCGGACGCGCCCGGACGATCCGGACCGGCTCCCGCCCCGCCCGCAATCGTCTCGTAGTACGTGAACCGCTCGCCCGTGGTCGTAACCCCGCCGACGGTCAGGTTGTTCATCGTGCCCTGCGAAGCCGCGGGTAGCTTTCCCGGCGCCGCGTGATGCAACGCCCCCAACACGACGTCCACGATGCGCTGGCTCGTCTCTACATTCCCCCCGGCCACCGGCGCAGGATAGCTCGCGTTCACGAGGCAACCCTCCGGCGCGGACACGGAGATCACGTCGCGCAACCCCTCGTTGAGCGGCGTGCCCGGCGGTAGCAACAACGCCAGCGCGTAGGTCACGGCGCTGCACGTCACCGCGAAGTTCGCGTTCAGCGGCTGATCGACCTGCGCGTGGGTGCCCGCGAAATCCACGTGCAACACTCCGTCTTTCGCATGCAACGCCACGGCGATGTTCCAGCCGCCGTCGAGCGCGTCCTCGAAACGGTGTTCGCCGGGCGCCAGCGAGTCGATGACCCGGCTCGCAGTGTCGCGCGCGGCCTCGCGCAATCGGACCGCGACCTCCAGCAGACGATCGACACCGAAGCGCTCCTCCGCCTCGGCCAAGCGTGCGAACCCGCGCTTCAGCGTCTCGACCTGCGCGATCAGATCCTCTTTTCGTTCCGTGGGCGCGCGCACGTTGGCGCAAAAGAGGTCGAGCAGATCCTGATCGATCTGTCCGCCGCGCACCAACCGCACCGGCGGAATACGCAGCCCTTCGGCGTGGATGTCCGACGCGAGCCCGAGGGAGCCCGGCGCGGCCCCGCCGACGTCCGCGTGATGCGCGCGGTTGGCGACGATGAAGGACCCGGCGCGCGCGACCGCGGTCAGATCGGGCAGGTGCGTGCCGCCCGCCCACGGATCGTTCAACAACACGACGTCGCCGGGCTCCAGCGTTCGCGCTTCGAGCGCGGCGCGCACACTCAAAGGCATCGCGCCGAGGTGCACGGGAATGTGCGCCGCCTGCGCGATGAGATTGGCGTCCGCGTCGAACAACGCGCAGCTCAGGTCGCGGCGCTCCTTGATGTTGACACTCGTCGACGCGCGCTCCAGCGCGACGCCCATTTCTTCCGCGATGCCACGAAACAACGCATCGAAGACGGCGAGATCGGCGGCGCTCATTCGTTCCGCTCCAGCAAGAGCGCGCCACCGGCCAGGCACGTCGCGCGCCACCCGTCCGGCACCACCGTGGTCGCGGTCTCCTCGACGATCACCGTCGGCCCGGACACGCTGCCTTCGAGTTCCGATCGCTGCATGCGCGCGGGAGCGGATCGCGGTTCGGAGGGCGGCGTTTTCGGCCAAGGTGCTTCGCGCGGCACGGGTTCCGAGATTGTGAGGCGCAGGTTGACGACCTCCACCGGCCGCGCTTCGTCGTGATATCCGTACGCGGCGAGGTGCGCGTCGTGAAAACTTCGAACGAGATCCGCGTCAGCCGCCACGCGCAACTCATGCGACTGGCCGACGTACCGGACATCGGCCCACACTCTCTCCACCGCCGAAAGGCGTTGGGCCGGATTCGCCGTCTCGCCCGCACCGTTTTCGCCGCGTAGCGGCTCCAACAACTCCGGCAGCCGCGCGACGCAATCCGCCGCCGGAAGCAACACCGTGCGCACGAAGTCGCGCCGCCGTTCGGCATCGACCATGCCGCGCGCGCTGAACGTGCCCGGCGCCACCGGGATGAGCACGTCTCGCATCGCGATCGCGTCCGCCAGCGCGCACGCGTGCAACCCGCCCGCCCCGCCGAACGCGATCAGCGTGCACGGGCGCGGATCGACACCGCGCATCACGGTGACCTTGCGGATCGCGGCCTCCATGACGGCGTTGGCGACCAACAGAACATCGGCTGCGTTTTGCTCGGGCGACGCGCTTCCCAGGGACGGGTCCGCGAGCGCGCGGCGTGCCCGATCGACATCGAGGGACAGCGTGCCCGCGAGCGCGTCCGCCGCGGTGAGGTGGCCGAGCACCGCGTGCGCGTCCGTCACCGTCGCACGATCGCCCTTGCCGTAGCACGCGGGACCGGGATCCGCCCCGGCGCTTTGCGGCCCGACCCGCAGCGCGCCGAGTGCGTCGGTGTGCACCAGCGACCCGCCGCCGGCACCGACGGTGTGCACATCGAGCACCGGCACGCGCAGCGGCAACCCGCCGATTCGAAACTCGGGCATGACCTCGGGGTCGCCTTGCGCGTTGTTTCTCAGAAGTGCGACATCCGTCGACGTGCCGCCCATGTCGAAACTGACGGCGTCGGTGATCTCGTGGCGCCGCGCGAGATCCGTCGCGGCGATAACCCCGCCGGCCGGCCCCGACAACACCGTGCGCACGGGCAGCCGCGCGATCTCGGCGGGCGGCGCCGTTCCCCCGTTCGACTGGAGTATCTCGACGTCGTGCTGCGCCAGCGCGTCGGCCAGCCGGGTCAGATACGGCGCCATCACCGGCATCAGCGCGGCGTTGGCGGTGGTGGTCGCAGCGCGCTCGAACTCGCGGAACTCGTTGGCGACCTCGTGCGACAGCGACACCGGCAACCCCGTCTCCGAAAGCGCCTCGGCGAGTTCGCGTTCGTGAGCCGGGTTGCGATAGGCGTGCAGCAGGCAAACGGCGACGGCTTGGACGCCGCTCGCGATCAGCCGGGCGGCGAGATCGTCGACGTGAAGCGGCGTCTCCACGGAACCGTCGGGGCGCAGACGCTCGCGCACCCCGAAACGGTCGGCCGGCGCCACGAGCGGATCGTGCGCCCGTGGCGAAATGGCATAGAGCTCGGCGCGGTCCTGCCGGCCCACTTCCAACAGATCCTCGAGCCCGGCCGTGGTCACGAACGCGGTGCGAGCGGTGTCCCCCGTCAGGAGCGCGTTGGTCGCAACGGTGGTTCCGTGCACGATGCGCCGCGCCTCGTCGATTCCGAGACGCGCCAAACCCTCGCAGATCGCACGCGTCGGATCGTCCGGCGTCGAGCGGACCTTCAGGACGGAATCCCCCGCGACGAAGTCGGTGAAGGTTCCGCCAGTGTCGATACCGACCGTGAGCACGGTGCGGTATCGTATCGGAGCGATGGGGTTGGCGGCTCTGCTTGTCGGCGCGTTTCTTTTGGGGGCATTGCCGTTTGCCTACTGGCTGGTTCGTGTCACGCACGGCGTCGACATCCGCACCGTCGGCAGCGGCAACCCCGGCGCGACCAACGCGGCGCGGCTCTTCGGCGCGAAAAAACGCCTGCTCGCATTCCTGGTCATCTTTTCGCTCGACGCCGGCAAGGGCTATCTCGCGAGCGCGGTGCTGCCCGGGTTTTTCGATCTCGAGCCGTGGGCACCGGCGCTCGCCGCCGCGGTCGCGGTGTTGGGCCACAGCTTCAGCCCGTTCCTGCGTTTTCGCGGCGGCAAGGGCGTCGCGACCACGATCGGTGCGCTGTTCGGCCTGGCGCCGCTCGCTACCACGGCCGCGATGGGCGCGTTCTTTCTCGTTTACGCAGCCGTACGGACCGTGTCACTCGGCTCGATCTGCTTCGCGATCGCCCTACCGGCTGCCGTGTGGTTGCTGGATGAATCCGATCGCTCCGTGTTCTGGCTGAGCGC
>JAZFYD010000085.1:0-3949 GCA_036443405.1 Planctomycetota bacterium
GACCACTTCGACCGGCTCGACGACATCAAGGACGTGATCAACAAGTGGGCCAAGGAGGCGGAGAAACGCCTGCGCGAGCTTCGAGAGAACCCCGCCGGTTAGGTAGGATCCGACGCCGCAGCTCTCACGCACGCTAGCGACGCGGCGAGTTGTTGACTGGAAACGGTCATGTGGGTTCAAGTCCCACCCCCGGCACCACACAAGCGGCCACCGCGCGAGTTACGACGACTCGCTTGGTGGCCGCTTCTCTTTGGCGGCGACGGCTGAGGTGTGGGTGATGCGCATCTCTTTGAAGGCTCGCCTCCAAGCAGCGGCTAGAGTCGCCGCCCGAGCAGCGACGCGGAGTCGCGCGACGTAGTTCTCGATGGCCGCGCGCTCGAGCAGGATGCGGCCTCGCCGGCTACGACCCAGACCAGATCAGGAAATGGGCGACGATCGGGGCGAAGGCCGGGTTTGATGTAGGGGCCAAGCTCCCAAAGCAGGTGACGCACAGGAAGACTGAAATCGTGATGGCGCTGGTCCCGCGCGGCACATCCACGATTGGTGCAGATGCGGAGACGCGGAGGTGTTTCGGAAGAAGGTCGCCATCCGCGATCCTGGACCGGAACGCGAGGTCGTAATCAGGCCGCCGTTTTCTTCGTCGGGTCGGCCATCGGCTTCTCCACCGGCGGTTGCGAGGCGACCTCACGTGTGGAGACACTCCTTCGCTCCTCGCGCAGCTGCTCCCGAAGCATCGCAACTTCCTGTTTGAGTTCGGCCACCTCGGTATCACGACGCACCGGCGTGGATACCGGGGCGTCCGTCGCCACGATCGCGATGCCGGTCACCGCCCCGGCCGCGATCACGACGGCTCCGAGCTTTTGCGCTGCGGTCATGAAAAACACTCCTGAAAGGGGGGCGACTCGGTGAGGTCCGGCCGCGATGCAGGCGATCGCGAGCGCGCAGCGGGAATCGGGACCGAGGTCTTGGCGCAGTTCGCGCAGACCTCGCTGAATGCGCGAACGCACGGTTTCGAGGGGCGTGTTCTCGCGCGCCGCGATCTCGCGGGGTTTCAAACCGTCGAGAAAACGCAGAACCAACGTCGTCCGGTACGGTTCGCGCAGCCGCTGGACGGCCTCCACCACCGCGCGTTCCTGTTCGAGGCGCTCGGCCGTATCGAGCGTGCTCGGCATGCGCTCCGGCCGCGCGACCTGCGCCTCACGATCGTGGCGCGCCGATGCGCTCGACGCGCGCCGCCACGCCACGCGCTTTGCAACCCGCACCAACCACCACCGCTCGCGCCCGGTCGCCGCCGGCGGCTTTTGCAACGCGCGCAGCCAGGTCTCCTGTACGAGATCGTCGGCGTCGTGCTCGTCGAGCATCGCCCGCGCCAGCCGTCGCAGGAACCCGCCGTGTTCGAGCAGGGATTCGACGGTGGCGAGCGGCGGCTTCATGGGGGCTTCCCCCCAATAATGACAGCAGCGGACGTTTTGGGTGCACGTCAGCGGTTCGCGCGCGCTTCGGCCGCCTTGACCGCCTGCGCGGCTTGGGCGCGGATCTTCTCATTGGGGTCGGTTGCCGCCGCATTCTGCAAAGCCTGCCGCACGTTTTCGTCCGTGCTTTTCCCGAGGCCAGTCAACGCGACGGCGCGCATCGGCAACGGGTTCGCGTGGTCCGCGAACACGCGCATCAACTCGGCCGTCGCCCGCGGATCATTCACGTGCCTCAGGAAGGACACGCCATCCATCCTCAGGCTGTCGGTGCCGCCGCGGGCCGCGCGTTCGATCGCGAACTCCACGAACTTCGTGCGCAGCTCGGCATGGAGCGGCTCGACGATCTTCTGGTAGCCGTTGAAGAACGGCGGCATGGAATAGCTGATCCGCCGCAGCGAGTACTCGGACGCTCGCGCTCCGGCAGTGCCGTCTTGGGTCCGCTCGAGATACCGCTGCATGTAGGAGTTTCGTTTCTTGCCGATCCCCGGCACGAAGATGAAGGCCTGCAGCATCACGGCGCGGATTTCGGCGATGACCTCGGGATCGTTCTCCCCGCCATCGAACTCCATGATGTCGTCGAATCGCGCGATTCCGACCTTGCCGAGCTCGGCGACCATCTGCGGCCCGAGCTGCATCTGGTTCGCACCCTCTTCCTGCATTTTCTTGAGAATCGCCATCACCGGCGCGAGGGTCTCTTGGATCTCGCGCCAGCGCGTGTCGCGGCCGGTCTTGTTGGGGTCGTTTTGGGCCCGTGCGTTCGCGGATGCAGAGGATCCTTGTGCAGCCGGGGATGCACCTGCTGCTTGATGCGTCGTTCCCGCCGAGTCGGTCCGCACCAGTGCCGCGATCCGGACGTCCTTTTGGGCGAGGCGCTCGCGCAGCCGCGCGTTCTCTTCCTTGAGCGCGACCATTTCGGTGTCGAGCCGGACGGGCGCGCGCTCGCTCGTATTCGTCGCGACGATCGTGATTCCGGCCACGGCGCCCGCCGCCAACACGACGGCTCCGAGTTTCTGTGCTGTGGACATAATGAAAACTCCTGACCAGGGGACCAATCGTTGCGGCCCGGCCGCGATAACGCCGAGGGCGAGCGCGCACGACGTGTCGGGGCCGAGATCCTTGCGCAGCGCGCGCAGGCCACGCTGAAGCCGCGAGCGCACCGTCTCGATCGGCGTGTTCTCGCGTACCGCGATTCCCCGGGGCTTCAACCCGTCGAAATAGCGCAGAACCAGTGTCGTTCGATAGGGCTCGGGTAGCCGGTGCACGGCATCGACGACCCGCCGCTCCTGTTCGAGGCGTTCGGCCGTCTCCAGTGTGCTCGGCGTGCGCTCGGGCCTCGCGATGCTCGCCTCGCGATCGCGGCGCGATCGGGTCTGCGAACCCTGGCGCCACGCCATGCGCCGGGCCACCACCGACAACCACGAGCGCGCCGCGGCGACGTTTCTCGGCGGGCTCTTGAGCGCGCGCAGCCAGGTCTCTTGGACCACATCGTCCGCGTCGTGGTCGTGCAGCATGGCGCGTGCGAGGCGCTGCAGGAACGCGGCATGCTCGAGCAGGGAGTCGGCGGACCCGGGCGTCGGTTTCATGGGATTCACCCTAATAGAGCAAGCCGGAGCCGATTTGGGTGCGTGCCTTCGCCGAGGAACTGGATTTTCCCTTGGAGCGTCCCGCCGGGCGCGGATTGTTCGTCCCGCGGGACGTCGGACGCGTTGGTTGCGCAAGGTGCCAGGTGGCGCGTCGGTCTACTCCCCGTGCTGCAGTTTCGGTTCTCCTGCGTGCGTGCTACGCGATGTTGGGGACTCGGTCACACCGGAAAACGATTCGCTGGATCGTTTTCCGGCTATCGCGCGTTCGGGCTCACTTGCCTCGGTCCCCTGCTTACCAGGCACCGATCACGGGTGGTCGTGGTTGCGAATCTCGCGCTGTTCCCCCTCAGACAAGCGCGCGGCGCAGCAGATCCAACGACGCGTTCACCGCGCGCTGGCGGATGAAGCTCCGGCCGCCCGGGAGATCCAATCGCTTCGTCGCGGTTTGGCCGTTCGGGCCGGCCACCGCCAGGTGCACCAAACCCACCGGCGCATCGTCCTCGTCGGCGTCCGGGCCGGCGACTCCGGTGGTCGCCACGCCCCACGTCGTGCCGAACCGCTCGCACACCGCGCGCGCCATCTCGACAGCGACCGCCTCCTGCACGGCGCCTCCGGCCAGCAGATCGGCGTCCAAACCGAGTTGCGTTTGTTTCTGCGCCTTCGAATACGCCGTCACGCCGCCGGCGAACACGTTCGACGCGCCGGGCACCGAGACGATCGCGGCTCCGAGTGCGCCGCCGGTCAGCGATTCGGCGACGGACACCGATTCGCCGCGCTCGCCAAGCCGCGCGACGACGACCTCCGCGAGGGAGACATCGGCGTCGGCGTACACGTGGTCGCCCAAGCGGTCGCGAATCGCGGCGGCACGCTCCGCGGCGCCTTCGCCCTGCACGC
>JAZFYD010000086.1:0-20537 GCA_036443405.1 Planctomycetota bacterium
CTCCACCACGCGACGCCCGCAAACACGAAAAACGGGACGGCGCCGCGGTTCCAGAAGCCCTCTTCCGGGACCGCGAGGTCCACCGGCTCAAGCGGAACCGGAGCCGCGGCGACCACGGCGGCGAGCCCACCGGCCGCATCCACGGCATAAAACGCGAGCGCCACCGCCGCGAACAGCGCGATCCCGAACTGCAGAAAGTCCGTGACGATGACGCCCCAGAACCCGCCGAAGAACGAATAGACCAGCGTCGCGAGAATCAGCGCGATCCCGTAGAGCAGCTGTAGATCCGTGTTGCCCTCGTCCAGGTAACCGAGCGCGCGGACCAGGCACAACATCGCCGCGACAGGAGCCGCCATGCCGATGACGTTGAGCAGGAACCCCGTGTGGATGGCGCGGAACCCGCGCAACGCCGCGGCCGCGCGACCGCCGTAGCGCAATTCTGTGAGCTCGAGATCCGTCAGAACGCCGACCCGGCGCCAAAGGGGCGCGAGAACGAACGCGACGAGCACGCCGCCGATCCCGTAACCCCACCACTCCCAGTTGCGCGCCACGCCATGCACACGAACGATGTGCGCCACGTATTGCGGCGTGTCCGCGGAAAACGCCGACGCGGCCATCGAGGTGCCCACGATCCACCACGGCAGGTTGCGGCCCGACGCGAAGTACTCCTCCGTCGAGCGTCCGGCGCGCCGGGACAGCAACACTCCGATGAGCCAAACGCCCACGACATACGCCCCGACGATCGTCCAATCGAGATCGGTCATTCGCTCACACCGACGATGCGCACGTCAGTTCGCGCTCACGCGCCGAGCACCTTGCGCCGAATCGCTTTGAGCGTGAACGGATCCTCACCCGGCGCCCAGATGCGCGCCGGCGGCGAAATGCCCTCCAACAACGCCTCCGTCCCGAGCACGATCACGAGCGCGGCGTCCTCCGCGCGGCGCCGAATCGGATCGGGCAGGACCATCGGCGCCCCCCATGCCTTGTCGCGACGCGCAACGACGAGCGCGTTTCGATCCAACCCCGGGCCGGGCAGGACGTGTTTCACGGAACCGTCGGGTGCGAGCACCTCGGCGCGCAGACCGAGCCGCTCGGCGATGACGTCGCCGTCACCGTGCAGATCGCACACGGCGATGGGTCGCTCACCCGGTCGCAGCGGAAACTCGCCGCGCGCCTCGACCGAACGCGCGGCCGCGGCGGCGAGTGCCGCAAGACACGCCCGCGGGTCCGCCGTCGCGGTGGCTTCCAGCGGAACCAACATGCTGGCCACGCGCTCGAGCGCCTCGCTGACCCGCGGCTCGGCGGCCTCCTCGAGCCCGCGCAGGACGGATACCGGATCCTCGGGGCAAATCAAGAGGTCACAACCCGCATCCAGCGCGGCGACCGCCGCCTCCGCCTCGGTCCTGCCCTGGCGCACACCTTCCATGAGCAGCGCGTCGCTCACGCAGAGTCCGGCAAACCCCATCTCGTCGCGCAACAACCCGGTCATCACCCGTCGCGACAACGTGGCCGGCAGCGTTTCGTCTCCGCTGAGTCCCGGACAGGCGATGTGCGCGGTCATCACCGCGTCCACGCCCGCTTCGAAGCACGCCCGAAACGGAGGGAGGTCGCGTTGCTCCCAGAGCTCCCGCGACGCATCGACGCGCGGCAGCCCGGTGTGGCTGTCCTCGGTGGTCGCGCCGTGGCCCGGGAAGTGCTTGGCGCAGGTGCGCAGGCCGAGACCGCGCGCGCCCGCAACAAACGCCGCGGGAGCGCCGGGCGCGTCGGAAAACGCGCGCGATTGGATGATGGGGTTTTCGGGCGAACTGACGACGTCGCACACCGGCGCGAACGTCATCCCGATACCGCGCATCATCGCTTCGAGCGCCGTAAGGCCACCTGCCGCCCGTGCCGCCGAGACCGAAAGCGCCGCCGCGGGCGGATGAATCGTGCACCCCGGAAGCTGTTGCCCGGCGCCCTCTTCGAGATCGGACGCGAACAGAAGCCGATGCGGCGCGGCCGCCTGCAAACGCGCGATCGTCTCGGCCAACGTATCGTCCGCCGTGAAGACGCAGAACCCCGCCACGCCGCGTTCGGCCAGCGAAAGGGCCTCCTCGAACGCTCTCCCGTCGAGCGGGAAACGGAGCATGGGCATCAGCAAACGCGCGGGGTTCATTGACTCATCTTTCCCAGGACGACAGGCCAGCGTGCGCCGGTCGCCCCCGGCATGTTGTTTGGGGTTCCGTGGACGGTCTCGTTCGCCAGCACCGCGAAGAGTACCGCTTCCTTCGCGTCGGGATCCATGCCGATTTCCTCGAGCGGAACGAGCGCGATGCGCGGGAAGAGACGACGGAGGTGCGTAAGCAGCGTCAGGTTGTGCACGCCGCCGCCGCTGATCAGGATCTCGGGCGGCTGCGCCCGCGGAAAAACGAACTCCTCGAACCCGCGCCGGATGCAGTGCGCGCTGAACGCGGTGAGCGTGGCAAGGATGTCGATCGCCCTGTTGTTGCCCTTTTTTTCCAGGAGCGGCAGGACGAAATCCACGCCGAACGTCTCGCGGCCGGTGGTCTTCGGCGGCGCCAGTTTCAAGAACGGATGTTCGAGCAGGCGGTGCAGCAGGTTTTCGTCGATGCGCCCCTTGGCGGCGACGCGCCCTTCGCGGTCGTAGTGCTCCTTGCCCTGGGTCATGATGCGCACGGCTTCGTCGATCGGCATGTTGGCCGGGCCGGTGTCGAAGGCGAACACATCCTCGGGGGCGTCGGTGACAACGGTCACGTTGGCGATCCCGCCGAGATTCAGAAGCGCTCGCGGCGGGCCCTCGCGGCGAAATAAAAGGTAGTCGACATAGGCGGAGAGCGGCGCGCCCTCGCCGCCGACCGCGATGTCGCGCGTGCGAAAGTCGCTGATCACGGGAACGCCGGTGCGTTCGGCGATCACGTCGGCCTCGCCGATCTGGAGCGTCGACGCGACCTCGCCCTGGCTGCGCGGGATGTGACAGGCGGTTTGGCCGTGGGATCCGATCAGGTCCACCTGCTCGGGATCGAATCGCAACTCCTTCAACAGCGCGCACGCCGCTTCGGCAAAACGCTCCCCGAGAACAAAGTTCATGCGGCAGATGTCGGCGGCGGTGGCTTTGGGCAATCCGAGAACGGTTTCGCGCAGGCGATCGGAGTACGGAAACGAGCGGAATCCGATCATCTCGACGCGCGTCGACAGGCCCTGGCCCGAGATGCGAACGAGCGCCGCATCCACGCCGTCGGCGGAGGTGCCCGAGTTGAGCCCCAAGACGACGCGCTCTTTCTTTTCCCAGAGCCCGCGCAGCCGTCTCACGAAAGCGCCTCGCGCAGGGACCCGCCGGCCGCGTCGAGGCGGTCGCGTGCGGCCGCGGATCCCACGTCGAGGCGCGCCATCAAAACCGCGATGGAAACGTCGTCGGAGGCGCGCCGCAGCAGGCCCGCGGCTTCGTCGCGCGAGACCTCGGCCAGCCGGACCACGAGGCGCTCGGCGCGATCGCGGAGTTTCATGTTGGTCGGCCGCACGCGCACCATCAGGTTTCGATAGACGGCGCCGGTCCCGGCCATCGCCGCGGTCGAGATCATGTTCAGCACGGTCTTGGTCGCGCTGCCGCCTTTTAGCCGTGTCGAACCGGCGAGAAGCTCGGGGCCTAGATCCAGATGGATGTGGAGGTCCGCCCTAAGCGGCGCAGCCGGGTTCGCCGTCAAGACAGCGCGCGTGGAGCCGGCTCGCGCGGCTGCTTCGAGCACGCCGCGAACGAACGCCGCCGTGCCGGACATGGAGATGCCCAGGACGAGATCGGCCGGCCCCGGATCGATCGCTTCGAGCGCGGCGGCGCCGGCGACCGCATCGTCCTCCGCACCGTCGACCGCTTCGGTCAGCGCGTCCGGCGCGCCAGCGAGCAGCGCGACGACGCGGCCGCTCTCCGCGCCAAACGTCGGGCCCATCTCCGCGGCATCCAAGACCCCCAGGCGGCCACTGGTTCCGGCGCCCGCATACACGATCCGGCCGCCTCGGCTCAGGGCTTTCACGGCGGCGGCACAGACCTCTCCGATGTCGCCGAGGCAGCCGCGGACGGCCGCCACAGCCTCCTCCTCGGCGGTGAGCAGACGGCGCGCGATCTCCGCAGGATCGAGGCGGTCGAGTTCGACACCGCTCTCATCCACGCCCTCGGTGGGGAGCTCCGCATACACACCTAAAGGTTAGGGGATGCAAGCGACCGGGGACGCGCCTTCCGGGGTTCTCGAAGAAAGGGACCGCAACGGCCGATACTGAGGACATGCGCGCTTCCCTCCTCCTCTTGATCCTGCTCCCCGCCTGCGGCGCCCTCGAAGAGGCCACGGGGGGGCATCCGCCCGGAAAGACTCGCGACGGCAAGGTGTTTCGGGGTGACGTGCGCGGCGCGGTGGTCGATGACGACGACGCGCCGATCTTCGAGGCGACGCTGCGCATGACGCACGTCAACCACCCGGGCGAGGTCTACGAAGCCAAAACCAAACGCGGCGGGCGCTTCCGCAAGGACAACGTGCCGCCGGGCGAACTGA
The DNA here is from genome assembly GCA_036443405.1 of Planctomycetota bacterium. Classification (GTDB taxonomy): domain Bacteria; phylum Planctomycetota; class PLA2; order PLA2; family PLA2; genus JAZFYD01. Next base: position 4,539 of record JAZFYD010000086.1, read on the forward strand.
CCATCACGGCTTCGGCCAGCGGGTACTTCTCGGATCAGAAGGTGGTCACGGTCTACGGTTCCAAGGCGATCCACGTCACGTTGAAGCTGAAGCGAACGCGCACGATCCGAGGTCAGGTGACGTTTGCCGGCATCGGCCTCGAAAGCGTGCCGGTGACAGCGAGACCGACGATGGCCGGCGAGCGGCCCCAAACTCCCGGGCTCGAGACCACGTGGACGGACGAACTCGGCGAGTTCGAGGTCGGCGGCCTGCGCCAGGGCGCGCACGAGCTTTCCGTCAGTATCCCCGCGATCGTGCAGACCGACGACGGCGCGTACCTCGCAGTCGGAAAGCTGGCGCCCGTTCCGGCCGAAACCGACAAGGACCCGATCCTCATCGAGATACCGCTCGGTGGCCGCTTGCACGTGAACGGCGGGGAGGGCTCGATCACGCTGAAGGGAACCGACCTGCCGGTGCGCCGCTATCCGCTGCCTGAGAGCGGCATCGCTTGGTGCGGCTTGAAGCCCGGACTCTATTCGGTGCAACTCCACCGCCGTTCCGGCTTCAAGCAGGAGATCGTGCTGACCGTCAAAGACGGCGAGACGATCGAGCACGTGTTCGAGGAGTAGCGCTAGGGTCTGTCTGAGAAGTCCTCCGTCGGCTCGAGATCGAGCTGGGAGGTTCGTCAGGCGTCGTTCGCCGACGACGCTGTATCCATGGAAAGCTACCGCGAGGAGGCGAACGGCGGCTGACGGGACGCATCAACGGCGTCAGCCGTTGAGCCAGCGGTACTCCCAGCCGATCGAAGCCAGGAGGAGTTTTCAGACAGACCCTACCCGCCGGGGGCGCCGGGGGCGCGCGGGGCGGGGAGGCCGTTGCCGGATTGTCCGGGGGGGTCCGGGTCGACCGGGATCTTCGGTTCGTTGAGGCTCTTGCCCGACATGCCGCCGAACTTCTGCGTCCACCAGTGGTTGGCGAACGCGCCGCAGCCGAGATCGCGCCAGCCGGACCGCACCATGTTGCGGTGGTGCCCGCTCGAACGGAACCAACCCCAAAACGCCGCTTCGCCCGTTGCCGGCCCGCGCGCGATGTTCTCGCCGACGCCGCCGCCGTAGCCCTCGCGACGCGCACGAAGGCCCGGGTTCTTCAGCTTGCCGGTCGGTGAATCGTGCGCGAAGTACTCGAGCTGCGCCATCTCGATGGAGTGCTTGCGGGCGGCGCGCACCAAACGCTCGTCGATCTTCACGCACTCGAGCCCCATCATCCACCGGTAGTCGTTGACCGCGCGAACGTTGTCGCGCTCCTCGGCCGACACCGACGTGTCCTTCAGCTCCTTGTTGTATTTGACAACCGCGTCGTTGTATTCGATGCGGCCCTTGTTGCGGTTGTCGATCGCCAGGTGCTTCATGTCGAGCCGCGACTCGATCTCGGCGAGCACGTCGAGATGGATCTGACCATCCTCAGGCGAATGCAGCTCGAGTTGGCTGTCGATCACCGTGAGATCCTCGAGCGCCGTGCGCGCGCCCTCGGACTTCTCCAGCAGGATCTTGGTCGGCGTCTCCCAGATCTCGCGGACCTTGTTGACGCGGTCCTCGGCCTCCTTCTGGGCCGCGGCGGTCTTGTTCGGATACGGATACGCCTGCGGATCGAGGATGAACTTCAACGCGTGTTTGCGGCGCGGCGGGAGCTCCCGCGCGAACATCGCAACCGCGCGCTCGCGACTCAGGCCGCGATGTCGCCGCAGCAGATCCGCCAGGCCCTTTCGATACTCCCGCAACGATGCGACCAGCGCCTTGACGCCGGGATCGCCGAGTTGCTCGAGACTAGCCCACGCCGCGGTCCGCTTTTTCGGATCGCTGGAGCGCGAGTCGCGCACGAGCCCCTCGATCTGATCCGCCAGAAGCGCGTCCGCCTTTTCCTGCGGCGTGACGACCGCGTTGCCGAACAGGACAAAGCCGCCCTCCGGCTGGTCGATGCCGCGATACCGCGCAAACGCCTGATTGAAGAACCCGACGTCCTGGCCGGACTTGAAATAGGCGAGGAACACGCGGTCCGCATCCTTGTCGAGGCCGAGTTCGGAAAAGAGCAGCGCGGTTTCCAGGCGCGGCGGTTTGCCGAATCCCGCTTTTCGGATCAGCGTCTCGAAACTCTTCGCCGGGAACTCCGCCCACGGATACGGCTTGGTCGCGCCCTCTTCCTTCGCCAGGAACGCCTCGTTGGTCGCGCCCGCGGCGTCCCGGCGCACGCCCTTGCGCACGCGGATGCCGGTGAACTCGGCCGGCGCCGATTGGATCGCGGCAGCGAGATCGGAATGAAGCTTGGCGAGACGCGTCAGCTCTTCGACACGCACCGCTGCGAGCTTGTGCCGGCTCGTTCGATACAGCCGCGCGGCCGCTGCGCCGTAGCGCATCTCCTTGACCAGGGCCGCAATCTCCGCGGGGTCGGCGTAGGGCGCGTTCGGATCCACCGCCTCTGGCTTCTTGACGGGCGGCGTACCCGGCGTGGGTCCCGTCGGCAGGACCTGTTCAGTGGGCTTCTTGATCGACGGCGTCGACGCACCCATGCGGCGCGCACGCAATCCGGAGATGCGGATCTCGAGCGCGTTGGCCTGGGGCGTGCCGACAAAACTCTCGCGCTGGGCCTCGAGCAGCGCGATGCGCGCGCCGAGGTCCTCGGTCCGTTCGACCGCGTCCAACACGTTTTGATACGCGCCCGACGACGCCTTCAGCACCTCGCGCTCGCCGCGCTTGGCGCGGTCGCGGACATCGAAGCCGCCGGTCCCGAGCAGGCGCCAAACCCGCAGCGCGTCGCCGTGCTGCTCTTGCGCAAGGAACGACGCGGCCTCTTTCTCGGCGGCCGCGATCGCGTCGTTCGCGCGCTGCTTGGACTGGGCCTCGAGCTGCGCGCCGAACTTCTCGATGCGCCTCTTGACCGCGGGGTGCGCACCGGCTCGCAGCTTCCCCACCCGCGCGTAGGCCGCATCGATGCGGAACCGATCGACGACCCCTTCGAGCGACTTCGCCTCGGCTGCGATCGTCTGAAGATCCGCGAGATCGCGGCTCGAGCGCTCCAGCCTGCGCGCCGCCGTGCGAGCCGCCCTGCTGTCGGGGTACTCCTCCTCGATCTTTTCGAACTTCGCGCAAGCCGACCGGAGATGCGCTTCGGCTTGGGCGATGTCCCTGCGCGAGCGAACGACGTCGGCGTTGGCCTCTTTCAAGAGCGCGTCCGCGACCCCGCCCTTCTTCGGCCCGTCGAGCATGTAGCTCGCGAGGATGCCGCCGATCAGCAGCAACGCCGCGCCGGCGATCAGCTTGGATAAGCCGCCCCGGCGCTCCCGCGGTTGCGGGGCGGGTTCACGCTCCGGCACGTACCCCCGAGGTTCGTCGCGGACGGCCTCCCGAGGGCTCGCCGGGCGACCCGGCTCCGGCGTGGATGCCGGCGGTGTCAACTGCTCGATGTACGGCCCCGACGGTTCGGCTCGCGGCGGTTCGCTCACGACCGGCGTGTTCTCGGTCAGGAACACACAGACAAGCGCACCCGCGCGAATCACGTCGCCGTGTTGCAGCGTCGTCGCGAAGACGGGTTTGTCGTTGACGAGCGTCCCGATGCCGCTGCCGTCGTCCTTCAGCCGCCAACCGCGCGCCTTCTTTTCGATGCGGAAGTGCACGTCGGCCACCGTCGGGTCCGGAAGCGCGATCGTGCAGCGGCCCGAACGACCGACCGTGGTCTTGGCACCCTGGATCGGAACGATCGTTTCGGTGCCTTGGAAGCGGATCTGTAGACGTGCCATGGCCTATTCCCAAGGGTGCATATTTAACAACGGCTGTCACGGCCCCGACATAAGCGGAAAACCAGGAGCCGATGCGATGGCCCGAAAGCGTGCGCTGAGGCGGGTTTGCCCGGATCAGCCGAGATCCGCCAGCGCTTGCTCCAGCTTCGCAATCTTCTCCTGGGCCTCGACGAGACGCTCGCGCTCGCGGGCGACCACCTCGGGTTTGGCGCGCGACACGAAGTTCTCGTTGCCGAGTTTTTTCTCGATGGAGGCCGCGAAGGCGCGCGCCTTTTCGAGTTCCTTCTCTTTGCGCGCTCGCTCCTCACCGATGTCGATGAGGCCTTCCAGCGGCACGTAGATCTCATCGCTGCCGCGCACCTCGGTGGCGCACAATCCGGGCCGCGCCATGTCCGCCGTCGCCGTGAACGTGCCCACGCGCGCCAGGCGTTGGATCAACTCGCTCTGCGCCACCAACAGTTCCGGCGCCGGCGTCTTGATGCACGCATCGATGTCCGTCTTGTCGTCCACTCGGTTCTCGTTGCGGATCTTGCGGATCGCGCTGATGGTCTCCTGCAGGCGCCCGAAGTCCGCCTCGGCGTCTTCGACGCGCGCGCCCGCATCCGGCCAACTCGCGAGCGCAATCGGCTCGGTGTGTCCAAGGGCCTCGGCCAACTCGGCCGCGAGATACGGCGCAAACGGTTGGATCAGATGCACGATGCGGTCGAGCACGTGCAGGAGCGTCGATGCGCACGCGGCATCGCCCGCCTGCAAGCGCAGCTTGGAGGCCTCGAGGCACCAATCGCAGAAGTCGTTCCACACGAACGCGTAGATGGTCTGTGCGGAATCGTGATAGCGGTACGCACCGAGCGAAGCCGTCAACTCCACGGTCGTCGCGTTGAGACGGGAGAGGATCCAACGGTCCGCGAGATCGTCGGAGGGGTCCGCGTTTCCGTCCGACGGTTTCGAACCCTCGGGGACGCTCATCAGCACGAAGCGCGCGCTGTTCCAGATCTTGTTCATGAAGTTGCGACCGAGCTCGAACTTCGTCGGCGCGAGCTTCACGTCCTGGCCTTCGGTGGTCAGAAGCGCGAGCGTGAACCGCACGGCGTCGGCGCCGTACTGCTCGATCATCTCGTTCGGATCGATGCCGTTGCCGAGGGATTTCGACATGCGCCGGCCCTGGCCGTCGAGCACCGTCGCGTGCATGTACACGGTGTCGAACGGGCATTGGCCCAAGAACTCGTAACCGGCCATCACCATGCGCGCGACCCAGAGGTAGATGATCTCGCGCGCCGTCGAGAGGAACTGCGTCGGGTAAAAGCGCGCGAGGTCGTCGGTCTGATCGGGCCACCCGAGCGTCGAAAACGGCCATAGCCACGACGACGCCCACGTGTCGAGCACGTCCTCGTCGCGGCGCACGATTGGTTTACCGGTCTTCGGATGCGCGGCGCCGATCTCGAGATCGTCCAAGGACGCGGCGGGCACACCATCCTCGTCGTACCAGACCGGAATCTGATGCCCCCACCACAGCTGGCGGCTGATGCACCAGTCACGCACGTTCTCGAGCCAGTCGAGATAGACCTTGGTCCAGCGCTCGGGCACGAACTTCAGCGTCCCATCCTTCACGGCCTGAATCGCCGGCGCCGCGAGACCTTCCATCTTCACGAACCACTGTTCGGACACGAGCGGCTCGATCACCGACTTCGACCGGTCGGAGAGCGGCAACCGCATCGTGTAGTCCTCGACCTTTTCGAGGAACCCCTGCGCGTCGAGATCGGCCACCACCTTCTTGCGCGCTTCTTCGCGCGGGAGGCCGGCATACGCACCCGCCTCCTCGTTCAAGGTGCCGTCCTTGTTCATGATGTTGAGCACGGGCAGGCTGTGCCGTTGGCCCCGCTCGTTGTCGGCGAAGTCGTGGCCCGGCGTCACCTTCACGGCGCCGGTGCCGAACTCCATCTCGACGCTTTCGTCCGCGATGATCGGAATCAGCCGGTCCATCAGCGGCAGTCGCACGTTCTTCCCGACCACCGCCTTGTAGCGTTCATCGTCGGGGTGCACCGCCACCGCGGTGTCGCCGAGCATCGTCTCCGGGCGCGTCGTCGCCACCGTCATGTTTCCCGACCCGTCCTCGAGCGGATAGTTGAAGTGCCAGAGGTGGCCCTTCGTCTCCTTCTCCTCGATCTCGTCGTCGCCGATGGCGGACTGGAGGACGCAATCCCAGTTCACCATCCGGTGGCCGCGGTAGATCAGGCCCTTCTCCCAGAGTTGCACGAACGAAACACGCACCGCGCGCGACAGGTTCTCGTCCATCGTGAACGCGGTGCGGGTCCAGTCGCAGCTGCAGCCGAGAGCGCGCGTCTGGCCCAGGATCGCGTTGCCGTAGTGGTCCTTCCAATCCCAGACCTCTTTGAGGAACGCCTCGCGGCCCAGCTCCTTGATGGTCTTTTTCTGCTCGCGCCAGATCTTCTTCTCCACCACGGCCTGGGTGGCGATACCGGCGTGATCGGTGCCGGGCAGCCAGAGCACGTCCTTGCCGAGCATGCGCTGCCAACGCACCAGCACATCCTGGACGGTACCGTTCAAGGCGTGTCCCATGTGCAGGATGGAGGTGACGTTGGGCGGCGGGATCATCACCGTGAAGGTCTCCGCGTCCGGGCGCTGTCCGGCCGTGAACGTGCCGTTGTCCGCCCAAAAGGAGTCCCAGCGCTCCTGCGCCGCCGCCGCGTCGTAGCGTTTGCTCATTTCAGCCATGATGTGTGGAACTCTAACTGACTGATCCAACCGCTAGGCCCATTCCGAGTTCGATGAACACACGCATTGAGATTCCCCACCGAGACGAATTCTCCCTGGCCGCGACAATCCGCAGTCACGGTTGGAGCAACCTCGGCCCGTTTCGCACGGACGACGCGGGCGAGCGGCTGACGGTGCACATGGACTTGGACGGTCCCGTCCGCGCGGAGGTGATCGCGGGCCGGGGCGCACTGGCGGTGACGGCCGACTCCACGGGGCCGATCTCCGAATCGCGGCTGGTGGATACGCTGCGCTCGTGTCTGCGCATGGATCTGGATCTGGAGCCGTTCTGGAACCTGTGCGCCGACGACCCCGCGCTCGCCTGGGTGGCCGAACAGCGCGCCGGCCGCATCCTGCGCGCGCCGACCGCGTTTGCCGACGCAACGATGATCCTCGCGACGACGAACTGCTCATGGGCGCTGACCAGGAAGATGGCCGCGCAACTGATTCGGCACTGGGGCGTCGGCGGCGCCTTCCCGCAGCGCGAGCGGCTCGCGCGCGTTCGGGCGGACACGCTGCGGGCGCGAGCGTCCATGGGCTATCGCGCGCCGCACCTGGCGGCGATCGCACGCGGTGAATGCATGGAAGCGTGGCGAGCCTCCGAGGCGCCGACCGACGAGCTGTTCCAGCGCGCGCTGGCGTTGCCGGGGTTTGGACCTTACGCGGCCGGGCACCTGCTGCGCAGCTTCGGGCGCTTTGATTACCTCTGCATCGATTCGATGATCCGCTCCCGTTGGACGAAGCAGTTCCCGCGACGACAGCCGACGGAATCTGCGATCTCCAAACACCTCACACGCTATGGCGAGTGGATGGGCCTCGCGCTCTGGATGACCGTCACGGAGCAGTGGTATCGCCGCGAAGCCTGGCATGTCGGCGCCTGATTCCTCGTTGGGGCGCCGCAACTATCGCAGCGCGGCGCGGATCTTCAGGACGTCGTCAAGCAGCGCGGGCAACTCGTCGAGCGGCAGCATGTTGGTGCCGTCGCTCAAGCCCTTCGCCGGATCGGGATGTGTTTCCAGGAACAATCCGTCGATGCCCGCGGCCGTCGCGGCGCGCACGAGATAGGGGATCATGGCGCGATCGCCGCCGGAGGTGCTGCCCAAGCCGCCGGGCCGCTGCACGGAGTGCGTGCCGTCGAAGATCACCGGCGCCATCGCGCGCATCGTGGGCAGCGAGCGCATGTCCACGACGAGGTTGCGATACCCGAAACTCGTTCCGCGCTCCATCAGCGCGATCGGGCCGTGCCCGTTCACCGACTCGATCTTGCCGACGACGTTGCTCATGTCCTCGGGCGACATGAACTGCGCCTTCTTCACGAACAGGGGCTTCCCTGTCCGAGCGGCGGCCAAGAGCAGGTCGGTCTGTCGAGATAGGAACGCGGGGATCTGGATGAAATCGACCACGCGACCTGCGGCCTCGGCTTGATCGGGTTCGTGTACGTCGGTGTTCACGGGCACGCCGGCTTCGCGTTGCACATCCGCGAGAATCTCGAGGCCCTTTTCGAGGCCGGGACCGCGGAACGAATCCACGGACGACCGGTTCGCCTTGTCGAACGACGCCTTGAACACGAAGTCGATGTCGCGCTCCGCCGCGATCTCCTTCACGCGCTGAGCGACCTCGAGAACCAGGTCGCGGCTCTCGATCACGCACGGACCGCTGATCAGCGCGAGCCTGTTGTTCTGAAACAGCTTCATTTCCAGTCCGGTTCCGCTGATTCGCCTCGGATCAGGTCGGCTTCGCTTTCGCGGCGGCGCACGATGCCGAAGCGCTCGCCGTCGACGAGCACCTCCGCCGCGCGCGGCCGCGAGTTGTAGTTGCTCGCCATGACGAAACTGTAGGCGCCGGCACTGCGCACCGCGAACAAATCACCGGGGCTTACGGGCGGCAGATCGCGGTCCTTCGCGAAGAAGTCTCCGGATTCGCACACGGGCCCGACAAGGTCGGCCGCCGTGGCGGCGCCTTCGCGCGGCTCCACGGGTTCGACCCGGTGGAACGCGTCGTAGAGCGCGGGGCGGATGAGATCGTTCATCGCCGCATCGCAGATCAGGAAGCGCTTGTCGCCGCTTTGTTTCACGAACAGAACGCGGGTCACCAGGATGCCGGCGTTCCCGACGAGGATGCGCCCCGGTTCCATGTGGATCTTGAAACCGCTTTCCTTGAGGGCGGGCACGATCGCGTCGGCGTACTCGTGAATCTCCGGCGCCTCGTTGACGCGGTAGTGGATGCCGAACCCGCCGCCGATGTTGATCGAGTCGAGTAAGGGGTGAAACCCGCGCAGATCGTCGGCGAACTTCAGGAGGCGGCCGACGGTTTCGACATACGGCTGCACCGACGTGATCTGCGAACCGATGTGCACGTGCAAGCCGGTCAGGCGGACGCCCGAGTGCTCGCCGATCGTCTCGGCCATGCGTCGCGCGCGCTCCATGTCGAGGCCGAACTTGTCCTCGCGTTTGCCGGTGGAGATGTACGCATGGGTCTGCGGGTCGACATCGGGGTTGACACGCAGGGACACGCGCGCCGTGCGGCCCAACTTCCGGGCGACGTCGTCGATCAGGTCCAGCTCGGGCTCGGATTCGACATTGAAGGTGTCGATGCCGACCTCGAGCGCGTACTCGATCTCGTCGCGCCGCTTGCCAACGCCGGCGAAGTCGATCAGCGACGCCTCGCCGCCGGCCTGCAGCACGCGATAGATCTCACCGCGACTGACGACATCGAAACCAACGCCGCGATCCGCGAACGTCTTCAGAATCGCGAGATTGGAGTTCGCCTTCACGGCGTACCGGATCAGCGGCTGAACCGGCGCGTAGGCCTGTTCGATCCGGTCCAGATGGCCGAGCAGCGTGGCCTTGCTGTAGATGAACGCAGGCGTGCCAACAGCGTCCGCAATGGCGCTGACCGGCACGTCCTCGGCGTGGAGCGCCCCCTGGCGCAAGTTGAAGTCGTCCATGGCAGGGGTAAGAGGATAAACCCCCGGCCTTGAACCCTGTTCCGTCCCTTGCCCTTGCCCTTGTCCTAGACCCTTTTCACTCGACCCTTTTCCTCTGCCCTTTGTCCTTCCCGCTAGGGCAAGGGCGAAGGGAGCAGGAAAAGTGCAAAGGGCAAAGGGGCGAGGACAAGGGCAAGTTCAAGGGTGGGGATTCCCGACGGCGGGGGAGGTATCCCACCGTCGGGTTCACATCACAAGACGTGCTGGACGCCTAACCGCGCTCGAGCAGCGTGCGGACCTCCTCGACGCGCGTGCGCAGCTTCGCCAGCGTCGTCGTGCGAATCTGGCTGACACGCGACTCGGAGATGTTCAGGATTTTCCCGATCTCCTTCATCGACAGGTCCTCGACGTAATAAAGCAGCACCACCATCTTCTCGCGATGTGTGAGCGACTTCATGACGTGGTCGGACAGGTCCTTCAGGAAGATGCGCTCAAACGGCGCCTCCGAGTTCTTGTCCTCGTAGATGAGCGTCCGCTCCTCGTTGTCGCCGCGGCGGGCTTCCTCCTCGCAGCGCGAGAAGCTGAACATCGAAACGAAGTTGCTCTCGCGGATCATCGTCTCGGCTTTGTCTTTGCTGACCTCGAGACCATGGGCCAGCTCTCCGGGAGTCGGCTCGCGGCCGAGCTCGCGGGTGAGCTCCTCCCTGATCACGTTCATCTTTGACGTGTTGTTGCGGATCATCCGCGGAACCCAGTCCCGCGCCCGCAACTCGTCGAGAATCGCGCCCTTCACGCGGGTCGCGCAGTACGTTTCGAAACGGGTGCCGCGCTTGTGGTCGAAGTTTTCGACCGCACGAATCAGCCCGAACGACGCCGCAGAGCGGATATCTTCGGTCGGGATCGACCGCGGCAGCTTCTGCCCCAATCGATCGGACACGTACTTGACGATGTACAGGTACTTCTCGACAAGCCGATTCCGGATCTCCGGGTCACCTGTGGTACTGAATTCGTCCCAAAGGGCCTGAGTCTCAACCTTCATTTTTTCCTACCTCCCGAGTCCGTGTTGCGGCGGTCAAGCGGGAAGGTCAACTGAGCGTCGTGCGCTCTCTCTTTTGCTCTGTGTTTGAACTGGATACTTGTTTCGCGGCTTCGGTGGGCCGCGTTCGGTTTTTCGGTTTCGCGCTGCGAGCGCGCACACGCTCAAGGGTCGCCCGGACCTGCGCAAGCGTCAATCCCCGCTTTTGCAGTACGCGCACTCGATCGAGCGTCGCAAAGACCGAGGGCGGATAGAGGCGGTAACCGGATGCGGTCCGCCGGCGCTCCTGAAGGAGCCCCATCGACGTATAGAAGTGCACCGTCTGTCGGCTGAGGCCGGTGTGTTCCATCACCTCGCCGATGCGATACAGCTTCTCGGGTAAGCGCCGTCCCGCGGTCATTTGTTTTTTGGAAGCGACCCACCCAACGCGACCCGCTTCCTTGCAAAAAGCACTATGCACTTCGCACAGCGCACCTTGCAAAGTGTTTTATGAAGGATCGGGGGTGCATTCGTCAAGCACTTCCGAGATTTTTCGAGACTCCTCGGAAGCGTCGGCGGACGCGGGTCGGCCGGGAGGTGACACCTCCCCCCTCCCCAAGGGATCGGTGGCCGTCGCGCGATCCTTGAAGAAAATTCGGTTCGTATCGCGACCGTCGCGGCGTGGCGCGCTGCGAGCGCCGGCATCGCCGGCACGGCTTGACCCTGTGCCGAGCGGCGGTTATCACCCTTCGACTCAACCATGATGGGCGCTTCCCTACTCCTCGCCGCTGGCGGACACGCGCTTCCGCCCTATCCCAGCGTGGCCCCGTTCATTCTCATCCTGCTCGGCATCGCGATTCTGCCGCTCGTCGCCCACCACTGGTGGGAGTCCAACAGAAACCGCGCGATCTTCGTCACCATCATCGCGGCGCCGTTCGCGATCTGGTGGTGGTCGAACTACGGCGTCGGCGCGCTCCTGCACGGTTGGGAGGAGTACCTATCGTTCATCGCGCTCGTTGGTTCGCTCTACGTCGTCGCGGGCGGGATCTTCCTGCGCGGCTCGCTGAAAGCGTCACCGGGCGCCAACACGATGCTGATGGCGATCGGCGCCGTTCTCGCGAACCTGCTGGGCACCACGGGCGCATCGATGGTCCTCATCCGGCCGTTTCTGCGCGCCAACGCGCACCGGCCCGTGTTCGCGCGCGTCCTCGGCGTCGTGTTCTTCATCTTCACGGTCAGCAACGTCGGCGGCTGCCTGACGCCGCTCGGCGATCCGCCGCTGTTCTTGGGATTCCTGCGCGGCGTCGATTTCTTCTGGACGCTCGGGCTGGCGAAAGAGTGGGCTTTCGCACTCGCGCTCATCCTGGCGCTCTACTACGTCTGGGATCGGCTCCTACAGTCCAAGGAAGAAGCGGCGCCGGTGGTGGCCCCCGAGGACGGCAAACTCGGCCTCGAGGGGCGGCGCAATCTGCCGCTCCTGCTTTGCATCATGGGCGCTGTCATCTGCAAAGGTCAGTTCGGATGGCCGTTTGGGCCGCAGGAGGCCATCATGGCCCTCGTCGCGGTCGTCTCGATGGTCGTGACCAGGAAGGACACGCGCAAGAAGAACCACTTCTCGTTCGGACCGATCCTCGAGGTCGCGATCCTCTTCGCGGGAATCTTCACCGTCATGGTCGCGCCGCTCGCGATCCTGGAGGTCAAGGGCGGCGACCTCGGCCTCGAAAAGGCGTGGCAGTACTTCTGGGTCACCGGCGGCCTGTCGAGCTTCCTCGACAACGCTCCGACGTATGTCGTCTTCGGGCAGACGGCCGCGACCTACGCCGGCGCAGACTCGATCGGCGAACTGATGACCAAGGGACCGATGCTGCTCGTCGGCATCTCGCTGGGCGCCGTCTTCATGGGCGCGATGACCTACATCGGCAACGCGCCGAACTTCATGGTGAAAGCGATCGCCGAAGAAAACGAGATCAAGATGCCCTCGTTCTTCGGCTACATGAAGTACTCGGTAGCGATATTGATCCCGATCTACCTGATCGTGACTCTGGTCTTCCTGTAATTCGGCGGGGGACGGATTTCAGGCCCTTGAACTTGCCCTTGTCCTCGACCCTTTACCCTTTGCACTTTTCCTGACCCCCTTGTCCTTGTCCTAGGGAGAGGACGAAGGGCAGAGGAAAAGGGTCAAGGGACCAGGGTCGAGGACAAGGGCAAGTTCTAGGGCAAGGAGACGACCGGACGTCCCTACAAACGCCGAACCAGCGTCCGAGCAATAACCATCCGTTGCACTTCGCTCGTGCCCTCTCCGATTTCGCAGAGTTTGGCGTCGCGGAACATGCGCTCCACCGGGTACTCGCGGCTGAAGCCGTTGCCGCCGAGGATCTGGATCGCGCTGTCGATCACTCGCATCGCGGCTTCGCTGGCGTGCAGTTTGCCGATGGACGCGGGGAGATTGACGGCCTCGCCCTGATCCTTGAGCCACGCGGCGTGATAGCAGGCGAGGCGCGCCGTGTGCAGGTCGACGGCCATGTCGGACAGCCGCTCCTGTATGGCGCCCATGTCGGAGAGCTTGGATCCGAACTGCTTGCGCTCGGCGGCATAGGGGAGCGCGACATCGAACGCGCCCTGCGCGAGCCCCAGCGCCATGACGCCGATCGAGATGCGGCCGGCGTCGAGCGTGCGCATGAACTGCTTGAATCCCGTGCCCTCTTCACCGAGGCGGTTCTCGTCGGGAACACGCACGTCGTTGAAAACCAGCTCGCGCGTGTCGGAGCCGCGCAGGCCGAGTTTGTCCTCGAGCGTTCCTAGCTCGATGCCCGGCGAGTCGCGATCCACGATGAACGCCGTCACGCCGCCGGGCCCCTGGATGTCCGGGTTGGTGCGCGTCGTCATGATGATCGATCCAGCGTGCGTGCCGTTGGTGCAGTACACCTTGACGCCGTTCAGGATCCAGTCGTCGCCGTCCTGCACCGCCGTGGTCGCTGTCGCGCCGCTGTCCGAACCGGCGCCGGGCTCCGTCAAGCCGAAACACCCGAGCATCTCGCCGGACGCGAGCCTGGGCAGGTACTTCTCCTTTTGACGGTCCGTCCCGAACGCGTAGATCGGATTCGTGCCAAGCGACGTGTGGGCCGCCACCGTGATCGCCGTGGTTCCGCACGCCCGCGCGAGCTCCTCGATCGTGATGATGTACGCGCGGTAGTCGAGCCCCGCGCCGCCCCACTCCTCGGAGAACGGAATGCCGAGCAGGCCGAGTTCCTTCAGCTCCGCAACGGTCTCGTGCGGGAACCTCTTGTTCTCGTCGAGATCGCGCGCACGCGGTGCGACCTTCTCCTCCGCGAACTTGCGGACCATCTCGCGGACCTCGTAGTGGTGGTCCTCGAAATAGGGGAACTTGTCCAGGCCTTTGAACGTCGTCGTCATTTCGGTTGCTCGTTCGCTCCAACGCCGTCAGGCGTTGGGCCAGACGCACGGCGGCGCGCGACTTCTTGTTGAATGTACTCGACCAGCTTAGTGGTCGGGGTGCCCGGTCCGAAGAGTTCGCCGACGCCTTGTTGCGCCAGCGCCGTTTTGTCCTTGTCCGGAATGATCCCGCCGCCAGTCAGAAGAACGTGATCCAGCCCAGCGCCCCGCAGCGCGGCGAGAACCTCGGGGAAGAGCGTCATGTGCGCACCGGAGTGCAGCGACAGCCCGACGGCGTCCACGTCCTCCTCGAGCGCGGCCTTCACGATCTGCGCCGGCGTTTGGCGCAATCCGGTGTAGATGACCTCCATGCCGGCATCCCGCAGGGCCTGCGCGACGACCTTCGCGCCGCGGTCGTGGCCGTCGAGGCCGGCTTTGCACACCAAGACTCGAATCGCGCGCTCGGTCATCGCTGTTTCTCCCCAAGCAGATCGGTCAGCGCCCGCGTCGCGGCGTGACGGACCGAGCATCGGCCCGCGATCACCTCTGCCGCCTCCCGATCGAACAGATCGCCGGCCCGATCCAGAAGGCGCTCAAGGGCGAACGCACCCACAAGCGAGGTCAACCGCGCCTTGGTGCCTTTGGTGCGGCGGGCTGCGAGGTGGTCGTCTTGGCCGAGCCAGGTCTCGTGGGACGCGATGGCTTTTTGCAGTGCGACGGCGTTTTCCAGCGCGTTGGTCGAGACCACCTTTGGTGACCAATCGTCCTTGGCCGCGGAGGGCGCGCGGTGGTGCAGCATCGACTCGAGCGCAGCGACCAGTGATTCCGCGCCCTCGCGATCGCTCTTGTTCACGCACAGGATGTCCGCAATCTCGAGCAACCCCGCTTTCATGGCCTGCACGGCGTCGCCGGACTCGGGGCTCAACACCACCACAACCGTGTCCGCCGTGCCCGCGACCTCCATTTCGGTCTGTCCGACACCGACGGTCTCGACGATGAGCCGGTCGAACCCGGCCGCGTCGAGTAGGTCGAGCGCATCGGGCGCAGCGCGCGCGAGCCCGCCGCTCGCACCGCGGCTCGCAAGCGATCGGATGAACACGCCTTCGTCGCGAGCCTCGTCCGACATGCGGTGCCGGTCGCCCAAGAGCGCGCCGCCGGTGAACGGGCTCGTGGGATCGACGGCGACGATGCCGACGGTCTGACCCGCCGCGCGAAACTCGCGAGTCAAACCGGCGACGAGGGTGGACTTGCCCGCGCCGGGCGGTCCCGTGATGCCGGTGCGGTGCGCGGCGCCGGTCTTCGAGCAGAGCGCATCGAGGAGCTCGGCCGCACCGTCTCCACTGTTCTCGATCACCGTGAGGCCGCGGGCAAGCGCGCGGCGATCACCGCGTGAAATCTCATCCGCGGCGGTCATTCGGCCAGGACTTCGCGCGCGATCACGAGCTTCTGGATCTCGGTCGTCCCCTCGTAGATTTCGGTGATGCGCGCGTCGCGGAAGTAGCGCTCGACCGGGAAGTCGGTGCAGTAGCCGGCGCCACCGTGGATCTGCACCGCCTGATTCCCGCACCAGTTCGACCAGCGGGACGCGAACAGCTTGGCCGTTGCCGCCTCGACCTTGTGCGGTTTGCCTTCGTCCTTCAACGTCGCCGCTTCGTAGATGAGCAGCCGGGATGCGCGGATCGCCTGCTCCATCTCGGCCAGTTTCCATTGGATGGGCTGAAACTCGGCGATCGCCTTGCCGAACTGCTTGCGCTCGCGCGCGTAGGCGACCGACGCGTCGCGACACGCCTCCATGATGCCAAGCGCCTGGCACGCGATCCCGATGCGGCCGCCGTCGAGGGTATGCAGCGCGATGTTGAACCCCTTGTTCAACTCACCGAGCATATTGGCCGCGGGCACACGCACACCGTCGAGGTTGAGCAGCGTCGTCGACGACGATCGGATGCCCATCTTGGGTTCTTTCTTGCCGGCGCTGAACCCGTCCCACGACGCCTCCACGACAAACGCGGTGATCCCGCGGCTACCCGCGTCCGGGTCCGTTCGCGCGAAGACCACGAACGCGTTGGCGCGGTCGCCGCTCGTGATCCACGCCTTCGTGCCGGTGAGTACGTAGTCGTCGCCGTC
>JAZFYD010000087.1:0-14656 GCA_036443405.1 Planctomycetota bacterium
TAGCTCTTGAACAGGACGGCAAACAGCGCCAGCACCCCCCAGAAAAGCCAGAACTGCACCTTCCAAAAACCGAGGCCCTCGTCGTTGTCGAGGTCGGATAGGCCACGCTCGCCGACGCCAACAACTCTCTCCAATCGTGATCGGACTGCCGGATTCTCGATATCCAGCGTCCACGGGGCCGGATGTTCAACCCCGAACGCCTTCTTGTCGACGACAGCTTCACGCAGGTCGCCCGAGATGAGGGCGCTGCCGGCGAGGGGTTTCAGGGACTCCTCGAAAGTGCTGCCGAACAGAAGCACAAGGCTCATGAGCACGAAGAGCAGCATGTAGCCGAGCAGGAACTGCATCGGCCGTGCGAAGAGGTAGCTGAACGCGCGGGAGAGGGCGTCGAGCGGTCCGTTCAGTTCTGTTGCGAGTGCGGCCCACATCACCGGCAGCGCGATCAAGCCGCCGATCAGGGAAAACGCGACCATGATGGCGCAGAGCGCAGCCAGTAAGAAGAAGAGCGCGCCGACGATCGGGATGTTGGCGAGGAACCCGAGCACGAAGGTCGCGAAAGCGAACGCTCCGACAAAGAGAACGAGAAGGAGCGGCACGCCAAAAAACTCGACGAAGTGCCTGCGTGCGAAGAAGAACGCACGGCGCAGTGAGATGGGTTCGTCGCGCGTGAGGCGGAGTGCGGCCGTCCGGAGAAGCGCCGCGCCGAAAAAGCTCCACACCGCGAGCCAGACCGCGGCCGCCATTGCCGTCTGCCACCACGGTAGGCTGAACTCGATCGAGTGGCCGCGAATGTCGGCGAGTATCTGGCTGAACAGGCCGCTCACTACCCCGATGCCCCTCAAGCGCAGGGAGAGATCGGTCAAGACCTGACCAAACGGATTGGCGACATCGAACAGTCCGCCCAGCAACCAGTTGCAAATTGACAGCGTCAGGAACGCGGCTGCCGCGATGACCAGGCAATTGAGATCGAACAGGACGCGCGGCGCGCGCAAGATCCCGGATCGCACCTCGCTACCGTTGAACATCCGCCATCTCTCCGAACTCACCCAAGGGCGAAAGAGTTATGATGCTGCACGCGCAAGATCGCGCGCAATCCATCCTCCCATTGTTAATGAAAACCGACCGTGAGACTACCCGGCGCCTCGTGCACTTCGGAGCCGGTGGTTTCGCGCTCGTGGTCGCAAGGCTCGGCCGGGGGTGGAGCATCACGCTGGCGGCGACCGCGGTTGTCTACAACCTCGTCATCGCGCCGCGGTTCGGTTTTGACAGGGGCTACCGGCGCGACGGCGAGGGGCGCTGGGGCGGTCTTGGGACCTACGCCATCGCCGTGTTGTTGCTCCTTGTCGTCGCGCCGTTGGCGGTGGCGGCGGGCGCCTGGGCGGTGCTTGCCGTCGCTGATCCCGTCGCGGCAGCCGTAGGGGGGCGGCTCCCGCGTCCGAAGGTCCCGTGGAATCCGCGCAAATCGCTGGTCGGGACCGCGTTCGGGTCGGCCGCCGGAGCCGCGGCGTGTTACCTCGCGCTTTGGGCCAACGGTGCCGAGCCGAGCTGGCTCGCGGCGGCGTGCGGCGGGCTCGCGGGCGGTCTCGCGGAGACAATTCCGTGGCGCGACGACAACCTGCTCGTAGCGGCCGGGGCGGCCGCGGCGCTGTGGCCGATGGTGGGCTAACACATGGTGGACGGAATCTGGCCGCTGCTCGTTGTGCCGCTCATCGCCGTCGTCGCGATCCGCACCGGATCCGTCACGCTCGGCGGCGGGTTGTTGGGCGCTTTGGTGGCGGGGAAGCTCGCCGCCGGGCTCGGCTGGGGCGGTGTGGCCATGCTTGCCACGCTGTTGGTTTTGGGAACGTTGGTTTCGCGCCGCGGGAGTCGCAGACGGGATCCGGTGCAGGTCTTTTGCGACGGAGGCGTCGCCTGGATTGGCGGGTGGCTCGCCTGGCGCGGCGATGCCGCCGGCGTCGTTCTGGCCGCGGGCGCCTTGAGTACCGCGCTCTCAGACACGCTGAGCGGCGAACTCGGCCGCCGGTTCTCCAAGGCCCCGCGATTGCTCTTGCTGGGACCACGCCGAGACGCCGGATTCGACGGCGCCATGAGCTGGCCCGGTGTTCTTGCCGGCATACTCGGAGCAGCGGCCGTCGCACTAACCGGGTGGGCATGCGGCACCCTCGGTCCGGAGGTCGCGCGCTCCGTTGTGTTCGCGGGCCTCATCGGCAACCTGGCCGACAGTGTCCTGGGCTGGCTATGGCAACCCCACCTCGGCCCAAGAGGAAACGACTGGACCAACCTCTTCGCAACAGCCATCGGCGGAGTCGCCGCACTCCTGATCTAGAGACCCCCCCGAACGTCACGCCCCATCTCAAGCGGTCCGACCGAGTGGTCTCAACGGCGAAGTCCGGAGACGTCACGCCCGTGGTCTCAATGGCGCAAGCCGTAACCCCGCTAGTACGGCCACGCCCCCATCTCAAGCGGTCCGACCGAGTGGTCTCAACCGCGTAAGCGGTTGAACAAAAGAAAAAAAGAGGGGCAACGGCCCTCTGGGCGCTGCCCCTACCCCATACACCTATTCTCTGGTCTGGCTATAGGTTCTTGTTCGACCCGGCACCTTAACGAATTCGAGGCTGCGGCACAAGGTCAATTGGGGGCGCTGACGACCGCGGCGGGCGAATGCAACAGTGAGTTGGCCCAGGGCCAGGCTAGCGCGCCACGCGCGCCAGGCTCGCGAGCAGCTGTTCGCGCGAAATTCCGCTTGGATGGCGGAAAACCTCGCGGCCCCCGTCGTCGAGGAAGAGGGTTTCAGGCGGCCAATCGACCCCGTGCTCGAGGTCGAACTTCGCGTCCTTGTCGATGAACAGCCGGGCTCCGGACAGCGCGTAGCCGAAGCTGGCGAGGATCGCCTCGGTGCGCGCGGACCCGTGATAAACCGCTGTGAATCGGACTTTTTCGGCTGCGGCGGTGCGCCGGACGATGCCCATCGCGTCGGAGGTCTCCCGACCGAGCTTGCTGAAGACAAGGACGAGTCCGCGCGTGGGCGGCCGCTTGGATAGACGCGGTACAGCCCGCCGACCACCGGAGTCTTCCTCGATCACAAGCTCCAAATAGCGCAGTGAGGCCCCTGCGGCTTCCGACAGGGTCCGCTCGCGGGCGGCGCGGATCTTCGGCAGAGCACGCTTGGGATGGGCCAGGAGCGTCGCCTCAGCCTCCATCCTCGTTTTCATGACACCCGACTCGAGCCCCTGGATCGCGCGATCCAGGGTGTCGCCGAGTCGCTTCATGCCGGACCCAGCGGCCGGGATCCGGGAGGTTCGCCCCGTCCCTCGCGGGCTCGCCTGGGTGCTCGCCTCGCGACCGGCCGGGCGATGCAGCGCGGACGGCGGCGGCGCCTCGGCATAGGAGACGGCGATCAGCCAAATCAGGAGGAGCGCGGCTGGAGCCAGCGGAATCAGCAGGGCCCGCGGATGTGCCGCGAGTTTTTCCTGCGCCGTCTGCCTCAGCGCGGCGAGCCATCCGGAAATGGGCGCGATGCGGGCCGCTCCGGTCGATGCGCGCTCGGCCTTGGCCGTTTGCGCCGATTCGGCCAGCTTGGTCGCCGTCAGCGTGCCCTTCACACCGATCTGCGGCTCGCGCTCGACCGAGTCGAAAAACTGGTCGACGGCGTGGCCCGGATCGGTGAGCGTGACCTCGCGCGCGACCTCGGCGAGATCGACGCCCTCGCTGGCCTGTTTGCGCAAATCGTCGACAACCATGGCGAACTCTGCGCTCGTCTCTTCTAACCCCGAGTCCGGGGCGGCCGATTGCGCCCGGAACTCGATGCACGCATCGGCGAGCGCCTCAGACACGGAATCCGGAAGTCGCTCTTCGCGTCCGTAGATGAGCCGGAAGCCGACGGTCGCGCCGTGTTTGTGCATCCGGGAACGGAAGGAGTGGTCCAGCCGGGCATGAACCGGGAAGTCATACCACGACCCTCCTTTGACCAAGATGGATTGATCGTCATCCGGCGCTCCCGAGCATGTCAGCTCCCAAACATTCCCCGAGAGATCTTCGCATCCGCTGGGAGAGACACCATCGGGATAACTCCCTATCGCGGTCGTTCCCTTGATCTCGCTGCGGACCGTATTGCAGAGCTGATGTTCGAAGTGATCGCCCCAAGGGTAGTAGGTGTGAGCTTCCAGCCCGGACGCCGCGATCCACTCCGCTTCGGTGGGCAGCACGCCGCCAGCCCATCGTGCGAACGCCAGAGCATCGAAGAAGTCGATGCCAACGACCGGGTGATCCGCGAGCCCCTCGGGCATTTCGCCCTTGCGCCAAAAGGCGGGGGCGCGATGGCCCGCTGCCACCACAAACGCGGCGTAGCGTCTGTTCGTGACCGGCGTGCGATCGACCCGAAGTCCGGGCACGGAAACCGTGTCGGGTTTCAGGGCCGGGCCCTGAGCAGCCTTCTCGCGGGCTTGGGATGAAGTGGAGACGGACATGGCCGTGTCCATCTATCGACCCTGCGGGGGAGGGGGCTTTACACGCGGGTTTTTGGGCCCTGGGGCCCGGGCCGGGGCTGCCGCGGAGGCAGAGGCTGAGGATTCCGTAAGCGGGGCGCTTACGGAATGAAGATATTTGCCGTCGTGTTTCCGAAGCTCAGGACGCTGAAGAAGCCTCGGATCGGGGACATGATGACCGCGATGGTGTCGCCGGTCTTCGTGAAGAAGTTTCGCGGCATGTAGAGGTAGTCACCCGGGCGCACGTAGTAGTTCGTCGTGAAGTCGCCCTTCTTCCAGAAGTCGTTCAGGTGGATGTGATAGACCTTCATCTCGCCGTTCACATCGCGAAACAAGAGCGCGCGGTTCGGTGAGGCGCGAAGCGGGACGTTTCCGTTTCGGGCAAGGAGATCCGCGACGCGCATCTGGTCCGTGTACGGTTGCGCACCCGGGTTGTTGAACTCGCCGATCAGGTAGACCTGCTTCGACGCGTAGCCCGATACCGATACATGGACCTCGGGCGCCCTGAGACCCAACTTCTCGCCAAACGCGGTCTGCAGCTCGGCCCGCAGCTGCTGGGTTGTCTTGCCCTTGACCTCGATCTCGCCGTAACCGGGGAACGTGATTTTTCCGTCCGGACGGACGGTGCCGCCCATCGAGTACTGGCCCGTCGCGTCGAAGTCACCCAAGATCTGGATCGTGATCTCGTCACCCTCACCGATCGTGTAGTCGGGCGCCGTCTCCAACGTCTTGGCGCGTGCGAGGATCGCATCCTGTTCGATGGGGTTTCTGCACCCGGTCGCGATCGCCACCAAGACGATCAGGAGCGCGCAGCGGCAAATCATCCTCATTTTTCTCTCTTATCCTCCCCGTTGCGAGCGCTGGGCGCGAGGGCCTCGACCCTTTGGCCCGGTGCGCGACGCTTCGGTATCCCATCCATCGGCTCGATTTGAGTCGAACTTCAGTTCGCGCCGGGGCTCGCCGGGTGGTTTCACGCCGCCACGCCGGGGCGGGCGTATCCCAGGGTTCTCGCCGGAGTTACGAGCGCCGCTGTGCGTCCTTGGCGAACTTGAACCGGCCGGGATCGTCAAGCGGCGGCAGGAGATCCGCCGGGATGAGGAACGAACGCGCCTGCGTCACGTCACTGAAGATCCGATACGCCTTGGCCGTGGCGTCGAGATATCCAACGCCGCTGGAGCCGCCCGTGCCCACGCGCACGCCGATCATGCGCTCCACCATGCGGGCATGACGGAATCGCCAGATCCGGAACCACTGGTCGAATTCGCATGCGGCTTCGAGCACCCGGCTCGGGGAGTGGAGCAGCGGGGCGTCCGGGTACGCGGTGATGAAGAGCGCGGCGCGCCGCAGGTCGGCGCCATCGCCCTCCAGGAAATTACGGCACGCCTTCAGATACGAGTCGAGCCGGGCGGCGATGGCAGTCCGTTCCTTGTCGCCAAGCTGGGTGTTGCCGCTGTGTAGCGTTCGCTGTTTGTCCACGTAGCCGGTGAACGCCTGGAGGTATTTCTCCGCGAAACCGTCCTCGACGGGCGTGCGCATCAGCCACGTGTGCAGCGCGTCCTTGAGGGACGGTTCTGCGCGGCGCTCCGCGAATCGCGCGCGGGCTTTTTCGTCGAAGTGGTTTTCGAAACTCGCGCCGTCGTATTCGATGCGCCGACTCTCGTCGAGCCCCGCGAGGATCTCGAACTCGCGGAACTGCGCCGACTGGAAGCCGGACGCGGAACCGAGGTGTTCCCGAAAAGCCAGGAAGTCCGCGGGCGTCATCGTCTCGAGCACCGAGAACTGCGCGACCGCGATCCGGAATATCTCGTGGATCCGGTTCATGGCCGCAACGACGCGCGGGATGTCCGACTCCGGTACGTCGTCCGCCGCCAAGAGGTTGCGCGCGTGCACCGCCTCGTGCGTGACCTGTTTGAACCAAAGTTCATAGATCTGGTGAATGACGACGAACAGCATCTCGTCGTGGTGAGCAAGGGGGCGGGGGACTCCGTCGGGACCCGGCGGGTTTTGCGATTCGAGGATGCGATCGAGGTTTAGGTAGTCGCCGTACCGGATGTTGCGCGTGCCATCGCTCATAGCCCCATCTTCTCCTTCACCATCGCCGTCGTCTTGCCGACTCGTGCGCGAACGCGTTCCGCGCCGGCCTCGAGGGCTTGGTCGATGTGCGATTCCGTGAGGCCACTGTTGCGCTCGCGGATCGGATCGAGCATCACGTCGAGGTTTTTGTGCAGCAGGCGTTTGCAGTCCACGCAGCCGATGCCGGCGGTGCGGCACCCGTCTTCGATCGTCTTCACGTCTTCGTCCGGCGACACCATCCGATGGATTTGCCCGATCGGACAGATCTCCGGGGTGCCGGGGTCCGTGCGACGTTTGCGCGCGGGATCCGTGTACGCCGGTTTCAGCACTTTCCACACATCTTCGGACGATGCGGTGATCGAAAACCCGTTCCCGTCGCTCTTACTCATCTTGCCTTTGCCGTCGAGACCGGGCACGCGGATGCCTTTTTTGCGAAACGGCGCCGGCATGCGCAGCGTGTCCCCGTAGCGGTGGTTGAATCGCTTGGCGATGTTGCGCGTCATTTCGAGATGCGCCATCTGATCGTCGCCAATCGGCACGAGGTCCGCCTGCGGTCCGAGAATGTCGGCGGCCATCAGAACCGGATACGCGAGAAGGCCCGCGTTCACGTTGTCCGCCTGCTTCGCGCTCATCTCCTTGAACGTCTTGCTGCGCTGCAGTTCACCCGCGCTCGTGACGTTGCAAAGGAGCCAGAACAGCTCGGGGGTTTCCGGAACCGCCGACTGCAAGAACAAGGCGGAGTTGTTGGGGTCGATGCCCGCGGCGAGCAAGCTCCGCACGACCCCCCGAGTCTTCGTGCGCAGTTCTTCCGCGTTGGGTAGCGTCGTCAGCGCGTGAAGATCGGCGACGCCGAAGTAGCACTCGCGTTCGGGGTCGCGGTCCAGTTCGACAAAGTCGCGGGCCGCGCCGAGATAGTTCCCGAGATGCAGGTCGCCCGTCGCGCGAACGAGCGAGAGGACGGACTTGATCGCCATGATCGGGGAAGCGTAGCACGCTCCCAAACCCTTGCGAACCTCGAGTCCTCCGCCTAGGCCGGAGCCCTCACATCGGCCTCCCCCTCAGCCTCCGACTCTTCGCCTTCGCCTTCTTGTTCCTCGCTCTTGGACCGCCACGCGACCCAATACGCGGCAGGTTCCACGAACCACAAAAACGGAAGCTGCGCGAGCGCGCGGATCGTGGACAGATCCCGGCACAACCTGGCGTCGACAAGCACCGTCGAGATGAGGCGTGTCAGAAGCAGGAGGCCGAACAGGATGATCGTCGCCCAACCGCCGCCGCTCGGCGTGGCCAGCAGCAACAAAGCGGGCGCCATCGAGTGCACGCCCCACAGATGAAACAGAACCGGTGCAAGCGCCTTGAGCGGGCGCATGCGCGCGGCGATTTCGTCGCGGCTCTCGGTCAGTGTCGCCAACGTCGGTGCGGGCGCGACCACGGGCCGGCGACCGATCTCTCCCGGGCCCTCGATCAGTCCGTCGTCGAGGTGCTCCGCCAACGATTCCTCGTCCTCCACGTTGCCCGCGCGGGTGCCGAGCGCCCCGGTGGGCAGCCAGCGGCCGTCACCCATCACGACCATCGCGAGCAGGTCCACGTTGACCGTCAGCGCGAGCAGCTGCGCGCCGCGGCCTTTGGCGCCGATCAGGACGGTCGGCAACCCGACCCACTCGGCCTCGGCCAGGGAGTGCGCGATGTCGCGCAAGAACAGGGGATCCGGCCGGACTCCGCCGGACACAGCCGCGAGACGGCGCGGGGGAGCGCCAACGTCGCCGGCGAGATCGGTCACCGCTTCCTGCGCGGCGCGGATCGCGTTCGCGGCCGCGCTGTCTCCGTCGTCGTGCAGAAAACGCGCCTGAAACGGTGGGTAGTTTTGCCGCAGGGCCGCGATGACGTTCTCCTCGAGACCAGGTTGGCCGCCGGCCGCCTGGACGAGCAAACGCATCCGCGGTGTCGCTTCCTTTTCGATGTCGCGAACGCGCGCGCCGCGGACGTAGCCGAAGAGTGCGGGGAGGACGGCCAGGTCGCGGAAGAACGCGGCGATGCCCAGGATGAGGATGATCACGTGCCAGGTCGCCATGGTGGGCCCGTACTATAGTGCCTGTCATTCGCGCTTCACTTGTTGATCCCGCGGCCCGCCGCGAAGAGATGGTTGCGAAGCAGATCGCAGCGCGCGGCGTTCGTGATCCGACAGTGCTTGCGGCCATGCGCGCCGCGCCCCGCCACGAGTTCGTGCCCGAGACTTTGGCACCCCGCGCCTATCAGGACCGCGCGCTGCCGATCGGCCATGATCAGACGATCAGCCAGCCCTACATCGTCGCCGTCATGACCGAGCTTCTGGATCTGCGCGCCGAATCGCGGGTCTTGGAGGTGGGCACCGGATCGGGGTACCAGGCAGCCGTGCTGGCCGAAATCGTGGCCTGCGTGCACACCATCGAGATCGTGGAACCGCTGCTCCGGAGGGCCGCGCGGACGTTTGAGCGGTTGGCGTATCGCAACGTGTTCCTGCGGTTCGGCGACGGCGGGGAGGGTTGGCCGGATGCCGCGCCGTTCGACGCGATCCTCGTAGCGGCCGCGCCCGAGCACGTGCCCGGCCCGTTGTTCGATCAGCTTGCGGTTGGTGGGCGCCTGGTCGTTCCGGTCGGCAAGCGAGACCAGGAGTTGAGGGTCTACTCGCGTGGCGCGGGCGGTTTCGACGAGCGGTCAGTGGTGAACGTTCGCTTTGTTCCGCTCGTCGGGAAGTACGGCACGTGATCGCGGTTCTTCGCCTGGGAGCGTTCTTGGGGAACCTGGTTCCGTCGTTCTTGCTGCCGCTTTGGCTCGGCGCTTCGATCCCCGTTGCGGTTGCGATTGCCGCGTCGTGTTTTCTCTTGTGCTGGTGGGCGTGCGGGCGCGCGCCGAAAAGCGTACCGGCCGATCCCGCCGCCTGCGCGGACGCAGGGGAGATCGCGGAGAAGTTCGGCGTGGCCGCTCCGCGATATGTCGGTGTGATCGCCGGCGACTCCGCCGGTGTCGTGCGCAAAGGTCTCGGCTACGCCGTGTTGCTCGGCGCAGATTTGCCGGAAGCGCATCGACGTGCCGTGCTGGCCCACGAGGTCGCCCATGTGGTGCAGGGCGATCTGTTTTGGGAGCCGTTCGCCGATGGACCACTGCGCCTTTTGTTACCGGTTGTGCGCATGGTGCCACCCGTTGTCCTCGTGTGCGCGCCTTTGCTCCTATTTGGTGTGCGCCTGGCGCGCACAACGGAGCTTCGCGCCGACCGCCTCGCCGCAAGCGTGGTATCATCGTATCCCCTTGTACTGCATGAACTTGCGTCGTTTCGGACCTCTCGGCCCTCGCTCCTCTATCCAACATTGGATCAGAGGCAGCGAGTCGCGGCACAGCGTTCGTAGTAACGGGACTAGCGAGTTCGAGGTGAGCGGCTCGAATCGAGCGCTTGCTACCGGGCTTGCCCTCAACATGACCTAGCACCTTGTCGATACTTCAGATGGAACATCAGCTATGACGGGCAACAACTACTACTGCTGCGGCGAAGGCTGCCGGAAAACGACTTCTCACGTGCGCGTGGTCATGGATCGCCAGACGTATTTCTACTGCGTGCACTGCGGACGACGCCTCGAGGCGCGTTCGAACATGAACATCGAGAAGATCGAGCCGAATCACGAACTCACGCGCGAAGCCGTGTAGTGCAGTGATGCTGGCCCAACGCCTGCGGCGTTGGAGCTTCCGCAACCTACGCTCTAGACACCACGACAAGACACCTAAACGGAAGACGAGAACGCTGCCGTCGCAGGCGGCGTTTTTTTGTGGCCGGGCTGCCAGACAGGTCGCTACGGCTCGACGAGCATCTCGGCGGGGTAGAGGCGGCGGTTGTCGCGATGGCGGCGGTAGTTGCGCATCAACGTGGCAAGAGACGGGGACGGTTGCTCCTCGAACGTCTTGCCGCCCGCGCGAATGCGGACCGGATTCGCGAAGTCGAACTGCTCGGGCGACAGGAACACGAGAAAGCTCTTCACGTTGTTGGCCCGCACCGCGATCCGATTCGGCGCCGTGATCTCCGCCTCGACGCGTGCGAGTTTCTTGTGGATGTAGAAACGCTCCTCGATGCGGCCGTCGAGTCCCGCGATGCCAAGTTCCCGCCGCCCACCGGTTCGTTTCACTTCGCGGATCTCGATCCAGTAGGCGCCGCGCAGCGTGGGATCGAAGAGCGTGTACCGCACCTTCTTGGGGAACGGATCCCGCGTCCGACTCTTCATCCACTCCCAGACGGTCCTTTCGAAAGCCGCGCCGGTCGCCGCGCCGAAGTCCACCAGCGTCGCGCCGATGCGCTTGCCGAGCGACTGGTTGTAGGCCGCCGCCGCCCGGTTGGCTTTCATGCTGAACGCGGCGAGCACGCGGTCTCCGTCCAGATTGCCGTGAAGCTCCGGCAGGATCTTGTAGTGGCCGTTGACGGCGATCGCGCCCGCCCAGAGATCCGGCCAGCTCATCGCCTGATACCAGACGCCGTTGGCGGCGCGGCCGTCGCCACCCAAAAACACGCGATCGCGGTCCACCCGGAATCGGCGTTCCAAATCCGCCAGGACGGAGAACAGGTACGACTGGAATCCGGTGCCGGTCACCAGCGACATCGGTTCCAGCGTCGCGGCCTGCGTTAGCATCGCCCAGTTGATGTCGACGGTCGCCCAGCCATCGGGCGGGGCGTGCCGGCCGCCGAGCGCCAGCCCGCCGAGGTTCACGTACACCGGCAGCGCGTTCAGCCCGTCGTACGACTTCGGGAGCCGGAAGCTGTACCAGTACTCGGGCTCGTCGCCGAGGTTGTGGATCCGGAGTTTGCCGCTTTGCCACTTGGCCGCGAGGAAGCGCTTCTGTAGGAGTTCCTCCTCCGTGATCGGTTCCTCCTGCGGGACCTCCGGGTCGTACGCGCGGCCGGCTTTCAGGATCGCGTAGACGTTGCGCCATGTGGCGCGCGGAGTCTTCGCCAGGCGTTCGAACGCGGCGGGGTAGTCCGCGTCGGGCGCGTCGACAGCGGCCCAAACACGATCGTCGATCGCGTCTTCGCTTGCCGCCGGCGCGGCCGGGAATGCGAGCGCGAGAGATAGGGTGAGTCCCGCGTGACAGCGTTTCACGACCACAAGAACGTAACCGGGATCGGGGGTGCCGCGCCGCCACGAAAAAGGGGGTGGCATCGTGGCCACCCCCTGGGGTGTTGTTGTTGTTTCGTCGCGTCCTAGCGCACTTTGCGCCAACGGTTGCCGTCCTGGGCCGGCTCGTCGAAGCCTTTGGGTGCGGAGGCGATATTGTTCGGCTGCGTGTTCAGGGCATCGGCGCGCGGGGCGCGACCGGAAAACGAGGCATCGGTTGCGTACACGAAGCCTCTGGAGTCCATGAGGAACGAACGCCGGCCGGTGCGACCGTGGCTGACGGGCCAGGCCAGGACGACGATCACCGATTCGGACAAGTCGCCATCGGCGCGCTCGTGCCGGTCCTTCTCGTGGCCGCCGACCGGTGCGCCGTCCTCGGCGGGAAGCACCACGCGGAAGTAGTAGCCTTCGCGTCGGCAAACGCCGTCCTCGACCTCGAAGTAATCCGAGCGCAGAAGCGGCGTTTGGGAGAGCGAGGTGCCGGCGTCGTCCTGGCCTGTGAGTTGCGCGAGGAATCCATAGGATCCATCGCCGTCACGGTCCGGGTCGTGGTATCCGCGTTTGCGGAACGTGTCCTCGGCCGAGTGGATCGCCTCCAGCGCGGAGAGCGCGGACGCTTCGTTCGCGGTTACACGCGCGCTCGCGAGGCTCGGCAGCGCGATCGAGGCAAGCGTGAACATGCCGGTGATGCCGCCAGTGCTTCCGAGGCCCGCGGTGGGGGAGCGGGTCACCACCACGACGCCGTCCTCGTCCGCCGTGACGTAGCTCACGGTCGGCCCGAGCGCGCGGAGGAGTCGCCCCAGTCCGGCGTGCGGCTCATCGCCGCCGGCCGACGCAGCGACCGGACCGCGCGCCAGATCGGAGCTGAGGTCCGCGAGGCTCATCGGCGAAAGCACGCCCCGCGACGGATCGTCATAGCTGAGCGCCGCAACCGGGCCCGGAAGCGCTTTCGCGATCTTCGCGAAAGCACCCGTGCGCTCGGACTGCGCGGTTTCGAGCATTTTCTTGAGCGCCTCGACGCTGAGCGAGATGTAGAGGTGATCGCCCGCGAGCGCCACGGAAACCGAGAACTCGGCCGGCAGTTCGTCGGCGTCGAATCGATAGGTGTTCGTCTTGACGCCCTGGACCATGTGCTCCTTGCGATGGACCGAAGCGTCGCCCTGCGGGAGACGCGCGAGAGCCTCGATGGCACGCACCGGGTCCTGTACTTCGCACACGAGCACGGTGCTGCGCACGTGACGCCACACCGCTTCGATGCCTTTGGACGGGCCGTCCATCCCGGACGTTTGCACAAACGCGCAACGCGGGCCGAAGACATCGAGGACATCCCGCTCGATATCGAATCCGGAATCGGACAGCATCTTGAGGCTGTCTTCCATCTGCTTGCGCTGATCGCCGGGGAGCACCTTGCGAAGCTCCTCGAGCATCGCGGGCCCGTCGACTGAGAACAGCGAGAACGACGCGGCATCCTGCGGAATCAGGTCGAGGAGCGACATGTCCACGCTGTTCTTTCTGAGCAACCGTGTAATCACGTCCTCACCGTCCGGTGAATCGAGGAACATGCTAGTGACGATGTCTTCGCCATCGAGACGCACCGCCATCGCGGCTCCGCGGACGCTGTTGAGGCCGAGCTGGGTCAGGACACGCACAGCCTCCGGCGGCATGTGGCGGCCCACTTTGCGCTGAATGGCTGAGAGGTCGACGAACAGGCGCATCGCGTCGCGCGGGTCGCCAAGGCGCTTCATCGCGTCCTTGTAGGACTCCTGGTCCTCGACGGATGCCTGCTCCGAATTCACGCGGTCGATCGCTTGTGTGACCGTCTCGCGGCCAACGCCGAAGAGGACCGCACCCTGGTGCGTCGCGATTTCGAACGCCAATTTGTTCTGCTTCAGCAACACGACGCGCGTGAACTGCGTGCCTGCCGCCGCGCCCTTCTCGACGCGGATGTCGGGGTTGCTACCCGCCATCGCCGTGAGGAGCGCAAGCAGCTTGTCGATCTCCTTGGTCGCGGCCGGGCCCAGATCAGCGGCAACGAGCAGCTTGATGACGGGGGGCTGGCCGGGGCCAGCCGGCGCGGCCACGTCCTCGAGGCTCACGATCAGATCACCATTGAGCGCGTTGTTGATCTTGTTCGTGTCTATTCCCATCCCGCCGCCGGTCATGCTGAAGCCCTTGAACGCGGCGGTCATCTGACCGAACGCCTCCTTGAACTCCGCGCTTTTCAAGATCCGGTAGATGGCGGTCTTCTTGAAACGCTTCGCCGTGCCGGCCATGTCGGGCATGTGCAGCATCGCGATGCCGCCCGGCGCGACGTATCGCGCCAGATGGATCTTCTTGCGGCGCGCGGGCACGGTGGGGGTCACCCCGGGCGCACTTGCGGCCGATGTTTCCAGGACCGTAAGGAGCACCGGGGGCGTCGGTACGTTGCGGACGCCGCAGCCTCCGACGAGGAGAGTGAGACCCAAGAGGTAAGCGAGACCCGAACGGACCGGGAGATTGGTGGCTCTGAACGGCATGTAGTTCTATCGGCGTGCGGACCATTGGGATTGACTACCCAAGCGATGCACTTGCGATGTGTCCGGTGTCTCGTTTCAGGACGGTCCGGCATGCCGCTCAAGCCGCACCCTGTTGCAGCCGATAGTTCGAACGGCATTCGGTCCATTGGGGGACCGTGCAGGGGCAGCGGTTTTGCATTCCAACAGCCAAGCCATCTCCGTCATGATGCCGAAGATCGCGCGAAAGATCCTCGGCCTGTCCGACGGTTCCTTTTCGCGCATTGGGATCCGTGGCGGTTCCATCGTCTTCGAGTCGCGAAGCGATGACGCGGAGATCCTGTTGCCCGTTTCGATGGTCGGGATCTTCCACAACGACCTTCTGAACAACCTCTTCATGTACCTTGCGAGCAACCGGCAAAACGGCATCCTCGCCGTCAGCACCGGCCCCCTGAGCAAGGTCGTCCTCTTCAAG
>JAZFYD010000088.1:0-3092 GCA_036443405.1 Planctomycetota bacterium
AAAACGCGACCAGGGGAACTTTCGGGTGAAAAGGGGAAAATACAGGAATGAATGAAGGAAAGTTTTACGCTCTTGAGCAACCCTGGCCGCTTCATTCAAGTCTCGTTCGATTCCAAATGTAACTTCCGTGCCCAATAGTATGGATCGGCTCGCAAGCTTCTGTTGGATCACCGGCCAAGAAAGTTCCGATCGCGTTCCGACACGGGACACGGACGACCCCGAAGCAAACGCCCGATAAGCTGCGTTCGAATCAGAGGATCTTCAGCCGGGGGCCCGAGGAGACCATTTCTCCGACGCGGCAGGCTTGGGTGTCGCCGTGCGCGCGCAAATCCGCAACAAGCTCTTCAGTGCGCGCCGCCGGAACCGCGATCAACAGTCCTCCTGAGGTCTGCACGTCAAAAAGAGCGATGCGGGCCGGTTCCGATACCGAGTCCGCGATCTCGATGTGTTTTTCTGCAAACACCTGATTCCGTTTGGAACCGCCGCACGTGAAGGTGTCCCTGACATAGGGCAGCGCCTCGGGCAGCAAGGGAAGGGCCTCTGCGTGGATGACGGCGCTGAGCCCCGCGCCCTCGGCCATTTCGAAGGTGTGCCCGGACAAACCGAAACCGGTGATGTCGGTGGCCGCGTGGGCGCCGTGGCGCAACATGGCTTCCGCGGCGGAACGATTCAAACGTCCCATGATTTGGTGGCCCGCTTCGATCGCCGCTTCGTCTGCCTTGCCCTGCTTGAGCGCGGTGGTGAGGCAGCCGAGACCAAGCGGTTTCGACAAGACGAGCTGGTCGCCGGCGCGCGCGCCCGAGTTCTTGACGATGCGATCCGGATGGACGACGCCGGTGACCGCGAGACCGAATTTCACTTCGGTGTCGGCGATGGAGTGGCCACCCGCCATCGCGCAGTCGGCATCCTTCAGCGCATCGAACGCGCCGTTCAGGATCGCCTGCAGCGGTTCACCGCCGAGCGTGTCGAGCGGATACGCGACGAAGTTGACCGCCGTCAGCGGGCGTGCGCCCATGGCGTAGACGTCGCTGAGCGCGTTGGCCGCGGCGATGCGTCCAAACCAATACGGGTCATCCACCACCGGCGGGAACACGTCGATGGTCTGCACGAGGGCAGCGTCGTCCCTGAACGCGACCACCCCGGCGTCATCCATTGTGTCGATGCCGACGAGGAGCGTTGGGTGATTCGGAATCTCGAGTCCGCCCAGAACCTGGGCGAGTTGCTCTTTGCCGAGCTTGGCGGCTCAGCCACCGGCGGAGCTGAACTGCGTCAGACGGATGTTCATGCGTTTCCTTTGAGCGCCGCGAGGAGCCAATCCTCCTCGTCGGCCTGGAGTGTTCGCGGATCGAGACACACCATGTCATCTACGATGCGCGTGTAGACCGGCGGGTCACCGAGCCGCAGCCGCCGCGCCAATGCGCTCGGCGAGTCTTTCGCCGTCAGCGCGACCAACGTCGTCGGCAACGCTTCCCCCGGCATCGAGCCGCTGCCGACCTGGCTCGTGTCGTCGCGCAGCGAAACACCGAGCGCGGGCACTTCCGATTCGATGCGCGCCGCGAGCGCCTTCGCGCGCTGTCGCAGCGAGTCCGCGGTCTCGCGCAGCATGCGCCAACTCGGGTGGTTGTCGCCGGGGCCGTCGGGTTCCAGGAACAGCGCGACGGTCGCTTCGAGCGCAGCGAGGGTGAGTTTGTCCACGCGCAGCGTGCGAAACAACGGGTTTCTCCGCACGCTGTCGATCACGTCTTTCTTACCGAGCAAGATGCCCGCCTGGGGCCCGCCGATCAGCTTGTCGCCCGAGCAGGTGATCAGATCGGCCCCCGCGGCCACGCTGGTCCGGATCTCGGGCTCCGGCGGAAGCGGCAGCAGCGCGCCGGCCCCGAGATCGTCCATGACGGGGATCCCGTGTTCGGTTCCGAGCGCGATCATCTCGCTCAGCGGGACGCTCTTTGCGAAACCGGTGATCGCGTAGTTGCTCGGGTGCACGCGGAGCAGCAACGCGGTGTCGGGACCGATCGCGCGGGCATAGTCCTTCAGGTGCGTGCGGTTGGTCGTGCCGACCTCGCGGAGTCGAACCCCTGCGGCCTCGAATACGTCGGGCATGCGGAACGAGCCGCCGATCTCGACCAGCTGGCCGCGGCTGATGATCGCTTCGCGCCCCGCGGCCAGCGTGCGAAGCGCTATCAGCGTGGCCGCCGCGTTGTTGTTGACGATCGTGGCCGCCTCCGCGCCCGTGAGCGCGCACAACATCCTCGCAACGTTGGATTCGCGGCGTTTGCGACTGCCGTCTTCGCGGTTGACGGAAACCACGCTGTACGCCGCGCACTCGCGCTGGATCGCGGCGAGGGCGGCGGGCGGCAACACCGCCCGGCCCAGACCCGTATGCAACACCACGCCGGACACGTTGATGCAACGCACGATGCCGGGCGCGAGTCGGGTGTCGAGTCTCCGCCCGGCTTCGTCGGCGATCGCCTCGGGATCGGACGGCGCCGCCGTGGCGCGGCCGGCACGGATCTCGGTGCGGTGAAAATCCACGACCGCGCGAATTTCCTGATCGACCAGCGCGGCGTGCCAGCGCTTTTTCAGATCCAGGGCGCCCTGGCTCTTCTTGACCTTGTCGATGGCGGGGAGCGAACGGAGCAGTTCTGCAGGTTCCACGATTAGATGTTACGCCTCGCGAGGACCAAATGACGGATGGCACGATGACGGGTCACGATCCGGACCCTAATCCGTTTTCCGACATCGAGACGCCGCGGGGGGTGAGAATCCGCCGGTTTTGATCGCGTCTGGTTGCGCCGATCTTGTCGAAGTACTCGAGCAGCGGGATCAGCCATTTGCGGCTGATGCCGCCGAACGCCGCCTTGGCTTCGACGGGTTCGAAGTGGCCCCGTTCTTTCGAAACGCGCTGCAGCAGTTGCAACCCCTCCTCGAGGAGACCGCGCGAATAGAGAACACCCGGCGCGACCTCGCGGAGCTGGTCGCGATCTAGCAACAACGTTAGCGCGCGCTGCAGGTCGTCGGCCGCCAGACCGGCGGCCTGTGCGAGCTGATCGCGCGGCGGGGGAGCGAAACGCGCGTCGGCGAGACAGCTCAAC
>JAZFYD010000089.1:0-11446 GCA_036443405.1 Planctomycetota bacterium
GAGGAGGGCTCGGCTGTGTTCTGCACGGCTGGCCCCGATACCGTCTGGCGCACGGCCGACGACGCTCTGTGGCTGCTTTCCGGACTGCCTTACGCGCCGAATCTCCAGGAACTGAAGCGGAACGCCACGACCGCCATCGGGTACTTGCACCCCGCGCATTCGCGGGTCGCGGTGCTGGACGGCGACACTGTTTGTCTCTATTCGACGGGCACGGACGGCACGGTTCGCACGGTTTTGGACCGCATCACGATCGTTGACGGCATCGGCGGGAGCCTGATCGTGGGCGACTTCACGCTGCCGTTTCTGGTCGAGGGTCCGGTTACCGCCGTTTCCAGTGATCGCGTCGCGGTGTGCTCCGCCAACGGCGACGGGATCTGGAACAACAACGACCTGATCCAGGTCGTTCAGTTCAACGGGATCGCGCCGGTAGGGATCGCGTCAGCTACGGTTGGGCCGCTCGACAGCGGCGCGGCGACCGGTGCGTCCATTTCCGTTCCGATGAAATTCGGCTCGCAGGCCGTGCTGCTGCGCAACGTCGGTGGCAACGGCGCACCCGGCGGCGGCGACGATGTCCTGTTCCGCGCGGCTGGTTTCGCCGGGCCCGGCATGCAGGTCGCCACCGCGGCCGCCGGCCACCTGATTGCGCCGCCGATCGTGCTTCCCGGGTCGACGGGAGAGATCGCCGTCGCGCCCAGTGCGGGGGGCAACGGTGTGGTGGGAGACAGTGACGACACGCTCCTCGTCTACACCGTTTCGTCCGGGCTCTTGAACCGGACCTCGCACGCCATCACCGCCGGTTACAACCCGGCGGCGATCGTGCCCGCGGTCGGCCTGGGAGACATCGGTGTCGTGCTCGCCGTGAAGGGCGCCAAGATCACGGCCATGATCGACGCGGTGGTCGGAACGCAATCGGACATCTCGATTTCGGGGACGCCGCTTCTCGCGCGTTTCGAAAGCGGTGAAGTGATTGCGTATGGTCCCGGTCAGAACCTGACACCCGGCGGCGGCGACGACGTGGCGCTGCGCATCGATGCCGAAGCCAACGCGGACGAGTTTTCCTCGGCGCGCGATTGGGGGCACGGACTTCCGCCGCAGAGTCTCGGCGGCCGCATGATCGCGGTGAGCGCAGGCCTCGACGGTACCCCCGGCACAGGCGACGAAGAGATCATCGTGCACATCGCACCCGGTTTGGGTGACGAGGCGGGCGACACCGCCGCGTTGAGACTTTGGGCGTCGATCGCGGCACCCGGCGCCGCTCATCCCGTGACGGCTCTGGGCATCAATTACGGCGTGATGCAGATGCCGGGCGGCGGCGGCTTCTACTTCATCGTCCGCTACTAGGCTCTGCCTGAAAAGCGGAGTCCGCAGACGCGCCTCGGCCCGGATCGCGGGTCGGGCCGGGCTTTTGAGCGCACCGCGGCCCCTGGAAGTGAGTCGGCTGGGGCTGGGTCGGTCCGGTTTCACGCACCGCGGGCCCGCGCGACTTATTTTGTAACCGCTTTTCACGCCATGAGTTACGGCGACGGGATCGCCTTGCTGTTTCGGGTGTGTGGTCGTTTGCTCATCGCGCCGATCTACAAGAGAAGGCATATGAATAGACGAAACCCCACAACATTTTGTATGGACAGGGTTGACGACGCAGTTTGGATCGCTAGGCTGACCCTGGGATTGAGGTTGCCCGACTGTGATTTGGGCTCTCTCACTTGCTCTCAAACAAACGGACAGATCAAGCCCGGCGCGTCGAGCGCGGATCTGCGGAACGATTCACACGGAGCGACGTGTCTGCGGCGATCCTCCCTACGCCCTCTTTACCATCGTCGCGAGCGCGCTCCTTGCCGGCCTGGTTCTTCTCTTCGCCGTTTCGCAGCCTCCTCAGGCGCCCGGGCAATTTCTCCGGCCCAACGGCTGACGCCGTTGGAGCGGTCCGCGTCACCGACGGAGCAAACAATGACCAAAACACGCGACCGGGGATCGCGCGTGGATCCCAATAGCAGGTGAACGGGCTTTGATTACACGTCGTGAAACAGCTCAGAAGGGCGAAACAGCCCAGCGGGAAGTGACCCGCGAAGTTCTAGCGGAGCGCGTGGCTTTGCGCGTGGGGCTGGACCCCGATAGCGCGACGAAGATCGTCGGCACGCTCCTCGACATTCTTCAGGAGGCGCTGCTCGCTGGCGAGCGCGTCAACCTGGATGGGCTCCTCGACCTCGGCGTCGTGGTCGAACCCGCCCGCATCCGCCAGGAGCCCGGCGGCCGGTTCTCCGAGATCGCGCCCGCGCGGAGTCGGCTCGACGTCCAGGTGCGCGGGGAACTTCGCGACCGGCTCGCGACCCAGCGCACGGCCGCCATCTTGATGGCAATGCCCGGCGACAGCCCGTTTGCGCAACTTCTGTCCGAGCACTTTTCGAAGCTCGGTTGGCAGGTGCAGCGCGCCGAGACGCTCGAGGCGTGCCGCACTCTCTTGAGCAGTGCGCGGCCGTATCTTCTGCTTTGCGACCACTCACTCGAGGGCCGCGACGAGTTTGTCGCCGAGCTCAAGTGCGGTTGGCGTACCAACCTCGTCCCCGTCGTTACGCTGCATACGAGAGATGAGGATCTCGATCGGCCGGAACACTTCACGGTGATGGGTCAGCTTCAAGCGTTCGAGCCCATCGCCGTGCATCCGTTCCTTGGCGCCGTGGATGCGCTGCTCGCGCGCTCGAGCGAAGAAGCTGCGATCTTCGAGCGGCAGCTCGAGTTCCGCATGCCGGCGCGCGAGGAGCAGATCCTGCGTGCGTTCGACGCCTGTGACTCATTCTTCAAGGATTCCGGCTTCCGCGGGGACGCTCTCGTCGGGTTGACGACCGCATTCCGTGAGGCCGTGCGCAACGCGGAGAAACACGGCTGCGAGGAAGACCCCAGCCGCGCAATCTCCGTCGAGGCGTTGCTCGACAGTCAAAAGATGACCGTGATCGTTGAGGATCCCGGCAACGGATTCGACCACGCCGAGTATCGCGCGTCACTCAGCGGCGCGGAGCCTGTGCAAATGGCGCGCTCGCGCCACGACCAGGGCGGCATCGGCGGTTTGGGCATCTATCTCATGGACCGCTGCGCCGATCGGCTCGAGTACAACGACCGCGGGAACCGCGTGACGTTGACCAAGATGCGAGACGCGCAGCCCGAATCTGGAGGCGCGAGTGCAGACTGATCTCGTCATCCGGCCGGGTGCGATTCGCGACGGGATCGCCACCCTGCGCCTCGCGGGAGTGATCGACGCGCACACCCTCGACAAGTTCGAATTGCATCTTCGCCAGGCCTGCGAAAGCGGGATCCGCTCGTTGCTGCTCGACTGCGACGAGGTTCGTTATGTCAACTCGTCCGGTTTCGGCGAACTCGTTCGCTATAGCGACGTGTTGCGCGAGCGCGAAGGGGTTTTGGTGCTCGCGCGCGTACCGCCGAAAGTCGGGATCATCCTCGAGATGCTCGGCTTGAAGAGCATCATCCCGGTGGCTGCGTCGATTCAGGACGGCCTCGCGGCGGCCGCGCGCAAACCCGAAATCGTGGAAGCGCCGGCTGGCCTTGGTCCGAGTGCGCCCGGGCCGTCGGGCATCCCGTCTCCCGTGGCGCCGCCCACGCGCATGATCGTGCCGTCATCGGATCGCGGTGTGACATCGTCGCTCCCGGTTGCGCCCCCGGTTCGCGTGTCCCTCGACGAACCCACCGGCCTCCGCACGCCGATTTCCGGCGGCGAGGCCGACGCCCGCACGATCCAATGCGCGTTTTGTGACTCGCGTGTGCGTGTGAGCGGTGGCGGGCGCTGGGTATGCCCGGCTTGCGGAGCTCCGTTTTCGACAACCACCGAGGGCGGTGTCGCGTTCGATTGGTCGCGCGCGGGCGCGGAGGCGGTTCACCTGACGTTCGACGCGTCTCCACGCGCGCTCGCGGTATTCGCGGGAGCGATTGAAGGCGCCCTCATGGAGCGGCGCGTCGCGCACGCGCGTATGCGCCGGTTCGCACGGGAGGCCGCGCACGTCGGCTTCCTGCTGGGCGAGCACGCTTTCCTCGATGGCCGGCGTGGTCCCCTGCACGGGCTCATGCTCGCGGGTCCGCAACGGCTTCACATGCGCCTCGTCGATCGCGGCCAGCGCCTCGCCGAGGACGCGGCGAACATCTTCGCGACCCAATCGCGCCTGTTCCTCGACTTTCAATACGTCAGCCTCGAAAACGGCGTGAACCTCACAGAGTTCGCGTTTGCGTACGAAGGATCCGGGGTCTTCGTCGGATGACGCGCCGGCGAAGAAACGACGGGATGGACGGCGCACTCGCAGCGGTCAAAGGTGGCGGCATCACGTCCGAGCGCCTTTTGGACGCGGCGCGGCGTGCCGGCCGCGATCGGTCGCGCCTTGTGCGCCGGTTGGTGGAAAGACACGTTCCGTCCTCTGCGGACCTGGCGCGCGCCTATCTCCAGCACGGCGGCGTCCCGAAGATCGACCGAGCGATGCTGCGATTCGTGCCGAAATCGGCGCGGCTGCTGGATCTCGCGCTGATGCGTGAACTCCGCTGCGTGCCGCTCGAGGTTTTCGACGATGTCTGCGTGCTCGGGGTCGTGAAGGGGTACGCCGAGCGGGCGGTCCGCGAGGTTCGGCCGCTCCTGAAGCGCGACCTCTACCCCGTACTGCTCACGTCGGAGGATGTCGACGCGCTGCTCAACGGTCTCCCCGGACCCGAGCGCGCTCGTCCGAACCAGGCCGCGGGCCGAACGCCCTCACCGGTGCATGAGCGTTTCCGTTCGTTGGTTCTCGCGCGTGACGTTCTCGATGCGCTCCCCGCGCCGGAGAGAGACTGACGTCGTGGGTTCCACGCGAACGGAAGAGCCGGCACAAAAGAGCGCACCGTCGAAAACGGTACCGGCGGCGGCACGACGCGCCGCGCGATCTTCGTTTGCAACAGGCTCGGCAGCGGCGCTATACACCGCGGCCTCGTTCGGCGGTTTGTTGCTTGTGGAAATCAACGCGGCAGAGGCGTGCCTTTACGCGTCGGCGATCGGCGTGATCATCTCCCTCGGCGCGGGCCGGCTCGTTCGGCGATCCGAGGTTCGTATTCTCAAGAACGAGTCGGCTGCGCGCGAACACGCCGCCGCCGCGGCCACGGACATCGCAAACGACACGTCGCCCCACGTCGGTGACGCGGACCTTGTCGAAGGCGCTGTGAGCGACTCCGCGCTGGCCGTTGCGCCGGCTCCCGAGATCGTTGTTCGCGTGACGAAACCGACCGAGGAGGAGTCGCGCGAGCTTCGCGCCAGCCGCGAGGTGCAGCGAGCGCTGTTGCCGTCGACGCCGAGACTAAGCGGCTATCACATCGACGCGGTTTACCAACCTTGCGGAGCGCTCGGTGGCGATTTCTACGACTTCCATCCGTACCCCGACGGCCGGCTTCTGGTCACGGTCGGTGACGTTTCCGGAAAGGGTCCGGCCGGTGCGATCGTCATGGCGATGGTGCAGACGCTCTTTCGAAATCACGCTCCGAGTGTGACGTCCCCCGCGGAACTCCTGGTCCGCGTAAACGACGGGTTCGCGGGTGTCTTGGGCAAGGGGGTTTTTGTGACAGCGGCCGCGGGCATCCTCGATCCGGCACAGCACACGTTCACGCTCGCGACCGCAGGCCACCCGCCGCTGCTGTTGCTCAACGCGCAAAAGCGTCGTGCGGTGGATGTGCAAGCGCGTGGCACCGCGCTCGGAATCGTGCGCGGCGCCGGCTTCGCGCAGTCGCTCGTCGAGACGAGTGTCGATATTGCGCCCAACGACTCGCTCCTGTTTTTCACCGACGGC
The DNA here is from genome assembly GCA_036443405.1 of Planctomycetota bacterium. GTDB lineage: Bacteria > Planctomycetota > PLA2 > PLA2 > PLA2 > JAZFYD01. The sequence continues at coordinate 5,805 of JAZFYD010000089.1, forward strand.
GCGACCGAAGGCGAAGAGGAGCTGTCACATGGGACCGGCGAACACCGGTTCCGCGCGGCCGCGGCCGCCGCCATACTTCCGGGCAACCTCGGCGCGCTCAAGCGTCTTCAGACCGAACTGTCCGACGGCTCCGGCCGCCGCGACGATTTGACGCTGCTTTTGGTGACCCGGCTGAGTGCGGATGAAAAAAATCTTGCCGGCTCGCGCGCCCGCGGTTCAGCAGGGCGTTCGATCCCCGTCGCAGACACGCTCCCGCGGATCGCGGGGGTGCCGGACCTAAAATCACACGGCACAAGAGGTTAGAGGTCCGTCACGGGATTGGGCGATTCCGACGATCGATTCCCGCCATCTATTCGCCCGGTTCGGGACAGCAGTCGGCCCTCATTTCTGGGCCCGGTGGGACAATGTTTCAAGTTGTCCAACATCATGAACATTGCGTATCATCCGCCGCGGTTGGCCCGGCAATGACGGCGTCGGCCGGAATTGATAGGGTGAACCGATCGGCAGAGTTGGAGGAATAGCCGTCGAGCCAGGGTTGTCCCTCACTAGAGGGTCGTAAAACGACACCTTCACTCCATACCATTACCCTATTCTCAGACTGTTCCCCCTGGCTCGACTTAACCTCCAAGAAACGCCTTTCCGCTAGTCGGAGGGGCGTTTTTATTTCGACCTACCGTGCGCACGATCTTCTTCGACATCGACGGAACGCTACTGTTCTTCCCAGGGATCGGACGCGACGCGATGGCGCGCGCGATGGAGGAGATTTGGGAGTTGCGCGACCCGCTTGCGGGCGTTTCGTTCGCCGGCGCGACGGACAGCGGGGTCGCCCGTCAGATCGGTGGCGATCGGGATCCGAAGGCCATGTGGGAGCGGTATTACGCGCACCTGCGTGCCGACCTTTCCGCCGCGGCGCGCGAGCCGCTTCCCGGTGTGACGCGCCTGCTCGACGGGCTCGAACGCCGGAGTGTTAAGCCCGCTTTGATGACCGGCAATCTGTACGAAGGGGCGCGTTTGAAGCTCGAGTCGGTCCGGCTCTTTCACCGCTTCGATCTGGCTCGTTCGGGGTTTGCGGAAGACGGTATCCAGCGCGCCGATCTCGCCCGCAGCGCGTTTCAGAAAGCGGGACGCGGTGACGCCGTCGTGGTCGGGGACTCGGTGGCCGACGTGGAGTGTGCGCGCGCGATCGGGGCGCGGGTGTTGATCGTCGACACCGGCCCGCAGGAACGCTCGCTCTTGGAAGCGGCGCAGCCCGACATGCTGGTCGACGACCTCACGGACACGGATTCCATCCTCGACTGGATGACACGCTGAGCCGCTGCCGCGCGTTCAGGAATTCGCGGCGTCGACGAAATCCAAAACCCGCTTCGCGTCGACGGGTGCATCGATGTCCCCGTCGCGTTTCAGTGCCGTTCCAACAATGACGCCATTCGCCACTCGCAACACTTCCGCGACGTGTTGTGTCGTGACACCGGAACCCGCGAAGAGTTTCGCGTCGGGTAGCACCGCGCGGACACGGCACAGGTCCTCGAGCGATGTCGCGGCACCGGTTGCGCTCCCAGAGACGATGACGCCGTCGGCGTGCGCGCGGTGGTGAAGGTTGCACGCCGCATCCTCGAGGCTCTCGTCGGTGAGCGGTCGTGCATGTTTTACGTGTACGTCGGCGAGAACCAGGATCTCGTGGGACAGCGCGGCGCGCAGGCGCATGGTTTCGGCGGCGCGCCCTTCGAGAACACCCTGGTCCGTGGCCATGGCGCCCGCGTGCACGTTGACACGGATAAAGCGCGCGCCGGCGGCCGCAGCGATACCGAGCGCGGCGCGCGCGTCGTTTCGCAGGACATTGATCCCGAGGGGGAGTTCCACACTCCGGCCCACGGCGAGCGTGGCCGCGGTCATGGCGGCGATGGTCTCCGCCGGCACCGGCCCGCCGAAAAACGGGATGTCCCCGAAGTTCTCCACGATCAGAGCGTCCGCTCCGCCCGTCGAGTAGGCCCTCGCGTCCGCCGTGGCGGCGGCCAGCACGGCGTCCATGTCACCGCCGTAGCCCGGGCTGCCCGGCAGCGGCTTCAGGTGGACGACTCCAATGACACGCATGGCCGCATTATTCACGATGCGGGTCTGCCGGCGGGTTTCTCCCGTGGATTTTCCGTGGGGGGCCGCCCGGCGGATTTCCCGTTGCTGCTTCACTCCGTGCTGTCCACAATGCTGGGCCATGTTGAAAACCGGTCCGCTCCTCATCGCGATTGGACTTTTGATGTGCGTCGGGACGGACCGCGGATTCACGCACGCGGATTGGCCCACGCAGTCGAACCGAGTTGTGTCCTATGACATCGCCGCGCGGCTGTTGCCAGCGGAGCAGCGCCTGGACGCCACGATGCTGATCGTCTGGCGCAACACCATTTCCGCTCCGGTGGAGAACCTCTACTTCCACCTCTATCTCAATGCGTTCCGAGACCGCGACTCGACCTTCATGAAAGAGAGTGAGGGGCGGGGCCGGCGCGGCAGCGACTGGGACGAGGACCACCCGGGCTCCGTAACGATCCGGTCGATGAAGACCGCCGACGGCACGGACCTGTGGGTCGACGGGACGCGCGAGTTCGAAGCGCCGGATGACCACAACGAACTCGATCGCACGCTGGCGCGCGTGCGCCTGCCCGCGCCGGTCGCACCCGGCGAGTCGGTGGAACTCTCGGTTTCGTTCGAAAGCCGCATGCCGCGCGTGTTTCGCCGCACTGGCTTTGCCGGGGATGTTTCACGTCCCGAGAGCTTGTTTTTCATGGTGGCGCAGTGGTATCCGAAGATCGCGGTCCTGTCCGAGCGCGACGGCAAGCCCCACTGGAACCGCCATCAGTTCCACGCGAACACCGAGTTCTTCGCGGACTACGGCACGTTCGACGTGAAGCTCACGGTCCCGCAGGGTCTTGTCGTCGGCGCCACCGGACCGCGGGTGGAGACGACGCAGAACCCGGATGGAACCGTCACCTACCGGCACCAACAGAACGACGTGCACGACTTCGCGTGGTGTGCTTCGCCGGACTTTGTCGTGCGGAAGTTCAACTGGCAGTTCGATACGTTCGTCCGCGACTCGGACAAGGCCGGCGTGCGGCACCGTGGCAAGGGGACGATGGGGCAGAAGCTCCTCAAGCTGTTGCGTGACACTGCCGCGAACCTCGGCATGACGCCCGAGGAGCTGAAGCCGAAGAACTCGGTCGAAGTGACGGTGCTCCTGCAACCCGATCACGTCGACATCTGGGAACGCTTCAAGTGGTCGGCGGGCGCGGCGCTCGCGTGTTACTCGCTTTGGGCGGGCCCTTACCCCTATGACGTGCTGACGATCGTGGATCCGCCCGCGGGCGGCCCGGCGGCCGGCGGCATGGAGTACCCGACGCTCATCACGGTTTGGGGCAACCGGTTCGCGCCCAAACACGCCACCGGCATGGAGGGCGTGACGATCCACGAGTTCGGCCACCAGTATTTCTACGGACTCCTGGGCAGCAACGAGTTCGAGGAAGCGTGGCTCGACGAGGGATTCACGTCGTTCACCGACGCGCGTTGTTTCGAGGCGGCGTACGGGTCCACGACCGAAACCGTGCGATACGGCGAGTTCACGCTGCCGCGTTTCCGGCCGTTCGAACCGCCGCGCGTGTTCGACCGTATTCGCGCGATGCTGAAGTTCGAGAGCTGGATCGATCGCATTCCGACGCCGTGGGAACACGTGGAGACGTGGCTGCCGGAAACCGGCGGCAATTTCGCACTCGACTACCTGCGCGATCTGCCGGCGGTGCACATGATGGCCGACGTCACGGTGCCGCAACCGCAGGGCGAGCGCGCTTGGGTCGCCGCAGTGGGCAGCCACGATTCGATGGTGATGCCCGGGTGGCACTACGCGCACCGTTCGGACTATGTCGTCAATTCGTATGGGAAACCCACGGTGTTCCTCTACGCGTTGCGCGGCCTGATGGGGCCCGCGGCGTTCGACAAGGCGTTTTACGAGTACGCAAGGAAGCACCGCTTCGGGCATCCGCGCACAAGAGACTTCGTCGCGCTCCTGGAGGAGCAAGTGCCTGAAGAGCAGCGCGAGGTGGTGCGCGGGTTCGTGGCCGGCATGCTCGACACCGGTAGTCCGTTCGACGCCGCGATTCTCGAAGCCAACGACCGGGCGCGAGACGGGCGGCGCGAGTGGATGGTGAAAGTGCAGCGGCGCGGTAATCTCCCGCTGCCGATCGAAATATGGGCGGACTGCGAGGACGGCAAGCGGATCAAGATCGCGAGATGGGCCGCGAAACCGAGTGAAACGACGCGGACGTTCCGCATGATGCACGACCGTCCGCTGCGGTCCGTCCGGCTCGGGCCGTCGTGGCTGCGCAACGTGGATCGCGACATCACGAACAACGCGCGGTTCGTCAACGGACATCGCGACGCGCGCGGGGCGGTCGTTACGGCGGCGCGGTTGGCGCTTCAGGCCGAGGACTACGTTCGCACGAACGTGGGGGTGTCGCGGTGAAACAGGTGGCCCTCGCTCTCATGACGTGCCTGCGCGCTCCGTGGCGGCGGCTCGGATACGTGCTGCTGATTTGGAGCTCCAGGCTTCTTCCGATCGCGTTCGTCGTCGGGATCGGCGCATACGACGCGGCTCATGCGGCCGGTGCGCACGATCCGCGATCGCGCTATCTACTCGATGGCGCCGCGATCTCGAACGGCTACGCGCAAGCGTGGACCCAGGACTTCCACCGTGACTACTTCGACGGGGCCGGCTTGTTTTTCTGGATGGCGGTGACCGGTTGGTTCGTCGTCACGCTGCTTTCGGGAGGACTGTACGCGCGCCTCGCGCTCGCGGATCGCTCGCGGACGTTCGCGACGGAGTGCGGGCGGCTGTTCGGACGGTTCTTCCGGCTCGGCCTTGGTGCACTTGTCCTGCTCTACGTGGCGGATGTCGGCATCAACGTCTTCCTCGAGCACCAGCACTTTCACGAGGGACAGACGCACCACCTGCAGACGTTCCGCCTCGAGTCCTCGCTCTATCGCGGCGCGTTGTTCCTGCTCGCCTGGCACTTGATCGGCATGCTGCATTCCTACGCGCGCATCAATCTGGTGATGCGCGACGGCCGCAGCGCGATCCTCGCCTGGCTTCGGGCGCTCGGCATGCTGCTCCTCCGTTTGCCCAAGCTCCTTGTTCTCGAATTCGGGCTGGGCGCGTTCCACGGCGTTGCGATCCTGCTCGCGTGGTTCGCGATCGGCAACAGCGGCCTTCTGTCACCGCACTCCAGCTGGGTGTCCATCGGCATCTGGCTGGCGCTCGCGGCCAGCGTGTCGTATCTACGAACGGGCCTGGAGGTTGGTGCCGTCGATGCGCGTTGCGACATCCTCGCCCCCGGCCGGGAACCGGAGTCCGCAGCGGTCGTGCCGACCCCCAAGGAGCCGGCCGGTTTGGGACTGAAGGGAACCGAAGACCTGCCGCCGCTGGTGGTCCCGCCGACGTAAGGTGCGATGTCCGAGGGCCGACCAGCGTTCTCCCGGGCGCGGCGCTAGAGGCTTGGGGCAAGTGGTTGGGGGACCGTGAGGATGGGGATCGGCGCATGAGGCCGAGGCCCGGGCCGAGTTCGAGTTGACGGCGGAAGTCCTTGTGAGGTAACAGGTTACGGACG
>JAZFYD010000090.1:0-8605 GCA_036443405.1 Planctomycetota bacterium
CGTTTCCGTTTTGGGGCCCCCGCGAATTGGCCGATCGTCCGACCCTCTCTCCTAGGTAAGAGCACCTAGAGGTACGGTCCGAGTAGACCGCGGCGCGGGGAAATTGAGAAAGTGGGGAAATTCTCCCCCGCTGTGGGGGAAGTTTCCCGACCACAGCGGAGGAGCTTTGTAAAGAATTGGAGAGGGCTAGAAACAGATGCCTGGCTTAGAGGGCTTCGACGAGCCCCAGAAACCTACTCTTCCGGGTCGTCGAGCAGGTAGATGCCCAACCAATCCGGAGTCGGCGGAATGATCTTGCCGGACTTCGTGCGGTCGAAACCGACGCCGCGCTGGGCGTCGAGCATGTCCGCCAGGATGTCGCGCTGTTCCTCTTCGCGAGCCGCGAGGATCTGGAGGAACGTGCGGATGTAGCGGCTCTCGGATACCGGCGCCAACTTCCGATAGAACTCGGCGGCTTCGGCCTTCATCTGGATCGCGATGAGCAGGGCGCGGTAGTAGCCCATCTCGCCGCGGATCTCGATATGTGTGGGCAGGCTGGGCTTGCGGCCAGCGATGGGCGGATCGATCTCGGTGTCGAGATCCGCGCGGTGACGGCGCAAAATCCGGCCATGATCGCGGTCTTCCAGCGCCATGCGGTGCAAGAAGCTCTTGACCATGGGCGCCTCGACACGGCGACTGACGAACTCCAACCAACGCTCCAGGCGCTCCTCCTCGGCGATAGCGCGGTCCAGCGCGACGGACAACTGGGTGGACGGAATCGCCTCCCAGCGCGCCGCGCGAAGGGCGCCTCGACGGGCGCGTCCACGGGCTACGGGCGGTAGGCCGCGCGTGGTCGGCGTGGTCGGCCGGGCGGCCACATCTCGGAAGGGGGAGGGTCGGGTTCGATCCTGCCCCCGGTCACGAATGACCTTCAAGGGACCCATGCGTACAGACATTGTGTTCTCTCCAATTCTTGGTCGTGGGGACGACTTGTCCCCCGCGACTTGCCCCCTCCTGAGCGAGGGCCGGACCAATGTACCGAACGAACGTTCGCTACTCAGCCCCGAGAAGCCTCGAAATTCGAAACTTCCACGTGTCTTCTCTAGGAGATACAGCTGAAATACACGCTTTTCCGTCAGTCAAGAAAATCGAGCCCGTTTTTTTTGGGCCCAGCTGAAACCGGAGGCCACGCTTCCAGAAGCGTGCCTTAAGGTGCCGTTTGAGCAGAGGATCGAGGCGCGTTCCGGCCTCTATGACCAAAGCCCGGCAACCCTCTGGGATCTCGACTTCGAACTTGGGCTTTTTCCCAATCTGCCTCCAGGCAGCTGCCAAGTCCGTGCGCCCGCTTTTGAGCGCGGCCTTGATCGCGTCCCCCACTTGCCCGGCCTCCTCAAGCAGTTCCGGATCGGACCCGCCGTGCTTCAGGGCCGCCTTGTAGTCGCCGAGTCCGCGACACGCCTCGACCAGCCTGGATCGCGCGTCTTCCTCGCCGCTTTGGAGCGCCTTCTCGAGGGCCCGCCTCGCGAGTCCAAAGGCGCCCCGCTCCAGATGGGCGCAGCCGAGCCTGAAGTACACGCGGGCGCGATGGGCCGATGACGGGAAACGACTGAGGAACTCGCCGGCAAGGCGGACGATCTGGTCGCTGCGCTGCGCTTCAGCGCGCTCCCAGGCCCTCAGAGCATCCGTGTATTTCTTCAGCGCGCTCGCGTGACGGTCCGTGCCCGGGTCGGCCCGGAGGCCCGGCGGAGGTTCGGGTTCAGCCGCCGCGTGCAGCTTCTCGATGAGGGAGAACGCCGCCTGGTCGGTTTCGGCGTCCGCCGGCGCCTGCGCGATGAGGAGGAGTACGAGCCCGATCACCCGTGCTTCTTGATGAACTCGAGCCAGTCTTTTTCGAGCTGCGCGAGATCGATGCGCGAGAACGCCTGATCCACAGCGGCGTCGAGACCGGACTTGATGTCGGTGATCTTCGGGCCCGCGACGGTCTTGGTCTCGCTCGTGTCGGGTTTGTTCGATTTGGGTTCCGGGGCCCGTTGGGGGTGTTCGCCCGGGAACGGCGTCTCCAGGCCGGGCACGTCCGACATCGGCGGCGGTCCCGGATCTTCGAGCGGCCCACCGCCAAAGTTCTCGTCGGCGCCATCATCCGGATCTCCCGGCTGATCGGGGTTGGTCTTGTCCCCCTTCTTGGCGGGATCACCCTTCTTGGCGGGATCACCCTTCTTGGCGGGATCACCCTTCTTGGCGGGGTCATCCTTCTTGGTGGGGTCGGCAGGATCGTCCTTCTTGGCCGGATCATCCTTTGCCGGGTCGGCAGGGTCGTCCTTCTTCGCGGGGTCGTCCTTCTTCGCGGGGTCGGCAGGATCGTCTTTTTTCGAAGGATCGGCCGGCTCACCCTCTTTCGCGGGATCGGCCTTCTTGGCCGGGTCGGCAGGATCATCCTTCTTGGCGGGATCGGCCTCACCGCCTTCGCCGTCTTTCGGCTCGCCGTCCTTCTTGTTCGGATCGTCCTTCTTCTCGCCGCCGTCAGCGGGGTCCTTCGGGTCTTCCGGGTCCTTCGGCTCGCCGTCAAGGCCGTAAAGGCCCTTTTCCTTCACCTCCTTGACGTTGGCTTTGATCGCGGCGAAATAGCGATCCAACAACCCGTAGTACTTCTTGTACTTCTTGATCTTGCGGCGCTCGACCTCGCGGAGGAAATACACAAACGACCAACCCTGCGCGTAACAGAGACCGGGGTTTGAGTAGTACTGACCCTGCGTGTACTTCAGGAACTCCTTGAGCGGCACGGTCGTGCCCCGCGCGATCGCGTTCGAGATGATGCCGGTGCGCCAACGGAACACGTCGGCGTGGAACTTCCTGCCCTTGTAGTTGTGGCCCGCGAAGTAATCGCCATGGCCCTCGTTGAACCAACTGTGCGGCGCCACGTCCCCCACCGCGTAGTGGATGTATTGGTGGAACGCCTCGTGGTAGAGGACCCGCAGAGAGTCCTTCTTGTTGTTCCTGTCCTGATAAAAGACCAGCTCCTCGTCGCGGGGTGACCAATATCCGGCGCTCCCGCCCGGCCCGCCATACTTGTGATATTCCGCCTTGTCCTTGCAGACCCGGACCACCGAAATGGACTGGAAATCCCGAGCGGGCGGAAAGAGCTGCGAGTAGATCTGCGTTCGAATGGCTTCGATTTGCTTCGCAATCGCGCGCAGAAGCTTCTTCTTGACCTGCTTGTTGTAGACGATGAGGTAGTGCTCGGTGTCGAGCGCGTCCCAGCCCTTGATCAACTTGGACCTGCGGACTTTGCGCCAGATCTCGGGCTTTTTCTCGCTGTCTACAAAGAGGTCGGCATCGGTGACTCCACCGTCTTCGTCGTCATCTTCGTCGTCGTCATCGAGAATGCGGAAGCGCTTGATCGATGTCTTGAAGGTCCGGAGCATGTCCTCCTGGTCCAAGACGCCGCCGATGTAGAACACGCCGAAGCTCGCGTCGCTGCCTTCTTTCTCGATCTGCGCGGCCATGATGAAGCCCTTGCTGGCCTTGACCCAACGCGCTGCCTTGTCGTTGAAGTCCTCCTGGTAGATCCGGACGTGCGCGGTGTGGCGCTTTCGCTTGATCTTGAACTTGACGTTGTCTTCGACGATCGGCAACGCGGCCAGTTGGAACTGCTTTTCGAGATACTCCCAGATGTTCTTGGGCTGGCCCGCCAACGCGCCGTAACCGGGAATGCCCTGAGGCCCGCCTTTCGGCGATCCGCGACGCTCGGCCTCCGGACGCGGTGCGGTTGTCTTCAGGAAGCGCATCACCTTGCACTCGGTGATGTGCTGCGACTTCCTCGGTTTCCCGGAGAATTTGGCGACCACCGTCACCTCGCGGAACTTCGTCGGCACCTGGTCCCATTTGTCCGGCGGATAGAACTGAAAACCGTTGCTTTCGTCGCGGTACCGCCTGCCGAGCTTGAGAGTGCCCGCATCGAGTCCGTCGGCGAGCAACGGAACGAGCAGGCAAAGGGCGAGGTTTCTGAGCTTCATAGCGGTTTGTGGCCTCCAGCCTCCGAATTGTATTACGTCGACGCAGGCCGAACTTTCTTGATGGTGACGCCGAGGCCCGGATTCAGGATAATCTCTGGCCTGACATGGATGGGTCAAGCAGCCTTGATTCGAGTTCCTCGCTGGAAGACATGCCCTGGTTCACCCAGGAGCAGCTATCGCGTTTCTCCGAGTTCCTGACCGGGGACCCCGCCCGCGACCAGCGCAACATCCAGGCGTTGCTCGGCACCGTTTCCGACACGATCGGCGAAATGGACCTGGACACGATGCTCGGAAAGCTCGTAGATCAGGCGATTCGCACAACCGGCAGCGAGCGCGCCATCCTGCTTCTGTACGAAGAGGGGCACCTCGAGGTCCGGATCGCCCGCGACCACAAGGGCGGCGATCTAGGCCCGAATCCCGAACTCAGCCGCAAGGTCCCCAGGGCGGTCGCCCTCAAGGGCACCCCCATGCAGGATCGCGTAGCAAGCGACGGGGAGGTCTTGGATCTGACCGAGTCCGTGCATGCCATGCGCCTGCGTCAGGTGATGTGCGCTCCGCTGACCGCTCGCGGCCGGACGCTCGGCGTGATGTATGTCGACTCGACGGTTGGCGGACCGGCGCACTCCGCCGCCGACCTGTTGCTGTTCAACGCGCAGTGCGGGCTCATGGCGATGGCCATCGAAAGCAACCGTCTGTTGCATCAAACCATCGAGGCTCAGGAAGCACGGAACCAACTCGCCTTGGCGCGCGACATCCAGCGGCGCCTGCTGCCCGATGGCCCCGCCACGATCGCCGGCGTTGAACTCGCCGGTGTGAGCGATCCATTCGAAAAGGTCGGCGGCGACTACTTCGACTACTTTCCGCTCGACCTGGACCGCGTGGGCTTGAGCGTCGGCGACGTTTCCGGACATGGCGTCGGCCCCGCGCTGATCATGTCCGACGTGCGCGCGCACCTGCGCAGCCTGTTGCAACTCCGCGGTTCGCTCGGAGGTTTGTACGGCATTCTGAATCGCGCGCTCTACAACGACCTCGGCGGCGGCATGTTCGTTTCGCTCTTCGTCGCCGTGTATGACCGGCGCCAGCGTCGCCTTGAGTTCCAAAACGCGGGGCACAACCCTCCGCTCGTCTATCGACCGGACACCGACACGTACTATTCGATCGCGAGCAACGCGCCCGCGTTCGGACTCCTGGACGAGTTGTCCGCAGGTCCGTGCCCGAGCGTCACGCTGGAAGCGGGCGACTATCTCGTCTGCTACACGGACGGCGTAACCGAGATGCCGGGGCCGAACAGCGAGCTCTACGGCGAGGATCGCCTCAAGGAGCGCGTGCGCACGTCGATCAGGAAGGGCGTCACCGCACCGGCCGATCTGGTCGCGACGATTCGCGCCGACCTCGCGGAGTATCGGGGCAGCCTGCCGCCGCGGGACGACGTGACGCTTCTCATCGCTCGCGTCTAGGCGTCGCAGCGCCGAACGAGCCGCGTCAACGCCGCGCGTGATCGAGTGTGACCGAGCGACGGCTCGCAGCGCGATTGCGGGCGCGGCGTAGACCACCGGGTCCCCGCGGGCCACGCACGCGGCGGCCGGAACCGCGGTCGTCGTCCGAGATCGGCGGATGCCCCGGGTCGAGCCAGAAGTCCAATCCCAAGAAGATCGCGCGGGAGTAGCGGAAGAAAGCGAGCGAGAAAACCACGTGCCCCGCCATGGCGCCGGCGACCGCGGCGTTGCTGAAATCGAACCACACGACAAACGGAACGAACACGATCGCGCTCACTCCGAAAGTCGCGAACATGTGGACCTCGGAACCACCGACCCAGTGACCCTCGCAGCGTTCGTAACGCCACCCGCATTCGGAGCAGCACTCCGCGCGATGAAAGATGGTCCGAAACACGGGCCCGCGTCCGCAGCATGGGCAGACCAAACGGATGATGCGGCCGACGATGGTGCGCAACGAAATCGGTGCGTGCTCCACCCTGAAGATCTTACAGGGTCGCCGGGTCGGACGTTCCAACGTGCATTCCCCGTCCGTGAACGGCCAGATTAACGCCCGCACGCGTGCGCCCTAGGCGTTCGCCAGATCGGCGGGTAACTCGGGCAGTCCGTCGAGAATGAGCGCCAGGATGTCGTCGCGCCGGACACCTTCCGCTTCACCCTCGAAGTTGAGGATCAACCGATGGCGGAGCGCGGGCAGCGCGGCGGCACGCAAGTCCTCGAACGCGACGTTCGGCCGGCCCGCCATCAACGCCTGTACCTTGGCCGCGAGCACGATGGATTGCGCTCCGCGAACTCCCGCGCCGTGACGCAGGTACTTCCGCGCCTCGTCGGCCGCATGGTCGTTTTGCGGCTGAGTCGCCTGCACAAGGCGCGCGACATATCGCACGAGCGGCGGAGCAATCGGAACATGGCGCGCGATCGCCCTCAACGCGTGAATGCGATCGGCGTCGAGCACGGCCTCGGGCGTGCCGCGCTCCGATCCGGTTGTCGCGTCGAGGATCTCGACCAGCGTCTCCTCGTCCGGCGCCGCGATGTGGATCTTGAAGAGGAAGCGATCGAGTTGGGCCTCGGGCAACGGGTAGGTGCCCTCCATCTCGATCGGATTTTGCGTCGCGAGCACCAGGAACGGTTCGTCGACCGGCCGCCGCTCCCCGGCGATGGTGACGGCGTGTTCCTCCATGACTTCCAGCAGCGCGCTTTGGGTCTTTGGCGTCGCACGGTTGATCTCGTCCGCGAGCACGACGTTGCCGAAGATCGGCCCGCGTTGGAACTCGAACTCTTTCTTGCCGTCGCGCTCCACGACGAGGTTGGTTCCGAGGATGTCCGCAGGCATGAGATCCGGCGTGAACTGGATGCGGCGAAAGTCGAGCGCGAGGCAGTTGGACAGTGTTTTCACCAGGAGCGTCTTGCCGAGTCCCGGCGCACCCTCCAAGAGCGCGTGTCCGTCGGCGAGCAGACAAACGAGGATCTGATCGACGACCTCCTCCTGGCCGACGATCGCCTTCTTGATCTCGTCGCGAAGGCGGCTGAGATCCGCGCCGAAGGACTGAATTTCGCTCTCGAGATCCATGGTTTCGATGAGTGTATGGTCGGTCGGGTCCGGGGTCATCCTCGACCCGTCGCAAGTGAGGAGAAACGAACGGGCGGACCATTCGGCCCGATTTCCGACGCGAGAATACGTCGCCATCTCATAACCGCCTTCCGCACAGCAACTTAGGCGAAATGGCCTTTTCGCAAACGGTCAAGTAAATTGACGGCGCGCTGGGAGCGCATTGAAGATGGCACAGTTGGAGATCCGGGACCGCCAAAACGCCAACTCGGTTGTGGCGCTGCACGACGCGGCGTTGACGTTCGGGGTCGACGGCGAGGGCCACGTAGTCTGGTCGCGCGACCGGATGGCGGAGGAGTTGGGCGAGATCCGGCTCGAAAAAGGGCGTCACGTGCTCGAGCACGGCGGCATGTGCGAGGCGCTGATCGACGGTTCGCCCGTCGACGTCGGCGGTGTCGAGATCGTGTATCGCAGCGGCATCGCGAACGCGGCGAGCGTGCGCGCGGCGGCGCTCAACGAGATCGGCGACGTTTTGTGGACGCTGGAACACAACGAGGACCTGTTCGAGCGGGTTCTCGATTCCGTCGTGCGCGTGCTGCACATCCAGAACATCGCGATCGCGATCCTGGACGACGACGAGGAGTTACAGATCACGGCCCACCGCGGGGACGCGCCCGAACCCTACGGCACGATCACGCTCGCCGTGCTGGAATCCGGCGCGGCCGTGCTCACGGCGGAGGCCGAAATCGACGACAGCAACTCCGACCAACTGGAGATCCGGGTGCGCTCGGTTCTGTGTGCGCCGTTGCGCTCGAGGGGCCGCGCCCTCGGCGTGCTCATGGCCGACAACCGCGGCCGCTCCGCCTCGTTCAACAACGATGAATTGGACTTCGTGTCTGCGCTTGCGCACCTCACGTCCTTCGCCCTGGACAACATCTCACGCACCGAGAAACTCGAGGAGGAGAACACGCTCCTACGGCGCCGGCTCGGCTTCGGCGGCGCGATGGTGCTCGCTTCCGCCGCGATGGAGGAGGTCTACCGCAAGATCGACAAGGTGGCCGGATTCGACGCGACGGTGCTGATCCTGGGCGAGAGCGGTGTCGGCAAGGAGGTGGCGGCGGCGCAGATCCACGAAAAGAGCGGCCGGGGCGATGGGCCGTTTGTCGCGATCAACTGCGCGGCCATCCCCGACACATTGCTCGAAAGCGAACTCTTCGGTTTCGCGCCGCAATCCGGCATCAGCGGGGCGGACCCCAAGGGACGCGCCGGCCGGTTCGAGCAGGCGCACGGCGGCACGATCTTCCTCGACGAGATCGGCGAGCTGCGACCCGACGTGCAGGCGAAGCTGCTGCGCGTATTGCAGGACAAGAAGATCGACCGGCTCGGCGACACGCGGCCGCGGGAGGTCGACGTGCGCATCCTGGTCGCAACCAACCGCGACCTTGAGGGCCTCGTCGAGCAGGCGGTGTTCCGCGAGGATCTCTACTACCGCCTGAACGTGGTCACGCTCGAGCTTCCGCCGCTTCGGGACCGGCGCGACGACATATTGGCGCTTGCGGAGTTCTTTATCC
>JAZFYD010000091.1:0-15768 GCA_036443405.1 Planctomycetota bacterium
TCGCGTTCGTGCGAACGGTCGACCGCGGCGTAAGCGAGCTCGAGCGCCGCGCCGGACAGCCGGTGCTCGTGGTGTTTCAGGACAGCCGGTTCTGTCCGCTGACGTCCTACATGCCGGTTCGGTACGCGGACACGATCCGCGACATGCCGGGCGTACAGGACGTGCTGCCCACACTCGTGTTCATCAATTCGTGCCGTGCCAACCTCGACCTGGTCACGCTGCACGGGGTGGAGTCCGCTGCGCTCGACCGGGTCTACGACTTCGAGATGCTGGAGGGGAACCTGGAGTCCTGGCGCAACAGCTCGGACGGCGCGATCATCGGCGAGCGCCTCGCGGTTCGCCGCGGCGCGAAAGTAGGGGAGCGCCTGCGTCTCGGGGAAGTGGACGTGGAGGTCGCCGGCATCATGCGCGGTGCCGCGGCGGGACTCGACAACCTGGCCTTTGTGCACATCGACCAGCTGGCGCTGGTGCGCAAACGTCTCGGCGCCGCGACTCAGTTCCTCGTGAAACTGAAGCCGGGAGCTTCCTCCGAGGACGTGGCCGCTGCGATCGATCTCAAGTTCCGAAACGACGAGGCGCGCACCGACACGAAGTCCATGCAGGCGTTCGTCGCGGGCGCCGTCGGCGAGATCGCCGAGGTCGTCGAATTCGCGCGCGCGATGGGATATCTGGCGGTGCTCGTCGTCGCCATGGTGCTGGCGAACACGGTGTTCATCAGCGCGCAGTCGCGGGCGGCCGAAATGGGTGTGCTGGAAACCATCGGCGTGACCAAGGCGCGTCTGGCGCTGCTCATCTCGTTGGAGGGTGTCGGTCTCGGTCTGATGGGCGGACTGTTCGGCGCCGGCGCCGTCACGCTCTACTTCGCGCTGTCTCCGACCACGCTGGGGATCGAAGGCTACGGCATCGACTTCGTGCCGAGTTTCTCTGTGTTTCTGAGCACGGTCGGGGCCGCGCTGGTTGTCGGCGCGCTCGCATCGATCGGTCCCGCGGTGGACGTGTTGCGCCGGCCGCTCGCGGCCGCGGTGAAGGGAGACTGACCGATGATTCCCTTCGCCTACGCACTCCGCAACCTCTCGCGCCGCCGCGCGCGAACGATCATCACGATCACCGGGATCGCTCTGACGACGCTCCTGGTTGTTGTGATGGGCGCGTTCGCGAGCGGACTCGACCGGGCCGGCGGAACTATCGCCCGGGACGACGTCGTCCTGTTGCTGGGAACTTCCGCCGAGGTCGATCTCGTTCGATCGGTCGTGGCGCGCGGCAACGCTGCGGCCGCGGCAGCAGCCGTTCCCGGCGTGCTCACGGTTGACGGGCAGCGCGCTGTGTCGGTGGAGCTGCACATCGCGACGCGCACCGGTGACCGCATCGGCTTGCTGCGCGGCGTGACACCCGCGGCCTATCTGGTGCACTCGCAGGTCACCGTGATCGAGGGCCACGAACCGCGCGCCCCGTTCGAGATCATGGTGGGGCGGTTGGCCAGCACGCGGATGGGGCTTCCCGCCGAGCAGTTCGCTGTCGGGAAGACGCTGCACCTTGAGAATCGCGATTGGAAGATCAGCGGCCGGTTCGCGGCGCCGGGGACCGTACTCGAAGCGGAGATGTGGACGCGTCTGGACGACGTGATGCTCGCGACCAAACGAGAGGACGTGAGCTGTGTCATCGCGCGGCTGGAGTCGCCGGACCGCATGAAGGACGTGCGGTTTTTCGCCGCGCGGCGGCTCGATCTCGAGTTGGCGGCGGTGCCCGAGGCCGAGCTGATGCGCCAACTCGACCGCGGGCTGCAGCCGATCATCGCGCTCGCGCGCTGGATGGCGGTGCTCGTGCTCGTCGCCGGCGCGTTTGCGTGCGCCAACACGATGTTTGCCGCCGTGCTCGCGCGCGGCAAGGAGCTGGCGACGCTGCGGGCGCTCGGTTACTCGCCGCCGGCGGTGTTCGTTTCGTTGCTCCAGGAGGCCGTGCTCGTCGCGTTCCTCGGAGGAGCGCTCGGCTGCGCGGCAGCGCTCGTGCTCGGAGATATTCCCATCCGCTTCCCCATGGGAGCGTTTCGTTTGGATTTGGATGTAACCCGTCGCGCCGTTGGACTCGCTGCGGCGCTGGCTTCCGGACTCATCGGCGGCGCCGTGCCGGCGATCCGCGCTGTTCGGTTACCGTTGGTGGACGCCCTCGGGGGCAAGTAACAAGAATCGAGAGGAAACTATGACCAAGCGTTTTTTCACCATGCTTCTCATTCTCGCGCCGCTCGGTTGCGGTTCGGACTCCGAGTCCGCAAACCCGACCACGGATGGCGGCGAAGCGAAGAAGAGCGCGGCGAGCCCGCTCGCGTCGATCACGTTGGCCGAGGATCCCGGCGAGGCGCTGGCGATTTCCGCCGCGCGTGACGCCGAGGCGGGGCAGGATATCGTCGTCGTCGGGCGGATCGACAAGATCGTGACCGGCTACGCGTCGTTCACGTTGACCGACATCGCGCTCGATTATTGCGGCCAAGTGGAGTCCGAGGACGGCTGCAAAACGCCGTGGGACTACTGCTGCATTCCGTCCGAGGAGAAAGCCGCCGCCACGCTGATGGTGATGGTCGACGCGGCCGACGGCGTCGGCGCAATCGAGGCCGAAGAAGTTCCGGGATTGCGGCTACTCGATGCAGTCGTCGTCAAGGGCAAGTTGAGCAAGGACGAGTTCGGCAACGTGATCGTTCACGCCGCCGGCTGGTTCAAGCGCGAGCGCCCGAACCTCCGCGAAGGCCTCCACTGGCCCGGCTAGGTCTCGCAACATCCGGAGAACCCGCAGGGGCGGCCTGACCGCCCCTGCGGCACCAATGCCGCAGGCGGCCGCCCGAACTACTTGCCAGCAACCCACTTACAACGACCAAGCAGGGTACCTGGAACCATGTTCCGGGTTAGTTGGTTGCGCGGACGGGGCAGCCGACTTCGGCTTTGCAGGTGCCGTCTTCGCTCATCTCCGTGTACAGGATGCGCATCGGGCCCGCCACGCGGTAATCGCTTTCGCCGATCCAGGTCGTGACGTGGCCGAACATCGTGTGCGCGTTGCTCGCCGGTCCTGAATACGGAACGAATGCGAATTCAAAGGCCGCAGTCTTGCCGATCCAGATGTCGCCCTTTGCCGGCATGGCATCGAATTGCGCAGGTACCTGAATGCGCGTCACCGATTTGTTCCAGTCTTCCGTGTTCGGCGGCGAGCGATAGAGCAGGCTCAGGGATCCGAGGTTCTTGCCGTTGTTCGACTCGATCCAGGACTTGACCTTTTCGAGGCCGATCCCGATGGTCTCGTACCCGCCGACATAGTCGTGCACGACAACCTGTCCGGCTTCGAAGCGTCGCACGGACACGGAGATCTCGGGAGCCGTCTCGGGAATCGTGAAAACCCACTCCGGCATATCGGGGTTCCAACGGATGTCGTTGACGTTTTCTTCCCACGTCATCTGCTGGTCGCCGTCGCCGATCGTGGAGCGAACGCGCCGGGCCACCTGGATCCCATCCACGGGCTGGTAGTCGCTAGCGTCCATCACGAAAGATACGACCTCAGCCCAATCGGGGGAGTAGGCGCGGTACGAGACACGGCGAATCAACCGCGTGTCCGCGTCGAACACATAGGTCACGGGATCGGAGCCGCCGATCCGCGCTTCCACCGCAGGCAGATTCTGGCCGTCGATCTTCACCGAGTGTGCGTTTCCGAGCACCACATCGTCGGCCAGCAGCCGGTCCGGGCGGATCAACGTGTCCCTCACAATCGCTTGATGTCGCAGGGATTCACGCGCCTTGCCCTTCTGCACGTAAGCGGGTCCGGCCGTTTCCGGTGTGGCCCCCGCGGCGGCGACAAACACGTCGTCCCCGACGACCCACAGGTCGTGTTTCATGCCCTTCATCTCCATCGACCAACTGAGATCGCCCGGGGCACGGTAGTGCGCGAGGGTCGTGAACGCCGCGCCACCCATCGAGCCCTCGGCACCGACGTGGTAGCTCTTGACGACCTCGAGTTTGCTTTGCCCTCCGGCGGCCGATACGGACTGGTCGACCAGCGCTCCGGGGCCGGATGCGCAAGCGGTCGCCAGCGCGCCCGCGATCAAAAGAGTGAGAATTCGCATGTCAGTTACCTCTCCGAAGCCATGCTAGCCAATCCGCCGCCGCGACGACACCGGCGACCGCCTCGCCGTTTTCGTGCCGCCGCTCAGCGCGCCGCGGCGCGCTTGCGGACATCACGCCGCCAGCGCCCCCAGGCGGCGCGCGCGCGGAACGAGGCTCGATCGATGAAGTTCGCCGACGAACCCGATTCCATGCGTCGCCAGATTCGGATGACCCGGCGCACATAGTCCATGCGGCGATGTCGCAGGGCGCCGGTCGCATGGAAGAAATAGGCCTCGTAGGGTTCGAACGGACGGCCCCGCTGGAACGCGATGCTCCCGATGTAGTTGAAGGCCGGGCCGAGCTCGAACGTTTCCAAGCCGAGTTGCTCCATGCGCGCGCTCACCAGCGGCATGTCGAGCCAACCACTCCCGAACTCGCGCATCTCCGAGGGCGGCGCTGCGAACACTTCCCGATGGCAGCGTGAGACGACCATCACACCGGTGTTGAGCCAAAAATCGCGCTCTCCGGGATCCGGAGCGCCGTAGTACGCGCACGACTCGCGGACAATCTCGGCCCGTGATCTGAACAACGGCGGCCCCTCCGTGGTGCCTCCGAGACGGTCCGCCGGAACTCGCTCAAAGACATCCGGCGCGTCGTACCGGATCGCGATGTCGTTATCCAAGAACAGAATGCGCTCGTATCGCTCCAACAGGTCCCGCAACTCGAATTTCCGTTTGTGGCATTCCTGCTTGCTCAAGAACGGTCCCTCGATGGGCACGAAGTCCGCGCCGATGCGTTCCGCGTAGCGCGCCATCAGCGGCCGGGTCTCGTCAAAAATCGGAGACGCACCGAGGGACAAGGTGACGACAGCGTGTTTCATGATCAGAGCAGCGCCATCCTCCACCGGGATTCGCATCGTGTCCACTCGGGACGTGCGGGGTCACGGTTCGGTAGGATGAAAACGGGACGCAAATCAACCAACCCGAAGGATCCACACCGTGAGCGTCGAACAGCTGACCGAACTGCGAACCAGCGAGCGGCGTCTGCTGGCCGTGTTCCCGCATCCCGACGACGAGTCCTACGGACCCGCCGGAACCCTCGCCCGCGCCGGCGCCGACAGCGCCACGGCGGTTGTCGCGTTTTGCATGACGCGCGGCGAGGCGTCCATAATCGGGAAGGAGCGCGGGATTTCGCCCGACGAGGTTGCCGAGTTGCGCTACGAGCGCCTGATGCGCGTCTCGGACCATCTCAAGCTCGACGCCATGCTGATCGGCGAGGAACCGGACGGAAAGATGGCCTACCGGCCGTTGGATCACGTCTCGGCTTCGATCTTCGCCGTCCTGGAGGCGTTTCGCCCGCAGGTTGTCATCGCGCACGACCCACGCGGCGTGAACGCGCACCCCGATCACATCGCCACGCACTGGGCGCTGCGCCACGCGCTCCTCCGCGCGTCTCGGACCCGGGTCGCGATGTTGGCGTACACCGAAGAACTCGTCGACGCGGTCAAACCCCGGCTGTTGTTCGCCACGCCGGAGGAGGACATCGACGCGGTCGTGCGCCTATCGGAATCCGAGATCGCAGCAAAGGAGGCGTGCCTGCGCGAGCACGACGCGCTCGTCACTCTCCGCGACGACGGGGACCCGGCTCTGCTGCGCCGGCCGCCCGTGGAGCGCTACAACTTTCTGGGTGAGAGTTTCGACCCGCCGCTCGACAGCGTCTTCGCAGAGCTGGACTAGGCCGCACTCGCTGCGCGCGCCGGCTTGGCCTGCATCACGACGCAAATCGCGCTGCCGGTGGCGGCGAGCAGGCCGGCCAGCAATACCCAGGCGCCCGCGGAGAGCCAGGTGAGCCGTCCGCTGGCGAGTCCGAACGCGGTCATCGGAACTCCCGCCGACCAGGTCACGAGCGAGATCCATTGCAGCGCTCGAACGGGCATCTCGTGCGGAGAGCGGGGGAGCTGCTGGAACTCGCTGGCGGTCCAGGCGTTCAGCCAGGTCGTCATGGGCAGGAGCCGCATCGCAATGCCGACGATGATCTGGCCGAAGAATCCGAGCAGCGCGCAGACGCCGTAGGCCATCGCCCAGCCGATGTGCCACCCCGGCGACCACGCGAGAAACACCCCGATGCCGGTGCTGAAGAGCAGGTACGCGATCGCCTGGAACGCGTGCAGCATTCCGACGTCCGGGCGCGGCATTTTTTTCGGCGGTGGCCTCGGGTCGAGCCGCATTCGAATGACGTGCAGGCAAAACAGCACGACGCCGCCCGCGATCGCCAGCGCGAACCACTTCCCGTACGCGGGCGCCCACAGATACGACGCCCAGAGACCGATCGTTCCGGTCTGGAACAGCGCGACCGAGAGCCACAGCGTCCAGCCGGATCGCGGCCCGGCGGGGAGATACATCGGGAGCAGCCGGTGTCCGATGCCGACGACCATCAGCGTCGCGAAACCAACCAGCCCGAGGTGCGCGTGTCCGAACACCGTTTGCAGCCGCGAGCCGGGGAGAAACGGATCCGACTTGTTGAGCGCCACCAGGATGCCCATGACGGATGCCAGGATCAGGTTGAAAAACGCGAAGACGATGTGGGCGCGGACCGCGGCCGGCGCGGGTGACCGACGGAGCGCGAGGAACACGCGGGCTCCTAGCACGAGAAACGCGAGGACCAGCAGTCCGCCCGACGAGTCGATCCCCGGGTAGAGGTCGATCCAGAAGTGCGAGATGACGCCGGACGCGCCGATGATCGTGCAGATGAAGATGGCGATGTCGAGCGGCCCCACCGGGAGGTCGGCTCGCAGCGCGACGGGCATCACGAGATAGAGCGCGCCGAGAATGGACAGCGTGATCCAGCCCAGCGTGATCAGGTGGACCACCGCGAGCAGCCGCGGATGCAGGAAGAACCCCGCGAGCGAATCTGGTTCGATCGCGGCCGTCAGAAGCGCGATCACCAGCGCGACGTGGCCCGCTGCGAGATAACACAGCGGCAGGATCAGCGGGGGAGGCTTGCGCGTCGGGGCCACGGGATTGTGGCCGCCGTTTTAGCTGAAGCGAGCCGAGATACGAGCTACCCGTCCTGCTCCTCGATCCGCTTCAGCGCGATCTCGAGATTACGCTCGTCCTGTTCCGCTCTTCGCCGCGCGGCGGTCGCTTCGAGTTTCTTCAACTCCGCACGCGCCGTGTCGCGAAGCTTCGCCAGCGCGTCGTTTTGATAGCGCGACGTCGTAACGATGAAGAGCGCATCCTCGAGAAGATCTTTCGCCCGATCGAAGTCGCCGCGTTCGCTCGCCTCGGCGGCGAGGTCGAGTTTCTTGCGCATCTGGATCCGCTCCATCTGCCGCCGCACCTGCTCGCCGGCGTAGAGGTCATCCATCTGCGTGCGAACGGATCCGCCCCGGATGCCAAGCTGCTCTTGCAACATGGACTCCAGCGCAAGTGCCTCGCGACCGGCCGGTCGCAGAAGCAGCGCGTGTTCGACCGCTTCGAGCGCGCGTGTGTACTCGAGTCCCTTGTGATAGCGCCGCGCCTGGTCCATGCGCTTTTTGTAGAGCACGTCTGCGTGTTGCTGCTCCACGCTGGCCTGTTTCATCGTCGCTTCGAGTCCGGGCATCGTGGCCGTCGCGGGCGGGACATCAAGAGCCGTGGCCGGCGAGGGATCGGTGGCGCGCGTCGCCGTGCACGCGAGCATGGCCGGGAGAAGTCCAAAGAGCATTCTGCCCATGGGTAAGCCCTCCGGCCCGATTGTAAGACTACGGCCCGGTTGTTCCGGCAGGAGAACCGGGAGCGCGCAGTGTCAAAATCGCGATGCGAAGTCCGCCGCCGTGGCGGGGCCCGCCCCGTCTTCTTCGTGCTTGAAGAAAACGTGTGCGGATTCCCATTCCTGCGCCTTGATCCGTTCGGCCCACGTGTCCAACTCGCCGGCGGAGTAGCGCGGCTTGCGCAGCCGCAGATATCCGAACGGGGCCGTTGCGACCATCGGCGGCAGTTCTCCGGCTTCTCCTTCGGAGACCACGAGGGCGACGCAGGCCCCGCGCAGCAGCTCGTAGATCTCGTCGTCGAACCACGACTCGTGGCGAAACTCGATGGCGGCGCGGAAGTCCTCGGGCAGCGTCTTCAGAAACCCCGCGAGACGGTCCGCACCTTTCTTTAGATACGGCGGGAGTTGAAAGAGCATCGGCCCCAACCGGTCGCCCAACTCGCGGGCGTTCTTGATGATGTAGGCAAGCTCGTCGTCGGCGTCCTTCAAGCGCTTCTTGTGGGTCACACGCCCCGACGCCTTCAGGACAAACGAGAAACCGTCCGGGACCTGCTGCGCCCAATTCTGCACGACCTCGCGTTTGGGCATGCGGTAGAAGGTGTTATTGATTTCCACCGTCGGCAGCCGCTCCGCGTAATAGCCGAGCATGTCGGGCGCGGCCAGATCTTCCGGGTAGAAGCTGCCCTTCCACTCCTTGTAGGAATAACCGCTGGTGCCGGTCAGGACGCGCATGCGAACAGATTACTCGGTCGCGGTGAGATGCGACCGCGTTCTCCGCGGCGTCTCGATTCGAAACACCCGAGCGTGGTTGTACGCACTCGTCCCGTAGTGGCTTGCCCGGCCCGGATTCAGGGATAGTGTTCGGTCGAAGTATGTTCTGGGTCCATCACGGGGCTCGGATGAAAAGGCAAACCGGGCGAAAGCCTGGGGCGCAAAGCCAAGGGCCTAAGCCGTTTCTGGTATGGCAGCCGGTTACCACACGAGTCGGCCGTGCTCTTCGAGTGCGGTCGTTTCTGTTGGTGGGTCCATTGCGCGGGAGCAATGGGATGTCTGAGAGAAACGCCGGTTCGAACATCAACAGCGCGACACTGTCAGGGTTTTACGACCACCTGAAGAGGCCGGAACCCGAGATCGACCCGGAGATCCCGACGGCGGCGGACATCGTCGTCGACGTGCAAGTCGAACCGAAGGTCGCACCGAAGAAGGTCGCCAACCGCCGGAAGGGCACCCGCTATCCCGTCGATCCCGAGTTGGTACTCCGCGGCCGGTGCGGCGAGTTCGGCGCGCAGGTGATCGACATGTCCCGCAGCGGCGCGCTGCTGCAGATCACGGACCTGGCCTATTACATCGATGTGCAGTCTCTCGAAGGGTTCGAGCAGCGCGTCGCGACACACTTCGGAACCGGTGTTTGCCTTCAGTTCACCGATCCCATCAGAAATGTCCGCGGCAAGACAGCGCGGGTGGCCCAGTACGACGACGCGTATCGCGTTGCCGTTCAATTCCGCATGCCGCTTCAGCTGCACGAGTGCATCGCCTTCGGTCTCGGGGTCGACGACGAGGAGCCTGAGTGCGAGGAAGAGGCGGTGCCGTTTGCGAGCACGCAGGAGCCCCTCGCGGCGACAACCTGGTCCAGTTG
The DNA here is from genome assembly GCA_036443405.1 of Planctomycetota bacterium. Taxonomy (GTDB): domain Bacteria; phylum Planctomycetota; class PLA2; order PLA2; family PLA2; genus JAZFYD01. The sequence continues at coordinate 9,466 of JAZFYD010000091.1, forward strand.
GCGGGCGTAGCTCCGAAAAGAGCTAGTAGCCCGAATTATTCACAAGGCGAGCGTTCTGGACGGCCCAGCTTGCCGAGTTCTTTGTCGCTCGGCGCTCGTCGTGTCCTCCAACACTACTTCGGCCTCGCGTCGCGATCTCGACCAGCTGGACTCGCCCAGAAAACGTTGGGTTGAGACTCAAACGCTGATCCTGCGAACAATACGAGCTCTTTCGTCAAACCGTGCTTGGGCAACGCGCCCGCCTCGTGAATAACCCGGGCTAGACGAGTTCCGACAGCCGGCCGAGGATCGCGACCAGGTCCGGGCGGTCCTCCAGAACGCCGAGGAGCGGATCTTCGTCGAGGCGCCGCATCCGGTCGGGCACCGTCTTCATCGTGAAACGCGCGGGGGATAGCTTCGCGTTGACCTCCGACCACCGCAGAGGCGCCGATACGGTTGCACCGGGGCGCGGGCGCACGCTGAAGGGTGCGGCGAGCAGGCGGCCGTGCCCGTTCTGCACGAAATCGATGTAGACCCGTCCCTCGCGCTTGTCCATTGACCGTGCGGTCGTGGCGATCTTCGGGAGGCGTGCTTCCACGGCGCGCGCCATCAATTCACCCAGCGATCGGGATTGTTCGTACGTGCACTGGCCGTTCAGCGGCAGCAAAACGTGCAGGCCCGTGGAGCCGCTTGTCTTGACGTAGCTCGGGAACTCGATTTCTTCGCAGAGTTTCCGGATCCCGCGCGCGACCTTCACGACATCGGAGAACGGCGCGTCCTTCGGATCGAGGTCGAGGATGCACCAGTCCGGGTGGGCGAGGTCCGTCACGCGACTCGACCAGACGTGAAACGGAATGGTGCCCAGGTTGGCGAGGAATACGAGCGACTCCACGTCGTCGCATAGGAAGTAGTCGATCTCGCGCTGGGTCTGTTCGCTCCAGATCCGCTCGGTACGAACCCAATCCGGCACCCACGACGGCGCATCCTTTTGGAAAAACGACTTCCCGTTTATTCCGTCAGGGTAGCGCGTGAGCACAACCGGCCGGTCCCGAAGATACGGAAGCACATACGGACCGATCTCGCGATAGAACTCGAGCAGATCCCCCTTGGTGTAGCCCTCCTCGGGCCAGAAGACCTTGTTGAGGTTGGAGGGCTCGAAGACGCCGTGACGGTTGTCCTCGATGACCGGAGTCGGTGCGTCCCGGTCCGCGCCGCGAGCGTCGGGCGCGATGCACTCTTCCGGTTGCTTGTCGTCGCGCACGCGGAGAAACGATGGGTGGCGCAGCATGCCGTCGGCCGTGCGTTCCTTGAAACGAACCTCACAGCAAAGTTCGGGGCGGACCCAGTGGTGACCCCTCGTTTTCGGCACGGCGCCGCCACACGGCGCGCTTTCGATCTCGAGCGGATCCAGGCGCTGCCGGAGTTCGTCCAGTTGCTGTTCGCGAAACCCGGTGCCGACACGGCCCGCGTACGCGAGCTCGCCACCGTCGTACGCCGCCAGATGCAAGGCGCCCAGGCCCGCGCGCGAGCCCTTCGGCGGCGTGAAACCGACGATTACGAAATCGCCCGTTCGGTCCACCTTGAGCTTGAGCCACGAATCCGACCGCCCGGGCCGATATAGGCTGTCGCTCTTCTTGGCGAGAACGCCCTCGAGCCCCATCTCGCGGACCTGGTCGTAAAACTCCTCGCCGCGCTCTTCGATGTGGCTTGCGTAACGCAGCGTGCCGGCTGCCGGCACCACGCGTTCGACGAGAGACTTGCGCTCGGACAGCGGAAGCCCGCGCAGATCGAAGCCCTCGGCCGCGAGCAGGTCGAACACATACAACACGACCGGCCGCTCGACGGTCGCGACCGCAATTTCCGCGGCGTTCTGGAGGTGTGCGCGTTTTTGCAACTGCTGGAAGTCGGGACGCGCTTCCTCGTCCAGCACGACCATCTCGCCGTCGAGCAGGAGCGATTCGTAGGGCAGGTGCGCCACGCTTCGGACGATCTCGGGATAAAGCGCCGTCGCGTCGCGACCGCTTCGATAGAACAGGCGAACGTCCGCGCCGCGCTTGTCGGCCAGCAACCGGAACCCGTCATACTTCAGCTCGTAGAGCCAGCCGGGCCGGCTGAACACGCGCTCGCTGGTCTGCGCAAGCATTGGTTTCACCGCCGCCGCGTCGACGTCCTTTTTCGGGGCGTCGGTTTCACCGATCGCCGCGCGCAACGTCTCGGCGCGATCGGACCCGGTCTTGAGTTCCTCGACCGAGAGCCCGCTGAACACCGACGTCTCCGCCCAGTCGTTTTCGTTCGCGGCCCAGCCGTCCTTTTCCTTCACGAACAACCATTGACCCGTGTCGTCGTCGCGCTTGGTGCGGAACCAAGTCCAGCGGCCGCGAAGTTTGTGCCCCTTGAGTTCGAAGAGGAGCTTGCCCTCTTCGAGGCCGCGGTCGGGGTCCTTCAGTGGCACCCACGAACCCTGGTCCCAGACGATGACCTCTCCGGCGCCGTAGTTGCCCTTGGGGATCACGCCTTCGAAGTCCGCGTACTCGACCGGGTGATCCTCCGTCTGCATCGCGAGCCGCTTGACCGCGACGTCGCGGTGGGGGCCTTTGGGCACCGCCCACGAGAGCAAGACCCCTTTCCACTCCAGCCGCAGATCGTAGTGCAGGCTCGTCGCCCGGTGCTTTTGAACCACGAAGAGATGGGGCCGCTGATGGGCCGGTCCCCCCATGGGTTCCGGGGTTTTCGAGGCCTTGCGCTTGGCCCGGTACTCTTCAAGGTGGCCCATTGGGATTCTGCCGCGTTTGTGGCGATATAGTACGAGACATGGCCGCGCGAGCGATGGGTTCCGCCACCTTGGCGTTTGGATTGGTGTCCATTCCGGTGAAGGTTTTTCCGACCAGCGTGACGGAATCGGGCATCCGATTCAACATGCTCGAGGAGAAGACCGGGGCACGTCTGAAGCAACAGTACATCTCGACGGTGACCGGCGACTTGGTGCCGCGCGACGAGATGATCAAGGGGTATGAGTTCGCGAAGGGCCAGTACGTCACGTTCACGAACGAGGAGTTGAAGTCGTTCGAGGCGGAAGCCAACAAGTCCGTCGATATCAAGGAGTTCGTCCCGATCGACAAGATCGATCCGATCCACTTCGAGAAGACGTATTACCTGGGTCCGGACAAGGGTGCGGATCGACCCTATGCGCTCCTGCGCGAGGCGATGAAGAAGACCGGCCGCGCCGCGCTCGCGAAGTACGCGGCGCGCGGCAAACAATACCTCGTACTCGTGCGGCCGATGGGCGAAGGCGTCGTGATGCAACAGCTGCGTTACGCGCACGAGATTCGCGCGATCACCGACGTGCCGCTCGGCGCCGCCGAGATCGAGGCCGCCGAATTGAAGCTCGCGGTGCAACTCGTCGAGCAGATTGCGTCGGACGAGTTCCTGCCGGAAAACTACGAGGATGAGGTTCGTACGCGCATCGAAGCGGCGATCGCCAGGAAGGTCGAGGGCCAGGAGTTCACGGCGGAGCCCGCCGAGGAACCGAAGGCGAAGATCATCGACCTGATGGACGCACTCAAGGCGTCGCTTGGCGACGGTCAGGACGCGAAGGAGCGCAAACCGGCCAAACGGGCGCCGCGCAAGAAGACGGCGTCCAAGCGCAAGGCGTCCGGAGAGTAGTCCGGAATGCCGTCGGGCCCCTCGGGCTACTCAGCGAGTGAAGTGGCCCGGCTCGTTGGACTTTCAGTCGATCAGGTCCGTTCGTATGTGCGCAACGGATTGATCGACGCGGAGCGCGGGGCGCGCGGGGCGTACCTGTTCTCCTTTCAGGACGTCGTTCTGATCCGGGCCGCCCGCGATCTCGTCAAGGCGCGTGTGCCGCGTCGGCGCATTCGCAACGCGTTGCAACAGCTCAAGGACAGCCTCCCGCGGGGGCGGTCGCTGTCAGGCCTGCGCATCAGCGCGGAGAGCGATCACGTTGTCGTTCAGGACGGGGACCGGCGCTGGAGTCCGGACTCCGGCCAGCTGCATTTCGATTTCGAGGTGAAGGATCTCGCGAAAGCGGCCGCGCCGTTGGCGCGCCGGCGCGTTAGGGAAGCGCGTGCCGCCGGGGACGACATGGACGCGGACGATTGGTACGACCTCGCGTTCGAGATGGAGGCTCCAGCGCCGACGGATGCGGCGTCGGCGTACCGCCGCGCGCTGGAACTCGACCCCGAGCACGTGGACGCGCGTGTGAACCTCGGCCGGCTGTTGCACGAGGCGGGTGAGGTCGCCGAGGCGGAGACCCACTATCGCGCAGCGCTCGAACGCGACCCGGAAACGGAGATCGCGGCGTTCAATCTCGGTGTGGTGCTCGAGGACCAGGGCCGGCTATCCGACGCCGCGGAAGCGTACGAGTCGGTGTTGCGAAGAAACGGCGATCACGCCGACGCGCACTACAACGCGGCTGGGCTCTACGAGCGGTTGGGCGATGCGCGGCGCGCGCTGCGGCACCTCAAGGCGTACCGCGAACTGACGCGGCGTGACCGATAGCGCTCAGCGCTTCTTTCGAACGAGCCCCCGGAGCGCCGACTTGAGTGACCCTATGTCGTCGCTGCTCAGCGCCGTGGCCAACGCCTCCGCGTGATCGGGGTTGTCGCGATAGCTGGCCCAGAGCTTCTTGAACATCTGTTTGTGTTCGCGGTCCGTCTGCAGCAAAAGGTAGATGATGGCCCAGGATTGCGCGTAGTGCAGCCGCGCCTTCTTCATGAACGCGGCGTCGTCGAGACGGAAGAAGTCCTCGAGCGGGACGAGACCCAGCGCCTCGAGCGTCGCGCGTGAGTCCTCACGGAACTGCCCAACCCTCAACTCCCCTCGCGACGCCTTGGCGCTCTCGTAGTACACCGCCAGCCCTTCATTGAACCAGCGAGGGGCGTTGGGCAGCACGCGGTCGAGGTACTGGTGAAAACCCTCGTGCCGCACGGTCTGCATCATGTCGGCCTTGCGTGGCTGGTTCCAGATCAGGAGTTGCTTGAGTAGCGGCGAGTACAGACCGGCGCTTCCGGTCGCGTCGCCGGTCGTGAGGTCCTTGTAATACGCCAGGTACCCCGCCTGGCCGGAGAACATGTAGACCTTGAACCGCTGGTCGCCTTTGTTGGCGGGCGGCCGCGTCAGCCGGTTCACGAACCGCGCGTACATCTGTTCGAGATAGCGCGCCGCTTCGGAGCAGACGGAACGGCCGATGTCGGTCACGACGTGATAGTGCCGGGTCTTGAACTCGAATCGCTTGGTGAACGACGGTCCGTGCCGGGATTTTTGCAACAGGCTCGCGACGAACTGCAGGTCGTCCGACGTGACACCGCGAGCGAGCGCGCCCTTCACGAGCGTATCGGCGTCCGTCAACCGGCCCAGACGCATGAGGATCAACGCCCAGTTGACATGGATGGCGGCGTCGTCCGGATAGCGGGCGAGCAGGTCCGTGTAGACCGCGGCCGCCTTGTCCGGTTCGCGCAACATCGCGTGCATGCGGGCCTCACCTTCGATGGCGTCGAGGAAGTCCGGCGCTTCGGCCCGCACTTCCTGGAACGCCCGAAGCGCCTTGCGGTAGCGGCCCAAGCGCATCTGCGCCTCGGCTTCCAAGTACTTACGCACGATCGCCGGGAGATTCGCCGCCGCCTCGGCTGCCGCCAACGCATCCCTCGGTTTGCCACCGAGCAGAAGCAACCGGATCTCCTCGGCCTTCTTTTCGGCCGCCCCCTTGAGCGTCGCCGGCCAACGGTCATGTTGCGCGACCTGGGTCTTGCCGCTCGAGCGTCTGCCGGCCGTGAACAACCACGCGGGCAGCGTTTCCTTCTCCTTGTACTTCTTGCGGAACTCCGTGCGCCGCCGCTGATTCTCCTTGTCGATCAGCCCCTGCACCCAGCTCTTCTCGCACTTGCCGGAGACGATGATCTCCTTGAACGACTTCAGGCCGCCGATCCCGACCCGGCCCCAATGACGCGGGTGTTTCACCGCGCCCTGAAGCGCCTTGCGGTTCGAGTACGACATCACCCGGGTCGAGTTGACGATGACGGCGATCTCGAAGCGGCGTCCGCCTCGAACGGGTGAAGTGCGCGCCGCGGCCCCGCGCTTTCGCTTGCCGTTTTTCAGGTGCAGGATCTGCGCGGGAATCCCGCCGTGGACGTTTTCCAGCGGAGCGAGGCCGGGTGTCACGATGATGGCCCGGTCGTCGTCCCAGCCGACCACCATGTAGACGTAGCTTTCCTTCGGGTAGCTAGCGCCGCGAATCGTGATCGAGTGGGGGCCGTCGAACGGGGCGGGGTAGATGCGGAACTCCCCTTGTTTGATCCAGTCTTTCAT
>JAZFYD010000092.1:0-4595 GCA_036443405.1 Planctomycetota bacterium
ACAGGGCCGTGAAGAAAAGAGCGGCTCTCATGCGTCCAAATGTAGCCGTTTTCGACCGATCCCCTCCCAGTAGCTACAATCCCCCGCTGGCCCCGCCCGCCATGCGTGTCCTATTCGTTTACCCCAACATCGACTGCCCGCCCGGAATCAACCACGGTCTGGCGGCCATGTCCGGCGTGTTGAAGGCGCGCGGCCACGCGGTCGGCCTCATTCACGTCTGCGACAACCTCTGGGAGCTGCCGACCACCGAGCAGGTGCTCGATCGCATCGACGCGTTCGACCCGGACATCGTCGGGTTTAGCGTCATGTCGCAACAGTTCGCGTGGGCGTGCGACATCTCGCGCGCATTGCGCGAGCGGCACCCCGAACTCCCGCAGGCGATCGGCGGCGTGCATTGCACGATGGTGCCCGAAGAGGTCGTTCAGACCGAACTCTTCGAGTGGGTGTTCGTCGGCGAGTGCGACGATGCGTTCCCGGAACTCGTGGATCGGATGCGCGACGGCGGAGACCTTTACACGGTTCCGAACACGCGCGTGCCGGCCAGCTTCTCCCCGACCGGGAAGAAGCTGTTCAATCCCGTCGGGCCGTATCCCGATCTCGCGACCCTTCCCGAGACCGACTACGAGCTGTTCGACATCGACCACATCGTGGCGGAGAAAAACGGGTGGATGGGCCTCATCACCTCGCGGGGGTGCCCGTACAAGTGCACGTACTGCTTCAACAAGGAGATCGTCGACCTCTACAAGGAGGAGGGCGGCGCCTCTTCCATGCGGGAGTACCTGCGGCACTACCCGATGGAGCGCATGGTCGAAGAGATCCGCGTCCTGAAGAGAGACCATCCCGGCATCAAGACGCTGATCATTGACGACGATCTCTTCACGCTGAACAAGAAGTACGTACACGAGTGGACGGCCGCGTACAAGGCGTCCGGCATCGGTCTGCCGTATGTCGTCAATGCGCACGTGCAGTGTTTCGACGACAAGATGGCGAAAGCGCTGAAGGACAGCGGCTGCATGATCGTGAAGTACGGCCTCGAGTCCGGCTCACAGCGCGTGCGCAAGGAGGTCCTCTGGCGGTACATGACCAATCGCCAGATCGCCGACACCACAGCCGCGGCGCACCGCCAGGGACTGCACACGAGCGCGTTCATCATGTTCGGACTCCCGCACGAGACGCGGGATGAGATCTACGAAACGCTTAGGCTGTGCGCGGAAGTGAAGATGGGGCGCTTCCGCTGGGCGATCTTCTATCCGTTCCCCGGCACCGCGGGTTACACGATCGCGAAGGACGCCGGCCTGATCGACTGGGACAAGTGGGCCGACATGGGCAACTACTTCGACGCGAGTTGCCTCAAGTTCGAGCCGGAGCACGACCTGTTCATCGAGAAACTCGGCGCGCTGTGCCCATGGTATGTCAACGCACTGACGGATTGGCCGTGCGCTCGTACCTACACCGAGTTGGTTCAGGAAGTCGAAGCGATGGACCGCGAGACGTTTCGCGCCAAGCGCGCGGAGTTTCTGGCGTATGACCGCGAACTCTCCGACAAGCTCCTGGCTCTCGACATCCCGCACTACTCGCTCCGATACGCCCACGTGATGGGCGTTCGCTCCGATTACGTAAAGTGGGAACGCCACCTCGATCAGTCCACCCGCGAAGAGCAGGCCGTCGTCTACACGCTCGATTAGCGATGTTTCTTGTTCAACGGCTGACGCCGTTGAGACGTCGGTTCCGTACGGATTTCTGTTTCTCCCGTTCCTGGTTCGCGGCTGACGCTGTTGGGACATCGGGTACAACTCGTCGGGTTGAACTCAAGATGAGTAATCGCGGCGCCGTTTTTTTCGATCTCGATGACACGTTGATCGACAGCACGGGCCTGCTCATTCCGGATGCGCTGCGGCGCACCGCGGAAGCCCTCGGTGTCACGCCGGAGCGTCTCGACGCCACCGGCAAGACGACGGCGGATGTCACCGGGCCGCTGGGCCCCCTCGCGCCCGATCGGCTCTCGGCGGCGGATCGCGCTTGGAACTCCCCCGACGTTCCGCCGCTGGATCCGGTCCCCGGCGCTCGCGAACTGCTCGCGACGCTCCGCCCTCCGCTGCTTCTGTTTCTCGTCACGCGCGGCGACGCCGCCCGCCAGCAGCAAAAGATCGATCGCGCCGGCCTTCGCGAGGCGTTCGACGCCATCCGGATCCGCCCCCCCTGCAGCGGCTCAAAGCGGGACGATTTCGCGGCGCTCGCGAAAGAGTGGTCCCTGGAACCCACACGGTGCGTCGTGATCGGCGACGACCGGGCCGACGAAATCGCTCACGGCGACGCGCTCGGCTTCCGCACCATTCTCGTACCCGACACCCCGCTGAGGACCGTTCCGCAGGTGCTCCGGAATTGGCGCATTCTCTAAGTAATGTTGCGAGGCAAGTTAGCCGTTAATGGGGGAACGGCCATCTACGGCCGCCCCAGAGGAAGCTCGAAATGCTGAAGCAGAAGATCACAGACCGCACGGCGTGTTTCGGAGTCGTCGGACTCGGATACGTTGGTTTGCCGCTCGCTGTCGAGTTCGCCAAGAAGGGCTTCCCGGTCATCGGCTTCGAAGTCGATCCCCGAAAGTGCGAAACGCTCGACCGCGGCGAGTCCTACATCGACGATGTGCCTTCCTCCGACGTCGGCCCGCTGGTTGAAAGCGGCAAGTTCTCGGCGACCACGGATTTCGACAGGTTCGCCGACTGCGACATCATCAGCATCTGCGTCCCGACGCCGCTGTCGAAGACCCGCGACCCCGACATGTCGTATGTCGTCAAAGCGACGCGAGAGATCGCGCGGCGGCTCCGCAAGGGCCAGCTCATCATCCTGGAGAGCACGACCTACCCGGGGACGACGGATGAGCTGATCCAGCCCGAACTGGAAAAGAGCGGCCTCAAGTGCGGCGAGGACTTCCTGCTCGCATTCAGCCCTGAGCGCGTGGATCCCGCCAACAAGGAATTCAAGATCAAGAACACGCCCAAAGTCGTCGGCGGCGTCGACGACGAGTCGGGCGAGATGTCGCACCTCTTCTACAGCCAGGCCATCGACACCGTGCACCGCGTCTCGAGCGCGGCCTCCGCCGAAATGTCCAAGCTGCTGGAGAACACCTTTCGCAGTGTGAACATCGGCCTCGTCAACGAGATCGCGATCATGTGCGATCGCCTCGGCATGGACTGCTGGGAAGTCATCGACGCGGCCGCCACCAAACCGTTCGGATTCATGAAGTTCGTGCCGGGCCCCGGCCTCGGCGGCCACTGCATCCCGATCGATCCGTTCTACCTCTCGTGGAAACTGCGCACGCTCAACTACCGCGCACGCTTCATCGAGCTGGCCGGCGAGATCAACAGCGAGATGCCCAACCACGTCGTGCGCCGCGTCACGCAGGGCCTGAACGACGCGAAAAAGAGCGTCAACGGGAGCAAGATCCTGATGCTCGGGGTCGCTTACAAGAACGACGTCGCCGATACGCGCGAATCGCCGGCACTCGACATCATTGGGCTGCTCGAGGCGCAGGGTGCGGATGTCTCGTACACGGACCCCTACTCACCGACGTTGCATTTCGAGGGCCACACGTACGAGTCCCGTCCTTTCACGGGCGAGGAGCTCGCCGCGGCAGACTGCGTCGTCGTCACGTGTAGGCACAAGGACTTCGATTTCGGCCTCGTCGCCAAACACGCAGATCTGGTCGTGGATACGCGGAACGCATTCCCGTTCGGACAGGCAATCGATGGCAACGCGCGAATCGTCCGGATCTAAACTCGACCGATCCGGCATGCGCATCCTGACGGTCACCGCCCTTTTTCCCAGCGTGGCGGCTCCTACACGCGGCGTTTTCATTCGCGAGCGGATGAAAGCGGTCGCCAAGCTCGGCGCCGAGGTACGCGTGATCGCACCGGTACCGCACGTACCGCCGGGTTCGCTGGGCAACCGCTACGCGTCGTTTCGCGACACACCCGACGAGGAAGTGATCGACGGGTTGCGTGTCGTGCATCCGCGCTATTGGATGCTCCCCAAGGTGGGAATGTATATCCAGGAACGCAGCTATGCGCGCGGGATCCGCGCGGCCGTTGCGGACGCGGTTCGCGAGTTTCAGCCGGATTTGATCGACGCGCACTACCTCTATCCGGACGGGTGCGCGGTGGCGCGGGTCGCGGCTGAGCATGGGATTCCGTTTGCGGTCTCCGCCCGCGGAAGTGACGTCAAGTTGCTCGGCACGATCGCCTTCACGAAAAAGCGCATACACGCGATGTTGGAACAGGCCGCGCTTGTCATCTCGGTCTCGGCGGATCTGCGTGACAACATCCGCAGCATCATCGAGTGGCCCGGCGACGTCGCGGTCATTCCGAACGGCATCGATCCCGAAAAGTTCCACATCCGCCCCCGCGAGGAAGCGTGCGAGCAACTCAAGATCCCTAGCGATCAACGGCGCGTCGTGTGCGTCGGCCACCTCGTCGAGGAGCACCGCCAGGAGTTGCTCGTCCGGGGGCTCGCAGACGAAGCCGCGCCGTCGGACCTGCATGTCTACCTCGTCGGCGATGGCCCGGAACACGGCCGGATCACGGAACTGGCGCGCACCC
>JAZFYD010000093.1:0-18584 GCA_036443405.1 Planctomycetota bacterium
ACCCCGCCCGGCGACAAATCCGTGCGTCTTCAAACGGATCAAAGTCCGGAGGCAGTTGCTCAAGAAGGCGGACCTTGGTTGCGCGGAGGTTGTAGTCGTCGCCCTGCCGGACGACATCTTCTAGCCATCGCCGCTGCGCATTCGAGATCTTGTGCTGCTTGAACGTGTGATTCTTTGCCATCGCTCCCTTGTCCTTTCGGGGCCGCGATACGACCCCTCTTAGCAAGGATACAAACTGAGTTCGACGCCCGGACGCCTGACCGCCTGCCCACCGTCCCCGCACAAACCCCGCTGCCCGTGCGATCGGTGCGAGGCCGAGGTCGGGCGGCTGCTCCGCGCTGGCCAGCACGACATCGACACGCGGGTCGCGTTTAAGCGCGAATAAGACGGCGGGGACTCTCCGACCCTGAGATCCGCCATGGTGACCCTATGCGCCTAGGGGGGAGGGAAAAGGGCGCGCATGATGCTCAAAGCTGCGAGCGTGAGCCCGGCCAGCACTACGTACTGCTCCATCGGCTATCCTTTCCGCTCGGCCCCTCACGTACCTGTTGGCGGGTCGGTGTCCTAGAGGTACGCTTTAGGTGCGTCCTAGAGGAGCGCGAGCTCTTTTGGGTTCATGGCCACGGCGGTGCAATCGCCGTGGCCGCTTTCATGTCCCAGCATACGTAGGTCGGGACAACTTACAAACCCGTCGCGTTCCACCCTCCACCTATTTCTCGTTCGTGTTGGGGTTACTGTCAACGTGAAGGTTCACGTCAACCGTGAGGTTGCGGTGGTGTTTTGTGCATACGTGTGGGACTGAGCACGAGGATTCTGGTAACGACCGCGTTGACGCCACCCCACCAGACCGGGGCGTCAACGCGAACGGCTGGTACTTCCGCGACCTCAACGAGGTCTGGTTCTGGCGCCAGTCCAATCAGCCTGTCCACGGCATGACGACCGTCCCGTGCGGGGGGGGGTAGGTGTCGGGCATCTTGCGATCGTCGGCCGTATCACACACGTTCGCCCAAACACCTGACACGGAGACCCTGCGAACAAGACGTTGCGCGAGCGTTACTGAAACGGCCCCAGCCCAAACGTCTCGACCACCTCCCACTCGTCCTTCCCCGCCGCCGCCTTGTGCGAGCGGTTCAGCGGCGGGCGGAGCACCCGGATGAACGCCCCCTCGACGGTCCCTTGGTCCTCGTAGGGACAGGCCAGGTAGTAGACCGCGTCGAACTTCTTCCGGATCGTCGCGCTCGTCCCGTTTCGGTGGTCGATGATCCGCTTGGGCAGGTACTCGGCGCGGCCGACGTAGACCACGCGGCGATCGAGACAGAGGAAGTAGACGCATCCCGGATAGAACTCCGGTTGAAAGTGCCGGAGGTGCTCGCGCATCATGTGAAGTGCCGGCGGGAGCCCAACCCACTTGCGCGAGTCGTAGCGGTGCTCCTCGGACTCCATGTCGAAGACCGCGATGTTGGTCGGGAACTCAACGCCCGGCTGGATCTCGCACAACGCGAGCCGGATGTACCGCCGGATGTCCGGCAGCCGGAACAGCGGCGGCCCGGCGTCGATGCGCCAGCACGGGGCGTAGCCGGCGTCTGCGAGCTCCGTGAGGCGAGCGGCTGTTAGGAACCCGTCGAACTTCGCAGCGACCTCGTCGGCGGTGTGGAGCGCGGGGAGTTGGTCGTCCCGCACGTCTTGGACGTACACGCCGTAGTAGGTCGTCCCGTCGGCCTCCTTCGCGTTCTTGAGCACGCCGCAGTTCTAGCGCGCGTCTTCGGCGCGCTCCGTCACTTTCGCGCAACAAGTTCCGTGCGGCGACGTGTCCGCCAACCGGAATAGACGCGCTTGCAAGTCGGTCGTAGCGTCGATCGCAAAACACGCGCTCGACGCCGGGGACGGGCCTTGGTGAAGCGTGCGGCAACGGAGGACGGGACATGTCACACGAAAACGCGATCGCACTCGACACGAAGGAGGCGTTTGGAGACCATCTTCGACGCCTGCTACGCCGTGATGGCCGAGCGGGGGTTGACGGCCGAGGCGCTGGCGGAATCGGTTGGGCAACCCCTCGAGGCCGTCGAGCGCGTGGTCGAACACGGCGACGCGAGCGGCGACGACGCGAACACCGTGCTGATGGAGTTGGGTATCGACCCGGTTCGCCTGGTCGCCCACGAGCAGATCCAAACCGAGATCGTCGTGCTCGTGCAGGACATCGAGTGCGTGTATACGGGGATGAGTGCCCGCGAACCCGACCTGGAGGCGATCGGCAACACGCGCGCCATGGCCCAGGATCTGGTCGATGCTATCCGTCGAATCGAGAACGTGAACAAGCTGGCCGCCTAGCTGAGCCAACCTGGCCCCGGTGGGAACGCTCGCCCGGGGCAGCCTTCGACAAGTTACGCGTGTTTGACCCAGCACCGGTTCCGAACCGCGTAGCGTTGCACGGAGCGAGTCGTCTCGCGGGAGGGAGTTCATATGTGGTGGCCGAAAACACCGGGCAAGAGCGCCGCGTTAGCGGTGTGGCTCGTGATCGCGTTCGTCTCAGGGCTGGCCGTCGCGCGGCCAATGAGTCTCGTGAACGGGTTCGCGTCCGCCGGGATCTGGTACGCGATCATCGCGTTCTTCGCGTGGATTGCGCGTCCGTCGAAGCCCACGGATCCCAAGACGCCGCCGGAGGCGTAACGGCTCCCGGTGGTGGCGTGGCCACCAGATCCATGGGTGCGTGGTGCGAGAATGTTCTCACTGGGTAGCTGTCGCGGTGCACACGCAACAGTTCACAGGCCCGGTTGCGCCCGGCGTAGCTCTCCTCCGTCCGTTGGCGCAACCGGTCTGGCCCGTCTTGACAGGAGAGAAGCAGCATGGGCGTGAGCGACTTTCACGACATCGTTGGACTAGACGGTGGCGACGAATCGACGACCGGCCTTTCATTCACGGACATCGATCGCGTCGCCAGGGCGGTGCGCCTAGAACTGACTCCGAATTCGGTGAGGGAGTTTTGCGATTTGCACCGCGTCTTGTGGGGGCACGTCTACGCCCTCATTCGTGATGGCATAGAAGCTACTCGGGCGGAGTTTGAGGGCCCGTGCGTCACGGAGATGATGGCCGCAAGCGAAAGCGCATTGCGATCCGGCGAGTTTAGGTACAGCGATCGTCTGAAGGGGTGTGTGTCTGATTATGTAGCGAGCTGTCAGCGCGCCATCATGTCCGCGCCGGAGTGCGGATTGCTCCGGGTTCATGTGAGTCCAGAGGAGTTCCGCCAGGCGTACAACGCCATCGGCAGCGAGCTAGCACTCCGCCAACACCTGGGGGAAGAAGGCCAAGGGTCCTTTTTCGGAAGCAAGTGCGGTGTCGCCGTGGACAAAAGCGTCAAGCGTGCGCTCGACACGCTGGCCCAGCGCGGCGACGACCTCGCGAAGAACGCGGCCGCAGTTAGCGTCCGCCTAGTCGGCCACATTCAGCGGACCAACAAGACCGGGGCGCACGTCTCCGCAAGTGACCGGCGAGCGGACCCGGATGACATGCAGCTCGCGATCATCGCGGCGGGCGGATCCAGCCCGCTCGCAGGGACCAATGTGCGTCCGATCGGAAAACGAACCCTCAGGCGGGCGCTACTGAGCCCCAAAATCAACCGGCAGGGCGGTGAGTTCGACGAGCGTGAAAACAACGTCCGGTCCTATCCGCAGCACGATTCGGCCGGTTCGATGTGGATCGGGTCGTTTTCCGATACCGAACAGCGTGAGTGGCGAGTTGATGGTGCGGACAGTAGCGACGAGGAGACAGAGACCGGCGCGGCGAAGATCGGGGGCGACAGCATGAGCCCAGAGGACTGCGCGGTCCTAGGGACATTCGGAGCCGAACTTGAGGCAATCAAGCTTCGCTTGCGGCAGGATCGCGCAGCCGCCGCAGAACTCAGCTACGCACTTGACGAGCCGGGCTGCGAAACCCGCGAACACGCTGCGCAGATGTACGGCGTTGGCACCGAGGCAATGCGGGCATCTTGGAGGCGTGTGCTAGCTGCGATGCCCGACGATTTCAGGAGCGCATTCTCCGATGATCCGCGGCTGGTTCGCCGCAGGCAGGCCACCTGAGAAAAACTTGGAGAAAACTCTCGATATCACCCCAAAAGTGACGCGAGAGCTGCATTGGGACTCAGAGCCCAATGCCGAAACTCCGCAACGACCTCCCTGACCTCGTAGATACCGACACCCTCGCCCGCGCCTGCCGGACCTCGCCGGACACAGTCCGGCGGTGGTTTCGGCAAAAACGAATCCCCGGTCGAAAGATCGGACGGCGCTGGTTCGCTGCACGCGGCGCAATCCTCGTCCACCTTTGTGCCGCGCCAAACACGAACCTCCACGTGTTACGAGGCGGGCCCCGTTCCGGGGGTGCGAAATGAGCCAGAAGTTCGCTGGTCGTCGCCAGGATGATGAGCACCGCAAGCGCATCCGCAATCTTCTCCCGCCGCTGATGGCGCTCGCGGTGAGGCCGCTCCGAACTGACGATCGCCTGATCGGCAGCCGATCGACGAAATCGTCGAGGATGTGATGGCCGAATCCGGCCAACCCCGCTGCAATATCTGCGGCCTGTTCCGCTGCGACTGCGCGGAGGACGATCGATGAGCATTCCCCCGGGCGGATTCATCGAGTTCGTCATCCCCGACCGAACCGAGCGCATCAAGTGTGCGGAGCGCGCCGCAGCGGACCTCGATATGGAGATGGTGACCTTCATTCGACTGGCCGACAAAGTGCGCGCCAAATACGAAGGCGAAGGCGTACACCGCGACGTGCTCGAGTTCGCCTACGGGCAACTCAAACGCCTCGCGCATGTGCAGCTGGACGTGCTCGTCAAGAGCGTATGGCGCTGGGCGTTTGAGAGGTCAGCGAGGATTCCGTGGACCTACTGGACGGCGCCGACCGTGCTGCTGTTTGACGAGTTTGGGGCAGCGTTGGCGTATGAGCTGACCGGCATCGTTCCCGAGGGCTTTCGCGATGAGCAGTGAGCCGCTCAGCGCCACCGCTGCGGCGGCCCAGAGCTATCTGGCCGCGAGCGCCGCCGGCGATGACGTGACCAAGGAACGCCGCGCACTCGAACGCGCCCTCGTCGATTCGGCAGGGCTGAGAAAGCCGCAGGAAGAGAGTTTTGAGGCTACGCCGTTTTCCGATATCGCGGAGGAGGAGTTCAGCTTCTGGTGGCCTTTGTGGCTACCGGCTGGCGTCGTCGCAGCTATCGACGGGGCGCCGGGCTCAGGCAAGACCTATCTTGCGCTCGACGTTGCTGCGCGGATCAGTAGCGGCGCCCCGTGGCCGTGCGATCCGCACGCTACGCGACGTCCTGAAGCCACGGTCGCGATTCAATCCGCCGAGGACAGCGCCAGCAAAACCCTGAAGAAGAGACTGCGGATGTTGGGCGCCGACATGAGCCGATGCCTCAACATCGGAGACCGCACGCTCCGAGATCCCGAGACCAACGAGATCACCTCCGTAGATGGCAGCTTGCAGGATGTCGCCGCGATCCGATCAACCCTCAAAGCGCACCGCCCGGTCTTGTGGATCATCGACACACTCGGGCACTTTCTCGGGCCGGACGCGAGTCCGAACAACGAGATCGACGTGAAGCGCGTGCTTCGCCCCATCAAGGAGTTGGCGGAAGAGTTCGGCTGCACGTTCCTCGTTGTCCGTCATCACAACAAATCCTCGGGCACCAGCGCCGTGTTGCGAGGCGCCGGCAGCATCGCGATCACGGGCCAGGCGCGCATTCTCTGGTGTGTCGGTCGGCACAAGGATGACCCCGAGCGCCGCGCGCTGTTTTGCGGCAAGAGCAACGTGGCCAACGAGCCGCTGCCGCTTGAATATCGCGTGGACTCGGTGACCGGCGAATTTCAGTGGATTGGCACCACCGACATGACGCTTGGCGACGTCCTCGGTGAGCCCGAGAAGCGCAACCGCGCGCACAAGCGGGAGGACGCGGCGGACTGGCTCGCGGAGTTCCTCTCGGGGAAGGTGGACGGCGAACGAATGGACACCGTCCAAAAGGTTGCCGAAGCGGCGGGCTTCACCTGGGCGACCGTCAAGCGCGCCGCGGGTGAACTGGGCGTCAAGAAGAAGGGCGTTTACCTCAAGGGCCAGCGCGGAGCGGACCACTTCCGGTGGCTGCTCCCGACTTGCGAAGTGGAGGAGGTCCAATGAATGGTTCCCAATACCCCCGAGTTGAGCAAGTAAACCAAATACCGCATGGTGAGCGGCTTTTGTTCTTCGCTGAGGACTTGGTCGCTCAGTTCATGATCCAGAAAGCGACCGCACGAAAGTGGATCGCGAGCGGCAGATTCGGGCCCACAATCCGAGTCGGCCGGCGCCGAGCCGTCCGCCGGGAGAGGGTGGTGGATTGGCTCCGCGAACAGGAACGTGGAGGTGTGCGGCAACGTCCCGCCGACTCCGCCTGATAGCGTCGCAGCGACATCCACCTCACCCGAAAGGAGAATCCCGATGGCCAAACCGTTCTACATTTACCCGCGGTCCGGGCGCCGCGGTTTCTACGCCGAGCTGAACATCGGCGGTGAGCGCAAACGCGTGAAGGCGGGCGAAACGAGGGAAGAGGCCGAGCGGTCGGCGACCGCGGCGGCAACTCTCCGCGACATGGGCCATGACTTGGACTCCATCCTCGAGGCAGTCTTTCCCAAACAACACAAGGCCGCGCGGCCGAAGTCCGAGCGTCTCACATTTCGCCAGGCGGCAATCCGGTACTTGGAGACTGCGGAACGGCGGTTGGGCGATTCGACGTACCGGAAACGCCGGAGAATGCTGACCCGCATCGGCAAGGCCGCGTGGACATCCAAGCGCATTGCGGCCGTTACGCCTCCGATGCTGAACGGGTGGGCTGAGAGCCGTCGCGAGAGCGGTGCCGGACCGTGTGCTGTCAATCGCGATCTCAACGCGATCGCGTGCGTTTTTAAGTGGGCTGAGTCGGTTGGGATCGTCGAGCACAACCCCGCACGCTCGGCCCAGGTAAGGCGTGACAAAGAGCCGCGGCGTGACATGTGGTTCACCGCCGAGGAGCTGGAGTACCTGTTCGGCGTTGCCGACAAGCACGCCCCCGACTTCGCCCCTGTCCTCCGGCTCCTGTTCTGGACGGGCGCACGTCGGGGGGAGCTGGCACAATTCGAGTGGCGAGACGTGGACTTGAACTCCCGCATGGTCACCGTGCGTGCCGAGGTCGCGAAGGGCGGCACGGAGCGCCAGTTCGAGTTGACGCCGGACGCCCACCAGCTTCTTCGGTCGCTGCCCAGCCGGTTCAAGGGCGGGCTGGTGTTGCTGCGTTCCGATGGGGGTCCGTTCAGCGACGGGGTGTATAGAGATCGCGTGGACATCCTGCGCGGGCGCGCGGTGGGGGACGAACTCCCTGCGCACAAACGCGGCAGTAGTATTCGGCTCCATGCCTTGCGACACAGCCACATCACTCTGTTGGCCGCGGCGGGGGTCCCGCTGACGCTCATCGGCCAGGCAGTGGGGCAGTCGTCCCAGTGGATGACGGAGCGGTACGCGCACGTCACACCGCAGGGACTCCACGCGGTTGCTACGGCTGGCGCCGACGTGTTCAAACCCCGCAACCAAATACGCGCAGCGAAGTAGACCCTCGCACCACCACCCACACCCCCAAGGCCCCGCCGGCAACTCCTGCCCGCGGGGCCGCTTCAATTAAAGCCGCCCTGCGCTAGACTTTTGAGCATCGCTACCCGGTGGTGTAATCGGTAACACAGGAGACTTTGAATCTCCTTTTCCAGGTTCGAGTCCTGGCCGGGTAGCCAATTTCCCCCAATTTGCGCGAATCTCCGCAGATCCTCGCCCCTGACGGTTTTGACGATCGCCGCGGCGGCCGATAATGCACCCATGGCGAAACCGCTCGCAGCCGTCATCCTCGCCGCCGGGCAGGGCAAGCGCATGAAGGCCGGCGTGCCCAAGGTGCTGGTTCCGTGCTGCGGCCGCACGATGGTCGATCACGTCATCGGCGCGGTGGCGCCGCTGGAGCCCGCCCGGATCGTCGTCGTGCACGGCCACGGCGGCGACCAGGTGAAAAAAAGCCTCGCAGGCCGCGACGTTCGGTTCGCCCACCAGCGGGAGCAAAAAGGCACCGGCCACGCCGTTCAGTGCGCGATCCCGCAGCTCGAAGGGTTTGCGGGGGATGTCCTGGTGCTTTGCGGCGACACGCCGCTCCTGCGGACGGAGCTACTTGCGGACCTCGTGGCCGACCACCAGGACGCGGGCCGCGCGCTCACGCTGCTTTCCGCGGACATGGCCGACCCCGGTTCGCTGGGGCGCATCCTTCGCGATGCGGACGGCGCGTTCGTCGGGATTCGCGAGGTCTCCGACGCGACGCCGTACGAACTGCACATTTCCGAGATCAACACGGGTGTCGTGCTGATCGCCAAGGGCCACGTCGGTCACTCCCTCGGCCGCCTGAAATCCGACAACGCCCAGGGCGAGTTCTACCTGACCGACGTGCCCGCGCTCCTGCGCGGCGACGGCATCGAGGTCGCGGCGTTCCGTACGACCGACGAAACGGCGGCGCTCGGGGTCAACAACCCGGTCGATCTCGCCGAGGCGGTCTACCGCATGCGCGCCCGGATCCGCGCCGCGCATCTGACGGCGGGGGTGAAGATGCCCGACCCCGATTCCTGCGTGATCGACGCCGGCGTCGAAATCGGCGCCGGAACGGTCGTGAATCCGTTCACCTGGATCGAGGCCGGCGCGAAAATCGGGGAGCGCTGCACGATCGGTCCCTTCGCCCGAATCGAGCGCGGCGAAGTCGTTCCGAGCGAAAGCGTGGTCTCGTCCGGGGATTTGGATAAGCTCACGAGCAACGGTCGGTAGATCGGACGAATCCCATCCGAATCCGGGCCATCCGGTAGTTGGAACGACGAGACACCCGAGGGCGACATGGCGGACCACACGCTAAAGATGTTCACCGGAACGGCGAACGAGCCTTTGGCGAAAAAGATCGCCAAACACCTGAACATGCGCCTGGGCGATGCGAGGGTGGAGCGCTTCGCCGACGGCGAGGTGCGCGTGAAAATCGAAGAGGACGTGCGCGGAACCGACGCGTTCGTCATCCAGAGCACGTGCGCGCCGGTCAACGAGAGCGTGATGGAGCTCCTGCTCCTGATCGACGCTCTGCGGCGCGCCTCGGCCGAACGCATCACGGCGGTCATCCCGTATTACGGCTACGCGCGCCAGGATCGCAAAGACGAGGGCCGCGTCCCGATCAGCGCCAAACTCATCGCCAACATGATCACGACCGCGGGCGCCAACCGCGCGCTCTCCATCGACCTGCACGCGGCGCAGATCCAGGGGTTTTTCGACATCCCGCTGGATCACCTCTACGCGGCACCCGTGATGACGCGGTACTTCCGGCGGCTCGCGATCCCGGACCTGACGGTGGTCGCGCCGGATGTCGGTTCTTCGAAGCTCGCGCGCGGCTACAGCAAGCGCCTCGGCGCCGGCCTCGCGATTGTCGACAAACGCCGCGTGAGCGACTCCGATACCGAGGTGATGTCCGTCATCGGCGACGTGAAGGGCAGAAACATCCTGCTGCTCGACGACATGATCTCGACGGCGGGCTCGATCACCCAGGCGGCGACCGCGGTCAAGAACCTCGGTGCCAAGAGCATCCATCTGTGCGCGACCCACGCGATCCTGTGCGGCAGCGCGCTCCCGCGCCTGGACGAGGCACCCGTGGAGCAGGTGGTGGTCACAGACACGATCCCGTTGACCGGTGAGAAGGAGCGGCCGTACCTGAAGGTGCTCAGCGTCGCCCGCCTACTCGGCGAGGCGATCCTGAGGATCCACCACAGCGAGTCGGTCTCCAGGCTGTTCGATCCCGACGCTCTGGACGACTAGTTTGCTGGCCCAAGTGTTGCTGGCCCAACGGCTGACGTCGTTGGGGCCTCGGTGTCGGGCGCTGAGGATGGATCGAGGACTCGAAGGGCGCTGACAGGGAGGCACCCGAAGCGTCCGAACTCATCTTCAGACCGGTCGCCCTATGGCGCCAACGGCGTCAGCCGTTGGGCAGACAAGACGGGCAGACGAAACCGGGCAGCGAGCTTGACCGCCGGTTACACTTCTCGGCTTACTTGAGGGACCACCGATGAAGATCCTGGATCTGCCTGTCGAATTCCGTGAAAAGCTCGGCTCCGCCAACGCCCGCCGCTACCGGCGTGCCGGCCGCGTGCCGGTCATCCTGTATGGCGGCGACAGGCCCAACGTCGCGCTCACCACGGCCGAGGACGACATCCTCAGCGTCGTCGACAAGCACTCGATGCTGGTGAAACTCAAGGTCGAGGACAAGACCCAGACGGCTCTGGTCCGCGAGGTCAAGTGGGACGTGCTCTCCGAGCACATAGCGCATGTCGACCTCGCCCGCGTCGAGATGGAGGACGAGGTGACGGTCAACGTTCCCGTTCAGATCCACGGCGTCCCCGCCGGCGCTTCCGAGGGCGGCACGGTCGAGGTGGTCCTCAACGAGATCAGCGTCGTGTCCCGTGTCGATTCCCTCCCCGAGGAGTTCGTGATCGACGTTTCGGCGCTGCACATCGGCCAAGGCGTCCACATCGACGAGATGGAATTCCCGGACCACGTCAGTTCGACCCGTCGCGGTCGCGACCTCGTCGTGCACATCGTGCCGCCGAAGAAGATCGAGGTCGAGACCCCCGAAGGCGAAGACGTCGATTTGGGTCTCGCTGCTGCCGAGGCGCCGGAGCCGGCCGCCGACGCCGCCGAAGAGAGCTAAGGGACCGCTATTGCCGCGTGCGCGCCTTGTTTCGGCTGCGGGCGCTGCGATCGCGAATCCGGACTTGGCCTACGAACCGTCCCACGCGGTCGCTTCGTGGCTCGGCGAGATCACCCGCAAGTTGCGCCACTGGTTGTCAGGCAGCGCCGCGGACGAATGGGCGCGCGATCCTAGGGATTGGAAGATCCTGGTCGGGATCGGCAACCCCGGCGCCCAATACGCATGCACCCGCCACAACCTCGGTTTTTCTGTCGTGGACGAAACCGCTCGCCTGATGGGCGTCGCGTTCTCCGAATCATCCATGGTTCACGCTGCGATCGCCCACGGGACCTTGGAGGGCCGGCCGCTCCTGCTCGTCAAGCCGCTCACCTTCGTCAACCGCTCCGGGCCCGTCCTCCAGACCCTGCGGGAGAAAACCGGAGTGGCACTCGCCGATCTCCTCGTGGCGGTGGACGATCTCGCACTTGCCCCCGGTCGCATTCGGCTTCGCGCCGGCGGAAGTGCGGGCGGCCACAACGGGTTGTCTTCCATCGAGGCCTCGCTCGGAACCGACCGCTACCCCAGGCTCCGGCTGGGCATCGGCGGGGCGGGCGCCGAGCCCATTCCGAAGTACGTGCTCGCGCCGGTCCCGGACGCCGAGCGCCCGGCGGTAAATGCTGCCGTTGAGAGGGCGGTCGAAGCGGTGCGATCGTGGCTCCGTCTGGACCTGCAACAGGCGATGGCGGCGGTGAACGCGCCCGATCCTGAACATCCCCCGCCCGATCTTGACCATCCACAGATTGCCGAATAGCATTCTCCGTTTCCCCCTTACCTGGAGAAAAACGCGCTTATGTATCCCTACGAGGGCATGTTTCTGGTCGACCCCACGGCACACGCTGCGGACCCCGCGGCGGTCGAGGGTTCCGTACGGGCTCTTCTCGAAAAGCACGGGGCCAAGATTCAACAGCTCGAGGTCTGGGACGAGCGCAAGCTCGCCTACGAGATCCAGGGGCAATCGCGCGGGGTTTACCTGCTCGGGTATTTCGAGATGCCCGGATCGGGCGTCGATCCGATGCGCCGCGAGATCAAGATCAAGGAAGAGATCTACCGCGAGCTGATCATTCGGCTCGAGACGGACATCCCGACTCATCTCGAACGTAGCGCCAAGTACGAAGAGAAGATGAAGCAGGACGCCGACACCCGCCGGGATCGCCCCGATCGTGGAGATCGCGGTGACCGCGGAGATCGTGGTGACCGCGGAGATCGCGGTGATCGCGGTGATCGCGGGCGGCGCGGTCGTGAGGACGGGGACCGCGGCGCGTCCGCGCCGGTGACCGAAGCGACGAACACGGAGGCGGCGTCCTAGCCGCGAGACGATGAAACGGGATGCACGTTCCTCCAAGAAGAAGAAGAAGTTCACCAAGTTCCGCGAACGCCGTTGCCGATTCCTCCGGTTGAAGGTCGATTTCGTGGATTGGAAAGATGTCGGCACGTTGCAGCGGCTCTGCACCGGCCAGGGCAAGGTCATCGGCCGCAAGCGGTCCGGTACCAGCGCGAAGTTCCAGCGGATGGTCCGCATCGCGATCAAGCGCGCGCGCTTCATGGGCTTGATGCCCTACATCGGCACCTAAAGACGGGGGACGTAGGCATGCCCAAGGTCAAGCGACAAAAACGAGCCGTCAAGGTTCTCCTTCTGCAGGACAACGAGAACCTGGGTCACGTCGGAGAGGTTGTTTCCGTCAAGCCGGGGTTCGCTCGCAACTATCTCTTGCCCGAACGTCTCGCCTGCAAGGTGACGGCGGACGCCATGCAGCGCGTCGAGCGGGACAAGAAAAAGGCCGTCGAGGTTCGTGCGGAGCGCACGGCCGCGCTTGCGGCACTCGCCGACCGAATTGAAGGCCTCAGCCTCATGATGGAGGAGAAGGCCAGCGACGAGGGGCACCTGTTCGGTTCCGTCGGAGCGCCCGAAATCGTCGCGGCGTTGGCGGAAAAGCAGATCGAGGTGGAAGAGCGCCAGATCGATATCGAGCGTCCGTTCAAGGAACTCGGTATCTACACGGTGCCCGTGAAACTCTCGGCCGACAAGAGCAGCGACGTTCGAGTCTGGATCGTCGAACCCTCTTAGTTGCTGGCTCAACGCCTGACGGCGTTGAGGCGATGCTGGCTCAGGGTTGTTTGCCCAACGGCTGACGCCGTAGTGTTTCTGGCCCAACGGCTGACGTCGTTGGAGCGCACGCGTTCCCTGCATTGGAGATGCAAGCCCGTGCAGCGGGCGACCCGGCGGGCGAATGTGATTGATCTGCCGTGCGTCTCGTCCCGAGCGGAATTTGCGCGGTCAGTCCTGCACCGTTTTTCGGCAGCTTGTTCGCCGGGTTTGCTCCTCCGGTTCAGGGGTTCTCCACCGCGATTGCACTTTTTTCGTCCCTTTGATCCGTATTCTCAATCTGGCGTTGCGGCCAACCGATGCTCCTCGCTACTCTGCCGCGATGGGTCGTTGGTCTCCGTGACGTCTTGAGCAAGCTGTCTTTTGGGAGATGTCATTGGACCGGTTTTTTGTTGGGAGTCGGCTGTTCGGCCGGGGCCGGTCCGAGATCATTTGAGTTTGGTTAGATTAAGAGTCGGGCGTGGGGCGCCGATGGGTCAGGTCTGAAATTGGAATCCGCAAGTAACTCGATCTCCCGTCTTCCGCCCAACAGCACCGACGCCGAAAAGTCCGTGCTCGGCGCGCTTTTGCTGGACGGCGATTCGCTGTCCGACATCGCGCTGTACCTACACGCCGAGGACATCTACACCCCCGCGCATCAGAAAATCTACGAGGCCTGCATCGAACTCGGCCACCGCGCACAGCGCGTCGACGAGGTGACGGTCAAGGAGGAGCTCAAGCGCCGGGGCGATCTCGACGCCGTCGGCGGCGAGGAGTACCTCGCGGACCTCGTGGCGTTTGTGCCGTCGGCCGCGGGGGCTGTGGATTACGCGAGAATCGTCGCTGAGAAGGCGATCGCCCGAAACCTGATCCACTACTGCACCAACATCCAGGCGGCGGCGTATGACGGGAGCATGCCCGGCGACGAGCTGCTCGACGCGGCGCAGGCGCAGGTGTTCGGTCTCGGCCGGCAGGGCGATTCCTCGATCGTCAACATCGCCAGCATCCTGGAGGAGACTCTCCAGGAGATCTGGCGCGAGGGGCCCGCGGACGAGGGCGGACTGCACACCGGTTTCTTGGAACTCGACGAGTTGACCGGCGGCCTGCAGGCCGGGGATCTGGTCATCGTGGCGGGCCGCCCCTCGATGGGCAAGACGACGTTCACCAACGGCATCGTGGACCACGCGGCCGTCGTCGAGGGTAAACCTGTCGTTGTCTTCAGCCTCGAGGTCGGCCGCAAGCAGCTTGTCCGCAACATGCTCGTTGCGCGATCCAGGGTCGAAATGTCGAAGTTGCGCCGCAAGACAACCACCCCCGATGAGCAACTACGTCTCGCCGAGGCGGCGAGCACCCTCACTGAGGCCTTGATCTTCGTGGACGACTCGACCATGACGACCGCGATGCAACTGCGCGCCAAGGCGCGTCGCATCAAGCAGAAATACGGCCTCGGCCTCGTCGTGCTGGACTACGTGCAGCTGATGGAGACTGGGGGCGGTGAGAACCGGCAACAGGAGGTTGCCCAACTCAGTCGCGCCCTGAAGGGCCTCGCACGCGAGCTGGAAGTGCCGGTCATCGCAATCAGCCAGCTCAACCGCAGCGTGGATGCCCGCGAGGATCACCGGCCTCGCATGAGCGACCTGCGTGAGTCTGGCGCCCTCGAACAGGACGCGGACCTGATCATCTTCTTGTACCGCGAGGAGCAGTACAAACAGACGCCGGAGAACATCGGGCTCGCCGAGGCGATCGTCGCCAAGCACCGGAACGGTCCGACCGGCACCGTGCGGCTGCGTTTCACGGGCGAACACATGCGCTTCGACAACCTCGCCATGCACGACTACGAGGCGATCTAAGATCGCCTCGTAGGTGATGTTTCTGGCCCAACGGGGTTTTCTGCCCAACCGCTGACGCGGTTGGAGCCACACGTTCGCGGCGTCTGAGATGTGGTCTGGCGCTGCGGACTTGTCTCGCTGGCCCAATTGCTGACGCCGTTGGAGCGGATGTTGGAACACCGCGTTCGCAGCGTTCGAGTTGGTCTCGGGCTCACGCCGTAGTCCGCGCAGCGCGCGACGGCGGTTCTCGGTCCTCTCCCGTATAATCCCCCGCTTTACTGTGCCGACCCTGCAACACGCGACGTTCACCCGGATCCTCTGTCTGCTATGCGTCGGCGTATTCCTTTCCGCGGCGTTCGTAGACCGCGTGGCGGCCCAGGACAGCCCGCGCGTCGTCGCGATCCGCTTTCAGGGCAACCAGCGCTACACCGACGAGGTTCTGCGCGAGCAGATCGCAACCAAGGTCGGCGCGCTGTTGGACTCCGCGCTCCTGGGCCAGGATGAACGCACGCTGCGCAGGTATTTCTCCGCCGTGACGAGGATCGAGGAAATCCCGGTGGAGGGCGGTGTCGAAATCGTCTTTCACGTGGAGGACCGCGCGATCGTCGGGAAGGTGACCGTCGACGGCTTCAAGACCGTCAACAAAGAGGACTTCCTGCCGCTGATGACAACGCGCCGTGGCCGGCCACTGCACAGCTTCGCGCTGAAGAGCGACAAGGAACTCATCGAGCGGTTGCAAAAGGAGAAGGGCTACCACTTCGCCGAGGTCCGGTACCGCACCGAACCGACCAAGGACAAGGGGATCGTCGACGTGTATTTCGACGTGTACCCCCAACGGCGCATACGAGTCTTGAGGGTCGTACTCGAAGGCGCGCACTCGCTCGATCGCAGCGACGTGCTGCGGGGCGCGACCAACTCCGACCGGTACCGCGACAAGTTCCTCGGAATCGGCAAGCTCCTCTCCCCGTCGTACTTCGACCGCGCCGCGCTCGACCAGGACCGCCGCCGGATCGAGCTGATCTACCAGGCCGAGGGCTATCTCGACGCGCGGGTCGCCCTTGTCGGCGTGCGCTTCGACGTCAACCGCGAATTCGCGACGATTCACTACCGCATCGACGAGGGCGAGCGCTACCTGCTCGGCGACCTCGAGGTCATCTGGTCCGATCGGGAGCACGCCAAGCCCGAGCCCGTAGACGCGGAGTTCCTGTCGCTGGACCGGTTGGCAGCTCTGGCGGTGTTCGGCTCCGGCGACCCCTATCGCATCGAGGACGTGCGCGCGTCCAGGCGGCGCATCGAACAGCGTATTTGGTTCAAGTCGTACGCCGTCAGCGACGTCGAGGTCGGCACTCACGCGGACCCGCTGAATCACACGGTGAATCTGACCTATCGCATTACGGTGAACCGTAAGGTCTCCCTCGGCCGGCTTCGAATCGTGGGCAACCAATTCACGCGGGACAACGTGATTCGCCGGCATTTCCTGGAGGGCGCGTATCCGGGCGAACCGCTCAACATGGAGTCCGTGACGCGCGGGGAGAGTTCTCTTCGACGGCTCAACTACTTTTCGCGCGTGTCGCGGGGCCGCCAAAACCAGGGCCTGATCGCCGTCCCTGAGCCGACCAAACCAAACGAATACGATCTCGAATTCGACGTCACGGAGACGACCACGCGTTCCTTCAACATCGGCGGAGCGGTCTCCACCGATGGCGGCATCGTCGGCAACCTCCGGCTCGTCTATCGCAACTTCGATATCAAGAAGCCGCCGAATCGTCTCCGCGATCTGTTCGATGACGAAGTCCTCCGCGGGGGCGGCCAACAGTTCACGGTGTCATTCGCGCCGGGCACAACGTTCAGCACGTTCGAGATCGCGTTCGCCGATCCCGCGTTGAGGGATTCCCGCTGGGCGCTGCGCACGAGCGTCGCTCGCCGGCTCTCCCGATTCGACGACTACGACCAGTCGACCGACGGAGGTTCGATCCGGGTGGGGCGGTTCCTCGATATGAACCAGCGTTGGCGGTTGAACCTCGATTGGTCCTACCGCGCCGTTCTGATCAGCAACCCGCAATCCAACGCGCCGAAAAACGCGCTCGCCGAGCAGGGCACGACCCGCGCCCACGGCGTCGGAGTGAGCCTCACCTTTGACCGGCGCCGGGAACTCGACGTCCTGCGCGGGTGGCAGATCACCATCGGTGCGCAGCTGTTCGGGTCGTTTCTCGGCGCGGACATGGACGTGTTCAAAACCCGGCTCAGCTATGTGCAGGGTTGGCGGATGTTCGAGACCGCAGCCGGGAACACCCACCGTTTGCTCCTAAAGATCGATGTGGATTACGCCAGTGGGTTCGGGCAGACGCCGGAAGTGCCGATTTTCGAGCGCTACTTCGCGGGTGGCCGAAACCTGCGCGGTTTCGAGTTCCGTGAGGTCGGTCCGCGCAGCAACGGGCGGCCGAGTGGAGGCGAGTTCCGCGGGCTGGTCACCCTGGACTACGCGATCCCCATCGCGACGCGCAACCAGGGCGGCATCAGCCTGGACTTCGTGCTGTTTCTCGATCAGGGAACGCTGCTGAATCGGCTGTCGGACTGGACCAACGACCAGTGGCGTATCACGCCGGGTTTTGGTCTCGCCATCGGATTCGGTCCGCCCACTCAGCCGCCGATCCACATCGATTTCGGCTTCCCGATCCAGGACGTGGACGGCGACGTCCGGCAGGTCTTCTCCTTCGCGTTCCGCCGGGACTTCTAGGCACCGGCCGTGGCGGCGCCGGGAGGCGGCAGGGCGCGAATGGGGTCGGTTCGTATAAAATCCCCCGAACTTTCATGGAACGCGCGCAAAAGACAATCAACCGCGAGGTGGAACTTTCCGGCGTCGGCCTCCACACCGGCGAGGCCGCGCGCCTTCGGCTCCTTCCGGCCGATCCCGGCACCGGTGTCGTCTTTCGCCGAGCCGATCTGCCGGGCTCACCGGAGGTCGAGGCGGTCATCGACAACGCGTACAGCCAACCGCGCCGCAGCGGCATCAAGAGCGGCGACGCGGAGGTCAGCACCGTCGAGCACCTTCTCGCCGCTTTGCACGCGTTCGGCATCGACAACCTCATCGCCGAGATCACGGGCCCGGAAGTCCCGGGCATGGACGGATCGAGCCGCGACTTCGTGCAGGCCATCGAGAAGGCGGGGATCTCGGAGCAAAAACGCAAGGTCGAACCGTTCGTGGTCACGGAGGCGTTGGGGGTGAACGGCGGCGACTGGGCGATCGTGGTGCTCCCGCGCGAAGAGGGTTTGCGCATCTCCTACACGCTTGGCTACGACCAGCCGCGCACGGTGCATCAGACCCACACGATCGACTTGGATCCGGAGACGTTCAAGACGGAGATCGCGTCGGCGCGCACGTTTGTCACGAGCGACGAGGTGCAGAAACTCCGCGCGGCCGGATTCGGCCAGGGCGCCACGCCGGAAAACACGGCCATGATCAGTGCGGACGAGGAAGAGGATCTGCGGACGCTGCGGTTTCCCGATGAGTACGTCCGCCACAAGGTGCTCGATGTCATCGGTGACTTTGCGCTGCTGGGCCGGCCGCTCCACGCGCACATCATGGCGCAGCGCACGGGTCACGAAGCCAATCGCGCGCTGGTGAAGAAACTCGCTTCCGAGATTCGCCGCCGCGAGGATCTGGGCTACACGCGACGGCGGACCGGATTCGACATCTCCGAGATCATGCGGGTCCTCCCGCACCGGTATCCGTTCCTCCTCGTGGACCGGGTGATCGAGATCGAGGGATTCAAGCGCGCCGTCGGGCTCAAGAATGTCACGATCAACGAGCCCTTTTTCCAGGGCCACTATCCGGGAACGCCCATCATGCCGGCGGTCCTGACGTTGGA
>JAZFYD010000094.1:0-22295 GCA_036443405.1 Planctomycetota bacterium
TACGATGCTTTCCGGCGTGATTGACGAAGTTCCCCGCCTGCTCGTTCAGGCCCGCCAGACGGCCGATTTGTCCGAATTGCACCGGATCGCGCACACGATTCGCGGCGTACTACGGTTCCTGGACACGCCCCGTGCATCCCGCGCAGCGGCGGCCCTGGAATCCTCGGCGCGGAGCGGGCGCATCTCGCCCGAAGCGCTTTCGGAGTTGGAAAATGCGGCAGAGGACTTGATCCCACGCCTAGTCGAATTGTTAGAATCGGCGCATGGCCCGAGTTCTGGTAGTTGACGACTCGCGTCTCGATCGCACGCTTGTTACGCAAATCCTCGAGGTGAATCCCGAACTCGCCGTCGAGACCGCGGTGGATGGCGCCGATGCGCTGTCGGCCATACACGCCTCGCCACCCGACCTCGTGCTGACGGATCTCGTGATGCCCGAACCGGACGGCCTCGCGCTCGTGCGCTCGCTCCAAGACGAGTATCCACTCCTTCCCGTCATTCTGATGACCTCGCAGGGGAGCGAGGAGATCGCGGTGGAGGCCCTCCGTTCGGGAGCGTCGAGTTACGTGCCGAAGACGTCCTTTGGACCCGAACTGCGCAACGTCGTCGAAGAGGTCCTGGAACTTGCGCGCCAGCGGCTCTCGGAAGAGGAGTTGCACGGTTCCCTCATGCGCAAGGAGTCCACCCACGAACTCCACAACGAGCCGCAGCTTCTGCGCCCGCTCGTCAAGCAAGTGCAAGACACGCTGCTCGAGCTGGGCTGGCAGGGTGACTCGTCGTGCATGCAAATGAGCGTCGCTCTCAATGAGGCGCTGCACAACGCTCTGGAACACGGCAACCTCGAAATCTCTTCGGAGAGGCGCGACAAGCGGATGGGCGACTACGAGGAACTGATCCACCGCCGTCGTACCGAGCCTCCGTTCCGGGACCGCCGAATTCGCGTGTCATGCACGCTCGACCGTACGGAGGCGCGTTTTACCGTCGAAGACGATGGGCCGGGATTCGACCCCGGCGGATTGCCCGACCCGCGCGATCCCGAGAACATCGAGCGGTTCAGCGGGCGCGGCGTCTTTCTCATGCGGACGTTCATGGACGACGTTGAATTCAACGACCGCGGCAATTCCGTCACGCTCGTGAAGCGCCGGGCCTAGACACCCGCTAACCCACCAGCGCTTCGATCTTTCCGCGCAGGCGTGCAAACTGGACCGGCTTCGTCTCGAAGTCGTCGCACCCCGCCTCCATCGCGCGCTCCCGATCGCCGGCCATCACATGCGCCGTGAGCGCGATGATCGGAATTCCGCGGGTTGCGTCGTCGCTTTTCAGACGCCGCGTGACCTCCCAGCCGTCGAGCTTCGGCAGGCTCAGATCCATGAGCACGAGATCCGGTCCGCGGGATGCCGCGTCGAGCGCCTCGATTCCATCGGTCGCCTCATCCACGTCGTAGCCGAGGCGGCGCAGGCGGCGGCCGAGCATGTCCCGGTTCATGTCGTTGTCCTCGACGAGCAGTATGCGAATCACCCCGGCTCCACCGGAATGCGCACGCAAAACTCGCTCCCCGAGCCGGGCGTGCTCGTTGCGGTCAGCGTGCCACCCATGAGTTCCGTGAATTGTCGCGCGATCGCGAGACCGAGCCCCGTGCCGCCGACCTCGCGGGTTGAAGTCCCGTCAGCTTGCACAAAGGGTTCGAACACTCTTTCGAGATCCTCGGCGGACATTCCGATGCCGCTGTCGCGCACCACGAATACGGCCTCGGAATCGTTGCACTCCGCTTGCAACTCGATCTCGCCGTTCTGCGTGAATCGTGCGGCGTTCGCGACCAGGTTCAACAGCACCTGCAACAGGCGGGTCGGATCCGAAACGATTGTTGCTGGCTGAGACTTGACGAGCAGCTTGTTGCCGTGCGATTCCGCCAACGGGCGCACCGTCGTGGCGACCTCTTCGATCAGTCGAGGCACGTCGACGTCTTGCGGCTCGAGAACGACGCGCCCCGCTTCGACTTTCGAGAGGTCCAGGACGTCTTCAATCAGGCGCAGCAGGTGGCGGCCCGCGTCGTGGATTCGGCGCAGGTCACGCTCGGACTCCGCCTCTTCGGCCGCGGCCGCATCCTCCGCGAGCATTTCCGAGTATCCCAGGATCGCCGTGAGTGGCGTGCGCAGTTCGTGGCTCATGTTGGCCAGGAACCGACTCTTGATGCGCGAAGCCTCCTCCGCTTGCGACTTCGCGTGACGCAACTCCTCCTCCGCCGCGAGCCGAGTCGAGATGTCGTGCACGATCGCGAGGTAGCCGGTGATCTGGTCCGTCTCGTCGCGCAGGGCCGAGACCGACAGGCTCACGGGAAGGGTCGAGCCATCCGCCCGGCAATAGGTCCAGCCCACGGCGTCGCCGTGCCCGGCCAATCCGACGATCGCCTCGAGGCCAGGCTCCACGCCCATTTCTTCGGAGTGTTTCGCGAGATCGGAGGGGTCGTGGAACGCGACCGGCGACATGCCCCCGATGACGTGCTCGGCTCGGTGGCCGAGCATCGATTCGGCTGCGGGGTTGAAGGTCAGGATCCGGCCGAGCGGATCGAACGTGATGATCGCGTAGTTGGCGGAGGTGACGATCGCCTGCTGAAGATGCGTCACCTCGCGAATGGTCGCGGTGCGTTCGTCGACAAGCCGTGCAATGCGGGCAGTCCGTGTCTGGGCGATCCAGACATAGCCGACGATGAGGACGGTAGCGACCAGCATCGCCAGGAGAACCACCAGCGGCCCGGCGGTCCGGCGCGACTCCTCGTACTGCGGTCCCGCGACAGCCTGCACTTCGATGTTGCCCCCGGCGACCCTGAGGATCCGGGACAGCGGTAGACCGCCCTGCGGGATGCTGCCGGATATCCGCACCGGCTTGTTGCGGTCCGACACGTCGGTGAGCGAGAGGCGCAGTGACTTCCGCAAGAAACCGGTCATCGCGGTGACTTTGATCTCGTTGACGTTCAGTCGCGCCGCCACAGCGCCTCTTTGCTCCTCCGACCTCGCCCGACCGTACACGAACACGATGCCGTCGCGCGGCGCCAAGAAACTCAGCGAGTCGCCGTCTGGAGGCTTGTTGAACGCCTCGAGCTCCCGTTCGGTCGCGTCGAAGACGGTCTCGCCAAGCGACCCAGCTGAGTTGGCGAAGCGCTGCGGCGTTCCGTCCTTGTCTACGCCGCCCCACAGGAACACCTCGATCTCCTTGTGCCTCTCGTCGGCGAGAAGCCGAGTCGTGAAGCGTCGGAACTCCGACTCGTTGACGTTCTTCGATGCACCGAAGAACGCGCCGAGCGCCATGACCGTTTCGTGTGCGGTTGCGAACTCGCGCTCGATCGAGAGCAGCACGCCCTCGGCGTCGGCCTTCAGCGCCGACTCGATGTTCCTCTGCTCAGCATTCTCGAGCACACGCCAGACGAACACCGACAGCGCGATCCCCGCCAAGCCGGCGACAAGCGGAACGGTCCAGGCTCGCCATTCCCGATTCACGGCCCGATCATAACGAAACCGGGCGCTGGCAGAACGTGGCGGCGTTCCAGCGCAGTGATCGAGAGCCGGTAATTTGCTTCGTCTGAGCGACCCGCCGCCAATCCCAGCGAGCCCACCGGCTTGCCGAAACAGCACGCTCCCATGGCATCAGGCGCCGGGCCAGCAAACCAACCTTGGTGTCACCATCTCAGACGCTCCGAACGAGTGGCTCCAACGGCGTCAGCCGTTGGGCAAGACATGCTGCCTGACGCGACGGCTACAATCCGCCGCCATGAACACAGCATCCCCGGACGCCTACTCCGAACTCTCCGCACACGTCCGGGAACTCGCCGAACTCGCGTCGTGTGGGAGCCTGCTCGGATGGGACATGGAGACGCTGATGCCCGCCGGCGGCATGGCGCACCGCGCACGCCAGATCGCCGCGCTGACGACACTCGTGCACGAGCGCAGGACGTCACCCGAATTCGGCGGGATGCTCGACCGCGCGGCGGAGAGCACCGAGGCGGGAACCAAGGAAGCCGCAAACGTACGCGAGATGAAACGCGAGTTCGACCGCCGGACGAAGCTTCCCGTCGACCTCGTTCGCGAGATCTCGGAAACCACGTCACTTTCGCGCAACGCGTGGCGTGAGGCTCGCGAGAAAGGCGACTTCGCGCTCTTCCGGCCGTGGCTGGAGAAGGTGGTCGCTCTGAAGCGCCGCGAGGCGGACGCGATCGGGTTCGAAGACGAGGCCTACGACGCACTCCTGGACGAGTACGAACCGCACATGACCACGCGCGACGTGTCGGAGCTCTTGCATCCGTTGCGCGCCGGACTCGCCGATCTGCTCGGCCGGATCCTGGATGCGTCGGACAAACCGGATGGCTCGATCCTCGAACGCGTGTATCCGGTCGGCGCCCAGGCGGAGTTCGGCCGCACCGGAGCCGCGGGTATCGGATTCCAATTCGATAACGGTCGGCTCGACGTCACCACCCACCCGTTTTGTTCGACCATCGGCCCGGGCGACACGCGCATCACGACGCGCTACACCGAACGGTTCTTCTCGGAGAGCTACTTCGGCACGCTGCACGAGGCGGGTCACGGCGTCTACGAGCAGGGGCTCGATCAGGACGCGTTCGGTTTGCCGAGCGGCCAGGCCGCGTCGATGGCCGTGCACGAGTCGCAAAGCCGTCTGTGGGAGAACCTCGTCGGCCGAAGCCATGGATATTGGCGCCACAACTTCGCGGCGGCGCAGGCCAAGTTCCCCGAGGCGCTCGGCGACGTGGGCATCGATGATTTCTACCGCGCGCTCAACGAGGTCAAACCGTCATTCATTCGCGTGGAGGCGGACGAGGTCACGTACAACCTGCACGTCTTCCTGCGATTCGAACTGGAGCGCGCGATGCTCGACGGTGATCTCGCGGTCGCGGACCTGCCGGCGGCATGGAACGAAACGTTCGAGCGGGATTTCCGCATCAAACCTCAGAACGACTCGCTCGGTTGCCTGCAGGACATCCATTGGTCTCTGGGCAGCCTCGGCTACTTCCCCACCTACAGCCTCGGCAATCTGTACGCGTCGCAGCTGTTCGCGCGCGCGGGCGAGGAGTTGGGCGATCTCGACGCCATGTTCGCGGCGGGCGAGTTCACGCCGCTCCGCAAGTGGCTCCAGGAGAAAATCTACGACCATGGCGGCCGGTACCCGCCGCGTGAGCTGATCGAGCGGGCGACGGGCAAGGCACCGAGCGCCGATGCTTTGCTCGCGCACCTGGAAACCAAGTACGGCGCCGTGTACCGGCTGTAATGCGTTCGATGTTGGCCCCATCGCGTATGCTCCCGGCGTGGCCTTCCAACGCGTCCTCCTGAAGCTCAGCGGAGAAGCCCTCATGGGCGGCTCCGGGTACGGCATCGAGCCCCAAACCGTCGAGCGCATCTCGAACGAGATTCGCGAGGTGCATGAGCTCGGCGTCCAAATCGGCATCGTGATCGGCGGCGGCAACATCTTTCGCGGACTGCGCGCGAACGATCAGGGCATGGAGCGCGTGCAGGCCGACCACATGGGCATGCTGGCCACGGTCATCAACGCGCTTGCGCTGCAGGACGCGCTTGAAAAGCTGAACGTGCCGGTGCGCGTGATGTCGGCCATCGAGATGCGCGAGGTCGCCGAGCCGTACATCCGGCGCCGCGCGATTCGACATCTTGAGCAAGGCTTCGTGGTCGTCTTCGGCGCTGGCACCGGCAACCCGTACTTCACAACCGACACGGCCAGCGCGTTGCGCGCCACCGAGATCCAAGCCGAGGCCGTGCTGAAGGGCACGCAGGTGGATGGCGTCTACACGGCGGATCCGAAAAAGGACCCCACCGCGAAGCTCCTCCCGAAGCTCTCCTATCAGGACGCGATCACGGGCCAACTCAAGATCATGGACTCCACGGCGTTCAGTCTGTGCATGGACAACCGCATGCCGATCCACGTGTTCAACCTGCACACTCCCGGAACGTTGCTGCGCGTCGTGAAGGGCGAAAAAGTCGGTTCGGTGGTGAGCTAGACCTCGCGCGTTCGGTCCCGCAGTGGCTTCTGCTCCTGCTGCATCGGTCGTGCCACCGGTGCCCGAACGCTCGCGCAACTAGACGTCGGACATCTCTGTTGCGCAAGGTGCCAGGTGGCGCGGCGGTCGACTTTCACGCGCGCTGCGAAACACCCCTCCGCCGCTTACCAGGCACCGATCGCGGGTAGTCGCGCCTACTCCGCCGCGCGGCCCTTTTTCAGATGGAACGCGAGGTTCGCTCCTTTGAGGCGTTTTGAGATGTCCACGGGCTCTTTCTTGCCGGCCGCGAACAACAACACTGCCGGTGCCGCCTCGACCCCGTGGTACTTCGCGAGCCTGGCGTGGGACTTCTCGGAGAGGTCGAAGCGCAGCAGCGTCCAACCCTTGGCTTCGGCGGCAGCCTTCTTGGAACCGAACGCAGCCTTCTCGATCTTGCGGCACGCCTTCAGTTGCTTCTTGATCGCCTTGTCGTCTTTCAGGCCCGGCTCGCGGCCGAAATAGCAGATCACGGGTTTTCCTGACGACAGTGCGGCGTCCAATGCCTCACACGTCGCCACGCCCGCGCCGTCGTCCGTGGCCTCGATCGTGACCTCGGCGGGATCGAACGGGACCTTGAAACGCGGGAACGCCTTCTCGTGCTTCTTGGCCTCCTCCCCCAACCACTTCGCAAGCGAGCCGCCCGAGTACACGTTGCCGTTGGGACAACGCGCTTGGACTAACCCCGAGCGCGTTACGACAAACACCTGCGCGGAGGGATCGTGACTCGTGCCGCCGTTTTCGAGCGTCCACGGGATGATCTTTCCCTTCAGTCCGTCGTAAATCCACTCCACGCGCTCGAACCGGTTGGCCACCTTCAGGAATTCATCGTGCTTCGCCGCACCGGCGCGCCAGTTTTCACACGGGGTTCACACACCGTCTCCCCAAAGGGTCACGACCAAGACCGGCTTGCCGCTCTTCTTCGCGGCAACGACGGCGTCCTCGAGTTTGGCGTGCCAACCGTCGGGACGACCGGCCATCGCCGGAGCAGCGGCGACCGCGAGCAGAGTCAACAGGAGCGCGGGTTTTCTCATGCCCGAATTCTACGCCTCCGACGCGACGAGCGCCCCGGAGACGTTTGCGGAATCCCGGCCGTCAACGCCCCAGTTCGTTCAAGACGTCAGCGAACGAAGCACCGTCGCAGAGCGCGCAGCCCTTCCGTTGTTCGTAGGCACCGGCCTGGCCGTTACGGCGAGACTCGTTGAGCAACTGCATTCCCCGCTTGCGGCCTTCCGTAATGCGCTGCCGCCAGTCCCGCTGCTCGGATTCGGTCAGACGCATGCTCTTCAGCCGGCGGTTGACCCAGCGCTTCGTCAGCGTCTCGATGGCCGCCAAACGATCCGCAGGCCGACCGGCCAGACGTTTGCGCGTCGCCTCGTCGAGGCCCTTTCCGAACGTGTCCGGATCGCCCTTTCTGGAATAGAACTTCGGCCGCGCGCGATAGACCCGCAACGCATCGAGAGCCGGCATGCAGATCGGACATCCGTAGACGAAGTTCGTATAGCCGTTGTCGTCCTTCTCCAGGATGCGATCGACGTCGTCGTTGCCCACGCCGTCCGTGTAGAGACCTTCCAACACGGCGTGGAACATCATCTGCTGCATCGAGGGGTTCCACGAGTCGTACTTCTTGCGCTTGCTCCCTCCGGCGTATGCCAATCCGAGAGCGAGGACGAGAGTTCCGGACAAGACGAGGGCGAAAAAGCGCATGGCAATCTCCTTTCCCCTTCGTCGCGCGAGCCATCGATTCCAATACGAGAAAAGCGCGAAGGACCCCGCGAACGCCTAAGATTGCGGCCCATGACGGCAGAAGACGGCGCGCGCAAGACAGGCGTATTGCTCGCCAACCTCGGCACTCCGGACGCGCCGACGCCGGACGCGCTGCGCACATTCCTGCGCGAGTTCCTATGGGACAAGCGCGTGATCGACCTGCCGCGATGGAAGTGGTGGCTGATTCTCAACCTGTTCGTGCTGCCGTTCCGGCCGAAAAAGTCCGCGGCACTCTACGAGCGGGTGTGGACTCCCGAGGGCTCCCCGCTGCTGCTCTACAGTTTGAAACTGCGCGCACTCCTCGCCGACCGCCTGCCGCGCAATCCGATCGCGCTTGGGATGCGCTACGGGACGCCGACCATGGAATCGGCTCTTGCGGAACTCGAGTCGGCAGGCTGCAAACGCGTCGTTCTACTCCCGCTCTATCCGCAATACAGCGCGGCCACCACGGCGTCGACGTTCGACGCGATGTTCGACGCGGTGAAACGGCGCCGCGTCGCGCCT
Organism: Planctomycetota bacterium; assembly: GCA_036443405.1. GTDB lineage: Bacteria > Planctomycetota > PLA2 > PLA2 > PLA2 > JAZFYD01. Next base: position 8,321 of record JAZFYD010000094.1, read on the forward strand.
GAACTCCGCACGATCGCGAGCTACTGCGACGATCCCGCGTACATCGACGCCGTCGCGGCCAGCATCCGCGAGTCTTGGGAAAGACACGGCGAGCCGCAGCGGCTGCTGTTTTCGTTTCACGGGATCCCGCAACGCTACGCGGATAGCGGCGACATCTATCCGCAGGAGTGCGAGCGCACCGCCGCAGCCGTCGCAAGCGCGCTGAAACTGCCGGACGACAAGTGGCGGTTGGCGTACCAATCGCGGTTCGGGCGGGAGGTTTGGCTGCAGCCGTACACCGATGAGACGCTGCGGCGCTGGGGCGCAGAGAAACTTGAGAGCGTCGATGTCGTCTGCCCCGGATTTGCAGCGGATTGCCTGGAGACGATCGACGAGATCGGCCGCGAGAACCGCGAAGAGTTCGAGGCCGCGGGCGGCGGGAGGTTTCGATACATCCCCGCGCTGAACGACCGCAAAGATCACGCGGCGATGCTGGCGGGTTTGATCGAGCGGGAGCTTTAGGCGCCCGCTCGACCAAACCCCCTCGGCCTTGGCCTTGGCCTCCCGCCTCTGCCTCATCCTTCGCCTAGTCCTTGTCCTTCAAGGTCCAGGTCACAGGTCGAAGGATGAGGCAAAGGGGAAGGGAATCCGCCACCCCCCTCGCGAGGGGCGGCGGAGTTCGTCAGTTGACCTTCACTTCGATCTTGCGCGGCTTGGTCTCTTCGCGCTTCGGGACGCGCACGGTCAAGACGCCGTGCTCGCTGGACGCCTCGGTCTTGTCGGCGTCGACGGTGTCGGGCAGTCTCACCGAACGGCTGAAGCTGCCGGTGCGGCGCTCGAGACGGAACGCGTCCTTGCGCTCCTCCTCGACGGTCGCCTTTTCACCGGAGAGCGTCAGGACACCGTCCTCGATCGAGATCGTGACCGCCTTGGGGTCGACACCGGGAAGATCGGCGCGGACGAGGATCGCGTCCTCGTTCTCGATCACGTCGATCGCGGGGCCCCAAACGGACGTCTCGGCGAACGACTCGCCGAAAAAGTCACGGAATAGACGGTTCACATCGTTGCGCGGAGCCGTGGCGCACGCGCTCTGGAAAGGGATCATTCGGAACATCGCTGTTCTCCTTTTGTTGGCACTGTCTGACTGTTGATGCCGACGTTTTCGCAACACCTGTGCCAGAAGAAGAACTCGCGGAATTCGCCGCGAAACGGCGTTATCCCGGCCGATCTGACGCGGCCGTTGCCGCATTGACAGACCGGCGTGCGTCGCCAACGAGCAGGAAAACGCCACCGATCAGGATCACCATCCAGAGTCCCGTCGAGAGACCGTGCCACAACGCGAACGGCTCGTCTCGCGCCGCGATCTTGGGGGCCAGCACAAACAGGTTGGCCAAAGCGCAAGCGCCCAGAGTCATCGTGATCCGACGGCGCCGGCTACCGCGAGCGGTGAGCAACAACAGGTACATGGCCGCTGCCGCGATCCCGAAGGCGTCGACGGTCTTGAAGATCGGTCGCAGAAACGGTCCCGCTTCGCCGGCGGCGAGTTTCGAAAACACAACCGGTGCGACCACGAACGAAACGGCCAAGACCGCGCCGATCCACAAAGCGAAGAGGAGTTGCGCCAGCCGCGGGCTCACGCGTGCAACCCCTTTGTGACCGCCGCCTGATACGCCGCGCGCAGGTCGCGCTCCCAGAGCATCCCGACCAACTCGCCGGCCGCGTCGAGCACCGGAATCTCGTCGATCCGCGAGCCCGCGAAGACTTCGTGCGCCTTGGCGAGATCGTCGTCCGGCGAAAACGTGTGCGGGCACGGCGACTCGAGGTCCCGCGCGATCGCCACGTCCTTGAGCGAGTCGTCCAACAGGACCGCACGCAACTCGTCGAGGGTGATGATGCCCTCCATCTTCTGGTCCTGACCGAGCACGGGATACACGTGCTGCGATTCCCCCAGCACCTGCCGCCGCACTTCGTCGAAACCGGCGCCGCGCTGAATCGCAACCGGGTCCCGGCGCATCACTTCGCCGACGGTCAGGCTGCGCAGGACGGCGATGTCGCGGCCGAGCCGGAACGTGATGCCGCGCCGCGCGAGCTTCAGAGTGTAGATCGACTCCGCGAAGATCAAGCGCGCGACGGTCGACGAGATCACGCACGCGATCATCAGCGGCAGGATGATCGCGTAGTCGCCCGTCATCTCGAACAGGATCAGGATCGCGCTGATCGGCGCGTGAGTAGCCCCTGCGACAAAGGCGGCCATGCCGACCACCGCGTAGACGCCGGGGATCGCCGTCCATTCCGGCGCCACCTGATGCGCGACCTCGCCGAAACCAGCGCCGAGCAGCGCACCCGCAACGAGCGCCGGCGCGAAGATGCCTCCCGACCCGCCGGACCCGATGGTCAGGCACGTCGCGAGGATCTTCACGACGAACAGCGCGAGCAGCATCTGCAGGCTGAAGTTGCCGCCGATCGTGTCGCCGATCGTTCCATATCCGACACCCAGCACCTGCGGCATCGCGATGCCGATGGCGCCCACGCCCAACCCGCCGAGCACGGGCTTCAACAAGACCGGCACACGCAACCCGTCGAACATGTCTTCGACGAAGTACACGAACCGCGTGAAGAACACGGCCCCAACGGCACAGACGCAGCCGAGCAGGAGATACACGGGGATCTCGTATACCGACGCGAGCTTGTAGGTGTGCTCCGCGAGATTGAACACCGGGTGCTCGCCGAAGTGCGCATAGGAAACCGCGGTCGCAACCACCGCCGCCACCACGACCGGCGTGAACGTGATCAATACCAGGTCGCCGAGAAAGATCTCGAGCGAGAAGATGACGCCCGCGATCGGAGCGTTGAACGTCGCGGCGATCCCCGCGGCCGCGCCGCACGCCACGAGAATGCGCAGCCGCCGTCTAGCGACTTTCAGTACCTGGCCGATGGTCGACCCGAACCCCGCGCCGATCTGGATGATCGGGCCCTCCCACCCGACCGACCCGCCGGTCGCGATGGTGATGACGGAGCCGATCGCTTTGACGACCGCGACCCGCGGCCGGATGCGTCCGCCACGGCTGCTGATCGCCTCCATCACCTCCGGCACGCCGTGCCCCTTGGCCTCGCGCGCCCAGTAGAAAACCATCGGCGCGACGATCAGCCCGCCGATCGCCGGTAACACCAGCGTGAGCAGCGGCGTCCCGCTCTCGGTGACGAGGTCCGAGATGTCGCCCGCGCGTCCGAAGATCAGCTCACGCAGCGCGTCGATCGCCCAGCGGCACGCGATGGCGCCGTAGCCCGTCGCCAGGCCGATCAACACGCCGAGCCCGATCATGATCGAGTTCTCGCGCGTGCCTTGGGATCGGGCGGATGACATAAGGACGCGTAACGTAAGGCACGCAGTGCTCGTCACCTAGGATGCGGGGAAGCCCGCCGGTCGGTAAGATGCGCGCGTGGCCAACCCCGACTACCTCCACGTCCTCGACGAGATCCGCTACCGCGACGACGCGCCGTTCACCAAGAAGCTGTTTCAGACCGAGCGCACGATCGTGATGATCGTCTGCCTGCGGCCCGGCCAGATGATCCCGGCGCACAGCCACGCAAGCCGCGAGGCCTGGGTGCACTGCCTAAAGGGCGAGGTGCGCTTCACCCCCGGCGACGGCGAAACCGAAGCCCGCCCCGGCGACATGCGCTTTTACGACGGCGCCACCGCGATCGCCCCGCAAAACACCGGCAGCGAAGACGCGGCGTTCCTCGTGACGCTGGTGCGCAAGAAGCACGCGTGAGGATCGCCCCCCTTCGAAAGCGCAACTCCTCCGCTGTTGCGCGAATGAACGGCTAGGACCGCTCGAAACACAAACAACGGTCCGGGCAGCAAAGAAGCGGTGCCTGGTAAGACGGCGCCGCGGAGCACGGAGTCCGCAACCGAAGCTGATCGCCGCGCCACCTGGCACCTTCACGGCAACAACCAACGCCCGTGGTCCCGTGGGACGAGCTTCCGGTGATCTTTGGACGTTCGACTTCGCAGGAACCGTTCTCTCCGAGTCGGTTGCGCCGGATCAGCGGGCTGCGCCTACTTCTTGTCCGGCAGCTCGACGGTGTCGAGGAACTGGAGCAGGCCGAGGCGGTCCTTGCAGCGGCGAACGCCTTCGGCGGCGTCGGGGTCGCGGGCGATGGACGCGACGGTGCGCATCAGCGCGAGGTGCTCTTGCGTCGCGCCGGGCGGGCAGACCCACAGCATCACGACGTGAACGCTCTGACCGTCGTGGGCACGGAAATCGAGGCCATGCTGGCTGATCCCGGCGGCCAACCCGAGGCGGTCCGCCCACTTCGTCTTGCAGTGCGGAATCGCGACGCCCAAGCCGATCCCGGTGGACGCGACGCGCTCGCGTTCGAGGATCTGTTTGCGCACCTCGTCTTCGCGGCTGAGATCCAACCGCCCCGCCATGACCAGCGAGTTCAAGAGCTTCGTGATCGCTTCGTCGGAGGACTCGACGTCGAGATGCTCGACGATCAGATCGTCGGGAAACGCGGCGCGGGCCATCTCTTTCTTGAAGCGGCTTTTGTCCTTGCCGCCCCCTTTTCCGCCTTTGTCGCGACCCTTGTCGCGACCTTTGTCTTTGCGCTTTCCGGCCATTGGGCGGGCATTCTACACGCCGCGCGTATAGCCTCTGCGTTTCCGAATCCCGTGAATCCGTTTCGCCTTTTCGGCCCCGACCACCTCGCCGCGCTCGGCCTCACGGCGGCGTTGTCGATCCTGTTGGTCGTCTGGACCCGGCGCGCCCCCGGACGGGACCGGCGCGCGATTGCGTACTGGCTGATCGGGATCATGCTGACGAGCCAGGTCTTCGAGCAGACGGTTTGGATGCTGAGTGGCACGTGGCGCCTGAAGGACTCGCTCCCGGTCGAGCTATGCGACTTCGCGTGTTTCGCCACGGTGATCGCGCTCTGGACGCGCCGGCAGGACGTGTTCGAGTTCGCCTACTTCTGGGGGTTCAGCGGCACGCTCCAGGCACTGCTGACACCGGCGCTGGCCGGCGGCTTTCCAGACTCCGAGTTCTTTCGGTTTTTCGCCATGCACTCGGGCATCGTCGTCGCGCTGTTCGTGTTGACGGCGGGATCCGGCATGGCCCCGCGGCCAGGCGCGGCGCGCCGCGTGTTTTTCTGGACGGTCGCATACGCGGTCTGTGTCGGCGTGCTCGACTGGATCGTCGGCGCGAACTACTTCTACCTGCGCGACAAGCCGTCGGGTTCGCTGCTCGATCTGTTCGGGCCGTGGCCGTTTTACATCCTCGGCGGACTCGGAATCGCAGCGCTTTTGTTCTTCCTGCTCACGCTGCCTTACCGGCGGCGGCGGAACATGCCGCGCGTCACGTCCGGGTGAAACAGGACAAGCACCGTCATCACCTCGAGGCGGCCGACCCACATGTTGATCAGCAACACGACCTTGGAGAGCGTGCCCAGGTCGCCGAACGTACCCATGGGGCCGATCATGCCGAATCCCGGACCAATGTTGCCGAGGGTGACGATGGAGCCGGACAGACCTACGAGCATGTCGTTCTCGAAGATGCCGATCGCAACGGCGGAGACCGCGAAGAAGCTGAGGTAGGCCAGAAGGAATCCGATGATCTGCCCCATCGTGTCGCGTGGGATGGAGCGCCCGCCGAGTTTCACCGTTGAAACGGCGCGCGGATGCACGGCGATCAGCGCCTCCCGCGCGAGAAAGCGAAACAGCAGAATCACACGGACGACCTTGGGTCCGCCGCCTGCCGAACCCGCGCAACCGCCGATGAACATCAACGCAAACAGGACCATCAGCGCGGACTGCGACCAGAGCCCGAAGTCCTCGCTCGCGTATCCGGTCGTGGTCACGATGCTCGACGCCTGGAAAAACCCGTGGCGCAGGGAGCCTTCAAAGTCGTGTCCGGGCGTGCCCGCGAGCAACAGCGCGAGCAACAGACCGGCGAACACGGTGATCCCGAAGTAGTAGCGGAACTCGGTGTCCCGAAGCAGGAGCCGCGGCCGCCGAAACGCGCGGTACTGCAGCGAGAACGACGCGCCCGCCAGGAACATGAACGGCAGGATCACCCACTGCGCCGTCGCGCCGTACCCCTCGATGGAACGAGCGTGCGGGCTGAATCCGCCGGCCGCGAGCGTCGTGAACGAGTTGCAGACCGCATCGAACAGCGGCAGGTCGGCCACCGTCATCAGCAGCGCGACCTCGAACAGCGTGAGGATCATGTAGACGCGCCAAAGCGCGCCGGCCGTGTGGCGGATCCGCGGCGTGAGCGCCTCCTCCTCCGGGCCGGGCGCCTCTGCGAAGAACATCTGCCGGCCTGCCACGGCGAGCGCCGGCAGCACCGCGACGAACAGAACGATGATGCCCATGCCGCCGAGCCACTGCGTCATCGAGCGCCAGAAAATCAGGCCGCGGCTCAGACCATGCCAATGCGATTCCTGAAAGATCGTGGCTCCGGTCGTCGTGAAACCGGACATCGTCTCGAACAACGCGTCGATCGGCGTCAGCCCCTGGGCGAGATACGGAAACGCTCCCAGGACCGCCGCGGCCAGCCACGCCCCTGCCACTGCCGCCAGCGCGTCGGTCCGGCCGACCTGTTGTTTCTTGCCGCCCCCCAACCACAAGAGCGCCATGCCGACGCCGAACGCGCCAAGCGCGGTGAGCGCGAACTCGAAGGCATGTCCGGCCTCGCCGTCCATCAGATCGACGGCCGCCGGCGCCAGGAGCAGCAGGGAAAACGGGCTGAGGATCTGCCCGAGCACGCAGAGGACGACGCGCGGGTTCATAGGCCGAAGGTGCGGCGCACCTCCTCGACCCGCTCCGCGTTGCAGATCACGAGGCAGTGGTCGCCGGGACCGAGCAGCGTCGCGCCGCCCGGCACCAGCACCTCGCGCTTGCGAAGCAGCGTGGCGACCAGACTGTCCGGCGGCATCTCGATCTCTTTGAGCGGTTTCGGCTCGAACTCATTGGGCAGCGTGATCTCGAGCATGTCGCCGCGCCCGCCGCCGAGCGATGCGAGCAGATCCAACTTGCCATGGCGAATCATGTGCAGGACGGCCTCGGTCGCGGCGCCGCGCGCGCTGATCGGCACGTCGATGCCCACACGCTCGAACAGCCGCCGGTTCGCGGCCGTGGTCACGCGCGTGATGACCTTGGGCACGCCGAGTTGGCGCGCGAGCAGGGAGCAGAGCAGGTTTTTCTCGTCGCTGTCGGTGACGGCAACCAGCGCACGCGCTTCGCGGACGCGCTCCGACTCGAGCAGGTCGATGTCGCTGCCGTCGCCGACGAGCACGAGCGTGCGCTCCAGCGTCTGGGCGATCCGGCGGCAGCGGTGCGAATCGATGTCGATGATCTTCGTTCGTGCCGACGGCGTGTTCTCCAGCTGGCTCGCGAGCAGGTAACCGACGGTGCCGCCACCGACCACGACGATGTCGCCGTAGCTGTCCTCCTCCAGGTGTTTCGCGAACCACGCCGCGAGTTCCCGCATCGCTGCGGTGCGGCCGATGAAGAGCACGCGGTCGCCCTCGGCGAGGATGCTGTGGCCGCGCGGTACGAACCATTCGTCGCCGCGGGTGACGGCGGCCAGCAGGACTCCGGCCGGGAACGACCGAATCTCGGCGAGCGGCCGGTCCACGATCGGCACGCCCGGTCGAAGCTTGTACTCGAGCATCGAGACCTGGCCGTGGGCGAACTGGCCGACGTCCGTCGCGCCGGGAACCGCGAGGATCTTCTCGATCTTGTCCGCCAACATCTGCGACGGCCACACGAGATGATCGATGCCGAATTCGGGCGCGCCCTCGCGGCCGTCGCCGCTCTCCGCCGAAAACGTCCGGACGTACTCCTCCTTCGAGACGAAGCAGACGGTGCGCGCCTTTCCGAGCTTGCGCGCGGTCACGCACGCCATGATGTTCATTTCGTCGGAGCGGCAGCACGCGATGAGATAGTCGGCTTTCGACGTCTTGGCGCGGGTCAGGACCTCGGGATCGTTGCCCGCGCCGTCGATCAGGTCGACATCGAGCTTCTCCAGGGTGCTGCGGCCCTCGTCGCCCTCGTGGACGACGGCAACATCGTGCTCGCCGCAGAGCTCGGCCGCGAACTGCAGCGCAATCTGGCCGCTGGAAACGATGACAATATGCATCCGCGCCAGAGGCTATCAGGCCGCCCCCACCCGAACCTCCCCAGACCTTGGCCTCTGCCTGAGCCTCCGCCTTGGCCTTTCCCTTCTGCCTTCTCCTTGCCTTTCTGGAGACAGAGGCGAAGGAAAGGTGAGGAGGCGGAGTCTTAGGCCGAGTCGCAGGCCGAGGCCGAGGTGTTGGCGGACGCTACTTCGCCTTCTCCACCAACCGTTCCACCTCCTCCCGGCGGACAGGGTCCGGTGCGCTGTCGAGCGCGATCGCGAAGGCACCGGCCGCGGCGTTCTTGTCGTCACACAAGAGATGGGTGATCCCGAGTTCGCGCGCGGCATCGCAGCGCAATTCGGGCAACAGCAGCCTCGTGCCGTCGAGGATCTTCTCGAACCGCCGCAACAGCGAGCGCGGTTTCACGCCCTGCCGTTTCATGTCCGCCCGTTCGAACAGCGCAAAATCGAGTTGCGCCCACTTGCGGATGGTCACGGAGAACATCGCCCAAGCCACCTTGTTCGCTCGCCCGTCCTTGGGCGCGGCCGTCGCGATCTTCTTCTCCAGCGCACCGGCAAACGTGTCGTAGCCGCCCGGGTCGGCGGAAATAATGCGGACGCCGAGATCGCGAAACAGCCGTCCGATCTCGATGTAGGAGGCCTTCGCGCGGAGCATCGCCACATACGCGTCCTCGTAGGGATCCCAGAGGTCGCCGTCTCCGGGATCCGCGAGCCGCGCGCGCGCCCGGAGGATCGGCGCGCGAAAGCGTGACGCCGGGTAGCGATCCAGAAACGGCTGCAGAGACTTGGGATCGTCTCGGTTGGCCGCGAGCAGGGCGCGGGTCGCGGCGACCGTTTCGCGCATCCAATCGGGCCGGATCGGCTGATCGAGGCCCGCCAGCAAAGCATCGGCGCCCTCGGGAACCTCGCCACGCTGCACGCGCACACGGATCTCGAGGAGCCGTTTTTCGTCCGGGTCGTCCAAGCGCTCGCGCACCAGCGCCACCAACGCGTAGGCCGGGATCGTCCGTTCCTTGTCGCCGCGCAGGCGCACTCGCACGTGATCCGGCGTGTCGGCGAGCACGGCCTCGATCGGGGCGCGCTGAAACACGCCCGTCTCGTCGATCCAACGGACGTGCGGCTCTCCAGCGGCCGCGGACGCCAAAACGAGAACGCAGAGCGCGCGGCAAAGACTCTCGATCATCGCGCTAGTATAGTCGCCAAACCATGCTGGAAACGTTTGACAACCCGCGGCCCGAACGCGACTACGAAATCGAGATCCGCTGCCCCGAGTTTACCTCGGTCTGTCCGAAAACCGGCCAGCCGGACTTCGGCGTCTTGACGATCCGCTACGTGCCGGAAGCGTCGTGCCTCGAACTCAAGTCGCTCAAGCTCTACCTGTTCGAGTACAGAAACCGCGGCATCTTCTACGAGGCTGCGGTCAACACGATCCTCGACGATCTGGTCGCAGCCGTCGCGCCGCGCTCGATGGAGTTGGTCGGTGATTTCACGGCGCGCGGCGGCATCACGACGAAGGTGACGGCTACCCACACTGCGTCCTAGCCGGCAGAGGCGCGTAGGTGTTCAGGAGCATCGCGCCCACGCGCTTTTCGCGTAACAGGCACGAAAGCGCCGGCCCCGTGTAGGTGGCATCGAGCGCAAGCCCAGCGGCGGCGGCCTCGTCACACAACTCGCGCGTCGCCGCATCCGGCTCCCCGTACGGTGCGCCGTGGACCTCGACACGCAAGCGCACGCGTCCCCGGCGCGGAACGGGCAGGGAGGAATCGGCGCGGCGCGCGATCCGAGCGGCCGCAAAGGCGCGGCGCCAGAGCAACGACGGCCACGCGGCTACGGCGTCGGCGACGCGAATCGCCACGATCTCGACGTCCGCCCCGCGCAGCATGAGCCCGGCGAGCAGCCCGGAAACGGTCGTCCCCGTTCCGACCGCCACATACAGGCACGGCGGTATCGGATCCAACTCGAACGCCGCGAACAGATAGCCGAGCGCGCCGCGGGCACTCATGCCGCCCGGCGGAATCACGCGCGTGCCGGGGCGCCAGAGCCGCAGTGCCGCGGCGACAACCCCGGGCCGGGTGCGCGCCTCCAGCACACGCGCGGCGCGCTCGTGAACCCGGCGCGCCAACTCGCCGCGTTCGCCGCGCTTCATCAACACGACGTCGGTCTTCGCGCCGACCGTCTCACCGTGCACGATCGTTGCCCATGCGTGATGCGCCGACAACGTTGAGACCGTCAGCAGGCGTTTGGGACTCCCGGCGAGCAGAAACTCGAGCGACCGCGCCTTGTTGCCGCCGTATGCCGGGCTCGTCTCGTCGTCGCACTTGACCAACACCTCGGTTCCACGGATGTGAAACGGCCTCACCGGCGTCGGTCGGACGCCAAGATCGGCCCGCGGCGAAAAAACGGCTAGGACCCCTTCTCGATGCGAATGTCGCCGTTTCCCGTTTCCAGGCTCACCGAGTTTCCGCCGGACCCGATCCGACCCTCGACCTGCCGCGTGTCCCCGCCCGAGTCGAACGGGACTTGAGTTTCGAACGGTACACCCACGCGAATGCGGCCATGCTTGGTGGTGGCCTTGAACGCGCACGCGAACGTGCTCGGAATGTGAAGCGCGACGTCACCGTGACCCGACCGGATCGACCACGCGCTGGAGACCTTCGAGCCGGAGCCCGCGCGAACCTCGACGGTCCCGTTACGGCTCAGCGCGTCGAGACCGGAGAAGTCCCCCGTCAACGTCAGCTTGCCGTAGAACGAATGCGCCCGCAGGGCGCCGTGGTGCGCATCGACCTGGATGCGCCCGTTGTTGGTCGCGACGTCGAGGTCGCCGGCGGAGCGTCGCACACGGATTTTCCCGTAGCGCGTCTTGAGCACGCGCACAGCGGAGCCGGGCGCGTCCAGGTCGATGTCGCCGTTGCTCGTGCCCGCGTCGATCGGGCCCGTGACGTTTCCGAACTCGAGGTCGCCGTAACGGGACCGGACACGGGACGACGTCGTCTCGACATCCACACACCGCACGTCTCCGTTGTTTGTATCGATCTTGACCGTCGTGCACTTCGCGCGCGACAACGAAATGTCGCCGTACCTCGATTCCAGCTGCACGGCGTCCCCCCCTGCTTCCAGGTTGGACACGGTCACGTCGCCGTTGTTCGTCTTCGCGTTCGCACCGCCGCGGATCCCCGAAAGCCGGATCGCCCCGTACCTCGTATCGATCACACATCCCGCGAACGCGCCTTCGGCGGAGACGGCGCCGGTCGTCTTGGCCTCGAACGTGACGCCGGCCGGAACGCGCAGAGTCAACTCGCAACTCGGGCGCGTAGTCATGCTGAGGTGTTTCTCCGCGATCACCAGCGGCTCGCCTGTGATCGTGACCAGCACGCGCGATCCGTCGCGTTCGACCTTCACCTTGTAGGTGTCGAGCACTCCCTTGGCTTCCTCTTTCGTCCGAGCCTTCATGGAGAACACGGCCTTGAGTGACGGTTCGTCTCCGACCGTGGCCTCGATCGATCCGACCACGGCCTCCACGCGCAACGTGTCGCCGGCGCGGACTTCCAGCGGCACACTCTCCACACGTTCCGCCGACTCGGGGAGCTGGAGGATCGTGGACGCGTCCTGAAAGATCACAACGCCCGAATCCGACTGGCCGTTGCAGGATGCGATGGCGGCGATAATTCCCAAACGACAGAGTGAGGTTCGCATGCGGCTATCGTATCCGCGCGCCGCACAGGGCCTCTAGTCGGTTTCTGCCGGAGGCACCTGCTCCTTGGGCAGCGCAAGCACGGATCCGCCGCGGGTGGCCCGCAGGAGTGCAAGCACCACTTGGTCGGAGTCGCCACCCACCGGAATGCCGAGCACGCAGTGCCCGCCCAGCGGCAAGGTGACACTGTTGCGCAGCGTCGTCTCGGAGCGCTCCGGGATCTGCACGCGCGCTTTCACCTTGCCGATCTGCTTCATGCGAACCTTCATCGGGCGCACGATGTCCGAATACCGAAGCGTCGCGGAAACCGTCACGTACTTGCCGTCACTGCTCAGCATCGGAAGCAACTCGACCTCTGCTCCGATGCTGAGCGAGCCGACAACCGGCCCCACCACTCCCGAGTCCCGCGCCCGCACGTCCTTCACATAGGTGATCTTTCGCAGCGCCGCAACCGAGAGCGGGTAACGATCGCTTGTCGGAAGACGTCGCGCAAATCGGACCCGCGCGGCCGGGTCCGCGTCGATCCAAGCCAAGCAGCGCTCGAGCCGTTGGTCGTCGGGCCAAACCACGACGGGCGTGCGCTCCGACGGTTCGGTCCCGAGCACGCGGCGTGCGAGGTCCTTGGAGACAACGGCGCAACACACATCGATTGCCAAGACGGCATCGGGCGCGACCTGCAGATGCGCGATCATCTCCGTCACACGTTTCAACTCCGCGCCGTTTGCGCTCCCGCGCCGTTCGATGAGGTCGGCGATCCAACGATCGCGGTGGCCGCCCCATCGCGCCACGTGAGTCAGAACCTTCCGCAGCGCATCCGCGGACTGCATCGCTTCGACGAGTTCGACGCCCGACTGCCGTATCTCCTCTCGCGGGGAGATCAGCATCGCCGCCACCTCCTCGGGATCCCGAAACTCGTTCGCGAATGCGGTCGACGCCCACAGCACCAACAACGGGAACATCCAGACGGGCGCGACGCGTTTTGCCGTGGCCGGATTCCTCATGCGCCGATGAGAAGCGCGCACGGTCACTCCCGCGTCACGTGATCTCCACGCTCGCGTAACCGCGACCGGTATCTGGCCACGGCCCTGAACGATCTGGTCTAGGCTCCGTCTGAGAAAAACCCGCAGGCCCGAGATCGAGCTGGGAGGTTCGTCAGGCGTCGTTCGCCGACGACCCTCTATCCAATGTCGATAGTGCGAGGAGGCGAACGGCGGCTGACGGGCCTATCCAGCCGATCGAAGACAGGGGTTTTCTCAGACGGAGCCTAACGCGAGCCGGCGGGAGCGCGGATGGCGATGGCCAGCGGGAGGCTCTCGCCCGCGCGCATCACGAGCAACTCGATCCAGCCGCGGCTGGCGACAAGCGCCGCCTTGAACTCGGCGACATCGGCGATCCCGCCGCCGCCACCCTCGATCACGACGTCGCCGCGCTTCAGTCCGGCCAGCTCCGCGATGCTGTCGACTTCGATCCGCTCGACGACGACGCCGCGCTGTCCCTTGTCCAGCCGGAGATAGGCGGCGAGCGACGGGCCAAGTTCGATGACCTCGAGGCCGAGGCTTTGCGGCCCGACCCACTGCGCCTCTTCTTGCGCGCGATTGCCCAGCGTGACGATCACGTCCTGGTCGAGTCGCTCCACCGTCAGGACGACGCGATCACCTGGACGCCGCAGGGCGAGCTCGCGAGACAGACGCGCCGCATCGCAGCGCGTGCCGTCGATCGACGAGATCACATCGCCGGCGATGAGGCCGCCCGTGCTCGCGGGCGAACCCTTGATCACCGACGCGACGCGCCCGCCGGTCTTCGATGCCTCGATCACGATGCCGAGAAAACCGCGGCGGATCCGACCGTACTCCGCGATGTCGGACACGGCACGGGAGAGCACGGACGCACCGAGGAACAAACCGGTCATTCGCCGCTTGACGAAGTTGCGCGATACGACCGGTTCGCCGTACTTGTACCCCGTGAAGATGCCGAGCAGCCGACCGCGCGACGAAACGAGCGGCGTCCCGATCGGCGTCGACGGCGACGGGCCCGCCGTGCCGAAGAGCCCGACCTCGGGGGCGGCGTCGCGGACTCGCAGCATCTGCACGAAATCCGCGTCGCCGTAGCCGAGCACGCCTCTGCTGTCGACCTGAGGCACCTTTGTTTCGAATGACAGCGC
>JAZFYD010000095.1:0-8151 GCA_036443405.1 Planctomycetota bacterium
CCTGTTCCCGCGCGCCGTGTTGCGCCAGCCGATTCGCGATCTCTCCGGCGGTGAGCGCAATCGCGTGCTGCTCGCCAAACTGCTTCTACAGGGCGCCAACGTGCTCGTGCTGGACGAACCGACCAACGACCTCGACCTCGAAACGCTGCGCGTGCTCGAGGAGGCACTGATCGCGTTCGAAGGCACCGTGCTCGTGGTGAGTCACGATCGTTTCTTCCTCGATCGCATCGCGAGCCGCGTGATCTATCTCGACGGGCAAGGCGGTTGCCGCCTCCATCCCGGCGACATGTCGAGCCTGATCGAGGAGTTGAAACAGAAACCGAAACGCGAAGCGCGCGAAAAAAAGGACACACGCAACAGATCCGCCGGCCCCCGCCGCCTCACCTACAAGGAGCAGCAGGAGCTCGCGGGCTTGCCCGAATCGATCGCCACCGCCGAGACGGAACTCGCGCGCCTCGACAAGGCGCTCGGCGACCCCGCGCTGTACGAAAAACCGGATGCGCACGTGAAAGAGGTCGCCTCCAACCGCCGCACCGCCGCCGATCGAGTGGACACGCTCTATCACCGCTGGGAAGAGCTCGAGGCCATCCGCGAAGCGCAGTAGGCTACCGGCGCGTAAGCTGGCGCCATGTTGCTCAAACGCCTTCAAGACAGCGAAGAGATCCTGGCCAACGACGGCTGCCGATTGCGCGAGTTGCTTCATCGCGACCGCGATTCGGTGGACGAACCCTACTCGCTCGCGTGGGCCACGATCGATCCCGGCAAGAGCACGCTCCCGCACCGGCTGCGCGAGCAATCCGAGCTCTATTGGGTCGTTTCAGGCCAGGGACGCATACACGTCGGCGAAGAGACCTCTGCGGTGCATCCTGGCGATGCCATCCTCGTGCCCAAGAACGAACTGCAGTGGATCGAAAACGCCGGGACCGATCCGTTGTGTGTCGTGCTCATCGTCTCGCCGCCGTGGATGGCCGAGGATGACGTGCGCGAGCCGGGCTGACCCGAACGGTCTATTTCTCCGGGCGGCGCACGTACTCCAAACGGTGCGACGCACGCCGGTACGCCTCCTCGAGCGCAGCCTCCCACGCCTGGGCCCCATCGAGCAACGGCATCGGCGCGACGCCCTCGCGTTCCGCCATGCGTTTTTCCATCGCGGCGTGCGATTCGAGCTCCCCGGACGCAAGGATGTGCGCGCACTCGATCCCGCGTAGCGCCAGGTTCCGCACGACGAGCACCGACCGGTGGCACTCCAACGGCTCGCGCTCCGCGCACATCAACGCGATGCGAAACTTCTTGCTGCCGGTTTCGATCCGGTCGAGCGCAGCCTGAAACAACTCCGTCGCTGCAATGCGCGAGTGCAGGGCGCGGTCCCCGTCGAAACACGATGGATCGCCGGGTCGCGCGCCGAGCGCATCGCCAAGAAACAGATAACGCACGCCGCGTTCTTTCAGCGCGACCTCGATCGCCGCCTTCGCGAACCAGGGGTATCGGCGCGAACACGGAACGGAACGAACGTCGCAGACCACGTCGATGGCATGCTGCCGCAACAAGGCCACGAACCCGTCGACCTCGTGGTTCGAGTGCCCGATCGTGTAAACGCGCGTGCTCACAGCCGGTCAGGCTAGCAGGCGCGATCGTCGATCGGGCGGGCGAGCCGCCACTCGGCTCGAGATCAAACCGGCATGACGCGCCCCCTGGGACACGCGCGTATTGTCGAGTAGCCTCTGGGCATGAAATACGGACTCCCGCTCGTGTTCCTCCTGGCTGCGTGCTCGCAGGACAGTGCCGATGCGCCGGCAAAGACGACGGCGGCCAAGAAGCTGCCGCAGGTTCACTACTACAGCCTGGGAAGAAACTGACCCTTCTGTGCCAAGATCGAGGTCGCCGTGGGCGAACTCAAGACGGAGTACAAGGGCAGGATCGAATTCACCATCGAGCCGGCGTCGTCGAAAGAGGGCCAGGCGGCCGCCAAGAAGTACGAGCTCGGCACCGCGAAACACGGCCTCGTCGGTTTCGACACCAAAGGCGTGGCGCAGGTGATCATGCCCGGCCACAAGTTCGAGAAGGTCGACATCACGGACGAGTTGGACGAGAAGTTATTGCTTCTGCCCGCATCCGATTAGTTCGACTCAAGCTCCTTCAACGCCACTCGAATCCTCTTACGGACCCGTGCGTTCGGCTTGAGTTCCAGTCGTTCGCGCAGTGCCGCTTCGGCCGCAGGCCCACCAATCTTGCCGAGCGAGTCCGCCGCCGCGTAGCGCATCAAGCGGTTTTCGCACGCGATCATCGCACGGTTCGGCGCTCCGGAATCACTCGGCGGGCGCTTTGTTCGGTTTCCAGAACTCTTCGTTCCAAAATACCCGCTTGGTGAAGTCACCATGTTTTTGTGGCTGCCCATCTTTTCGCGCGGGGTCGCCGGCATCGAAGCATCGGAACCGAATTTTCTCCGCTGCGAGTTCGTGAATGTCGTTCCACGTCAGCAGAAGGTTGTCGAACCGGCCCGCTGTCCGATCGAACGGCGTGTGCGGATTCGAGAGGAAGTTGTCGATCCAAACGAGCAGCGACCCGCGGATCGGAGGATCGAACCAGCGGAACCCCCACCAATCGCCCGCCTCGGCCTTCCGGTGCAAGACGAGGTTGTGGAAGATCGTCTTGCAATCCTTGTTGTGCTCGTCGTGGAGGAAGCTGACCATGGCGCCCTGCGCATCGCGTACCGTGCACGCTGCCGCCATGTAGACGACGTTTTTCAGGCGCAAGTGCGGCCAGCCGCGAAGCATCTGGTTGAGCAGGATCGTGCCCATGCTGTGACCGATGCACGTAATCGGCAGTTCATGGCTCGGTTCTTCGAGGTGCTTGAAAAACACGGCCATGCCGCCGTCCGTCCGACCGCACTTCAGCGCGGAACCCGGATCCTGACGAAACGCTGTCTTGGTGCGCCGCAGCATCACCTCCCACGCGCTGTGTCCGAATCCATCGATGAACACCGCCGAGGGGACCTTGATCAATAGCGTCAGGAAGTAGCTGAAGAGACGCCGGAACTTCTCCCAAGAGGTGCGCCGGTCCTTCCCCGGCCTGGGCATGTTCTCGCCTTTCTTGAGCCTGGCCAGCGCTTCCCAAGCGCGCATGCTCTCGTTATCGAAGAACTGATTGAACCACTTGCGAGCCTTGCCGGCATCCTTGCTGGGCTCGTCGACAAAAAAGCCCATGCTCGTTCCGATCTGAGCGAAGAACACCACAGGCAATCGCAAGAGTCCGCGGCCAAAGTCGGCTGCGAGCACGCACCACGACAGGATCCAGCGTCGAACGAGTTTCTGCAGCCCGGTTGTGTATCGGTTGTTGCGACCCTGCCAGACATAGAACAACGACGCGAGATAGCTCGAGATCAAGGAAGAGTGCCAGTTGAGAAAGATCGGGTACTTACCGTCCGCGAGCATGCGCGGGCGAAGTTCCAGAGCACGCCTGAGCGCTCCTTTTCGGGTGTTGAGTCCGCCGTGTGCGAACACAACAACCTCTCGATGGTCGGGGTCTTCGAGGCAGTACTCCTCTGCCTGCCCCAGGATCGATTTCACCCACGCGTCCGGATCCTCCAGACACTCATATCCCCGAAAGAGCGTGAAGCGCCGGTGAAGTTCCGGGCGAACGATGCGACCGTCGGCATCCACCATGACGACGTGACGCGCAAGAATCTTGTCTTTGTCCATGGCCTCCAGAGCCTCTTTGAATGTGGTTCCGAGATTGGTCATTGCGGCCAAATCGCGCCCTGTCGCGGCCTAATCTGATCCCTCGTCCGCAGCGTCCTTCTCTTCCGCCGCCTCCTTCGCCGCCGTCTCCTTCGCCGCAGCCGCTTTCTTCTCCGCCGCTGCCTTCTCTTCCGCCGTCATCGTCTTCCCGACCTCGGCCTGCGTCGCATCCTTGAGCGCGTCGCGCAGCCCGACGACCAATTTCAGCTTCTCGAACCAAAACGGTGCGCCGAAAGCGAGGAACAGGATCGTGATGAGAACACCGAGCGAGTTCTGAAGCGCGTGATCGCCTCTGTAGAAATTGGGATCGCCCCACGGCTCGAGGTGAAAAGCCGTCAGCTTCTCGGCAGTCTTCTTGGCGTCGGCGATGGCCGTTTGAACGTGCTGCAAGTGCAGACGATCGAGGATCTCGCTGTACTCCTTTTCGAGTTCGTCAAGCTTGGGCACGCCTGCCAACGCTGTCCGCAACTCTGCCAGGATTTCCGTGCGTTCGCCGGTCCCCTTGAAGTCCTTCAGCTTGTCCTTGAGTTTCGTGTGTATTTTGAGAAACGACTCTTTTGCGGACTCCTGGATTTTTTCTCCGGGCTTTGGTTCTTTGCCGGCTTTATCGGCCGCCCCGATCATCGCGTTGGCGTAGGCCGCCGCTTGCACGCGCATCTCCGGGTTGCGAGCCAGATCGTTGAGCAGAGCGATCGCGCTGACCTGGAAGTAGATGGCCACGACGGCCCCCCAAACAAGCGTGATCAGCCGGATGCGCCCAAGAAACCTCTTTCGAAGATCGGCATCGAGTTCCTCGAATCGCTTGGCGAACCGCTCGACTTCGTCCTCTTTGAACTTGATGCCGAGACCATCGAGAACCCGTTTCGTACTCTTCAGAAGTTCTTCCGGCGTGAGCCAAGTCCGCTCTCCACCCATCAATCCGCTTGCGAAGGCCTGCGGCCTTGTCGTGGGCTGCAGCGGACTCGCTTTGGTGACGATCTCGCTCGCCAAGTCCTTCGGCTGCCCCCTTCCGTCTTTCTTGCCCTTTTCCTTGACCGCCTTTGGGATGACAGGATCGGTGGCCGTTGCATCCGTCGTAGCGGCGGCCTTGATCTCCGTGTCGACATCCAGTTCTTCCTGAATGATGGCCGTGACGCCGACAAGCAGGTTCTTCGTCCGCATCTTGAACAGAAGCTGCGTGGTTTGCACCATGGCCGTCACAACCAAACTCAAGATGAGCATGACCGTGATGAACCCGATAATCAGCCCAAGAGCGTCGAGCATGACACACCTCCCTGTTGGTTCGGCACTGGTCCATCGCGTATCACTCCCCGCGGCGCCCTGCGACGGCCGTTGCGACCGCGCGATTTACTAATACGAATTCCCGTTCGTGAGTACCCCGGAGTGTAGTTTTTTCGGCGTTTGGATTCGACGCGGGATTCACCTGAATGGTGCCTCCGACCGGGTCCCCGGCCGTCCGGACTGCGGCGCCCTTGGCCGCACTCCGCCGCCCTAACCCGCGCCCCAACAACGACTTCCACCCGACCAGGCCGGTACCTGGAACCGTCTGGAACGGAATAGTGGTAGGCGCCGCGTAGGAGCACCCCGCGACCTGCGCGCCGGGACGCCGGTCCTAGCCGCCGCGGTTCTTGCGCTCGTCCTCGCGGATCGTGAGGCGCGAACCGGCGGCGACCTTGCCGAGGGCGGTGGTCTTACCGGACGGCCAACGCACGCGCGCCGACGTGATGGTGCGGCCCGTTCCGATGCCGATCACCATCATCGCCGTGTGTTGCGTCATGTAGCCGTCTTCGACTCGGCTCTCGCGATAGATCCGCGTGCCGCGAGCGTCGCGCGCAGCTCTTTTCCGAAGTAGTAGGCGACCGCACTGAAGTTCGTCGCGGTCTCCGCCGAGGCCCGCACCCACTTTCCCCCGGCATCCGAAACCGGATCGCCCGACACGCGGTGCTTGACCGAGTAGAAAAACAACCGCGGATTGGCGAGTTCGGCGAGCTCTTGTTTCGCGCCGTCAGTCCGCTGCAGCGGCCACGCCATATTGGACTGACCGGAGCAGACCCACACCTCGCCGACGAACACACGTTCCAACCGAATCGTGTTCTTACCCGTCACCGTCAACGGCCGCGCAGCCATCGCGTCGAACGGTCCCAACTCGACACGCCAACGCCCGTCCTTGTCCGCCTTTGTCGAAACACTCTGCCCTTCAAACGAAACGGTCACCGCTTCGCCCGGATCCGCCCGCCCCCAGATCGGCACCTTCATGCCGCGCTGCAAGACCGCCAACTCCTGAAACAGATCCGCAAGAACGATGTCCGCGAAGACCGTAGAGGTCCCGAACAAGAAAACCGCAGCGACACGAACCAACAATTTGAGCATCGCGTGACGGTACCAGGTACCACTTCGGAGCGCCGTAACCCGTTTGTCGATTGCGGGTTATGACCGTCGTCTGCGGCACGGGTGCCGCAGTCTGCGCCAGAGCGACGCCACCACATCTGCACCCTCGAAAATTCGCGCGCGAAAAACGACACTCGGCTCCCTGCCCGATCCGCCACCGCTCATGACCGCATCGTAATCGCTCGAGTCTCGCAGCGTGTCGAGGGGCAACACACCGCGGAGACCCAACGTTGCGTGGAACGACTGATCGCGTGCTTCCGCTGAGCAAACCGTCTAGCTGCCAGTCGAACCGGTGTTGTCGCCGGCCGCCGGTGTTGCGGGCGGTGTCGGCGGGCTCGCATCCGGGTCCACGCCCGGTTCGTCGCCGCCCCCCGCCGCATCGTCCTCGTTGGCCTGCTCCTCGCGCATCTTCTCCAGGTCCGCTTCGAGTTTCGTGATCCGTTCGTCCAGCTTTTTGCTCTCCTCGTCGATGAGCGTGTCGAGTTTGTTTCGCTGCTTGGCGAGGTGCTCGCTTGTCTCCTCGCGGAATTTCTTCGACTCGCCCTCCAACTCTCCCAACACGCGACTGAGGTCGGCGCTTTGCGCGGAACGTGTCTGCTCGATGAAACGCTGTTCCGCGGTCAAGAGCATCTTGATTTCGGAGAAGCGGATTTTGTCCGTGTCGTCCAGGCGAAGTCGCCCACCGAGCTTGCTCGCCTCCTTGAGGAGTTTGACTTGATCGTCCTTGTTTTCCACATCCCACAGGAACGGATACACGGTGCCCACGACCTGGCTCTCCATCTTTCGGCGCCAGTGTTTGGGAAACACGTAACTCACGATCTTGGTGGGGTATCCAATGATCGGACCGAGACGTTGCGTGAGGCGCCAATGCCGATGCGCCCGGTATCCGCTCTGGAACAGGATGTAGCGGTGTCCGTCCCAGTCGCGCACCATCGCGCGCAGGGGGACCTTCACGAGCATGTGAAACGGCTGATCTCCGTTCGGGTAGCCGCTGTGCGCGGCCGCGACGAGCTTGCGCCCGTCGGGCTTGGCGAGATCGGAGCGCAGATCACTCTTGCGGACGACCCACTTGGCGAAGTTGTCGCCGCGGCCGGCGGCGGTGATCACGGCATCGAGATACTCCCGGCGTTTGGAATACGCGAGCGCCGCTTTGGCCCGCGCGTAGATGGACGCCCGGCCCGACGCACCGAGTCCATACTGAGCCGCCTCGCTGCTCCGAGCCGCCTTGAGAAGACTCGAGAACTCCGAACTCTTCTGAATCCCCTCGAGCGCCGCCGCAGCTTCCGCCGCGTCGGTCGCCCCCTGCGTGCCGGACTCCTGGTTGTTCAACGTTTCGCTGATCTGCTTCAGGTTGCGGCTCAGCATCTTGATCGAGTTGAAGTCGTACGCGCCCGCGGCCTCCGCCTGGAACGCGGCTTGAGCGATCACGCCCCCCTCATTGATCGACATCGACACAAGGTCGTCCCGCGACGCAGGGAGCAGCTCGATGATCTCGATGTCCTGCTGCGCACGCGGGCGCGCCCAATGTAGGAAGCGGCGGTAGTGCGGTTCACGCAGGTCTCGAAACTTCACGGAATGGCGCTCTGTCTTCGAGAGTTGCCGCAGGCTCTCCCAGAGCGGCGCGTAGTAGTTCTGCAGCAGATTGCGGGAAAGCTGGTCCATCACGTGCTGGTTGCCGTTCACCGCTTTCATCCAGCTATAGATGTCGGCATTGGCACTGAGCTTCTCGATCAGGTGCAGCCGGGAATCGCGCGTCAGATAGGGCTGCCGATCCAGGTGTAGCCGGATCAGGACGCGGGCACGGAGCCTCGCTTCCTTGCGCGCCTCGTCTTCGGTGCCGTCGGTCTTGTCGCCGCCGGACTTGTCACCGCTGGACTTGTCGCCGCCGGACTTGTCACCGCTGGACTTGTCGCCGCTGGACTTGTCGCCGCTGGACTTGTCGCCGCTGGACTTGTTGCCGCCGGACTTGTCGCCGCTGGACTTGTCGCCGCTGGACTTGTCGCCGCTGGACTTGTCGCCGCTGGAC
>JAZFYD010000096.1:0-7009 GCA_036443405.1 Planctomycetota bacterium
GGCGAGGGAGCCACCTATGCGCAGCTCACCGCGCGTGCGCTTGAATCAGGGTTGGTCGAGTGTCCCCTCGAGTTGGGGCCGAATCTGAGGATGCAGTTCCTGGGTCAGCCCGAAGGCGCCGGCGGAACATCGACGACACACGGCCGAGCGCCTCCTGGTTCGATCACGGTCGCGTCGTCTCCGCTCGACGACACGGATGAAACACCGAAGGGGTTCTACCTGCGGCGCGTTGACGGCGTGTTGTGGTTGCGGGGCTACTTGTCGTGGCCGGGCCACATCTGGAGTCCAGAAGATGTCATCGTTTTCTCTCGGTACTGCATCGCGGTCTAACAAGCCGTTGCAGCGGACGTGCTTAACCTCGTTCACACGACCGTTCTTCTCCTAGCCCGTCGAACCCAAACGCGTGGGACGCCAAACCTTCCGTGCGGGCGGCTCATCCGGCATAGTGGCCGACATGTCGAACCAACCCATCCGGATCGGAGCCAAGCTCCCGGACGCGACTCTTAGGGTGATGACGCCCGAAGGGCCTGCTGCCAAGACCACAGCTGAGTTTTTCGCGGGTCGCAAGGTCGCCCTGTTCGCGGTGCCCGGAGCGTTCACGCCGACCTGCAACAACGAGCACCTGCCTTCGTTCGTCGAGCACGCCGCCGAGATCAAAGCGAAAGGTGTCGCGGAGATCGCATGCGTCGCGGTGAACGACCCGTTTGTCATGGGCGCGTGGGCGCAGGCCAGCGGGGCCGGCGATGCGATCACGTTTCTCAGCGACGGCAACGCCGAGTTCACGAACGCCATCGGCATGGCGTTCGACGGTTCCGGGTTCGGTCTCGGTACCCGGTCCCTGCGTTACGCGATGATCGTGAATGACGGTACGGTCACCGCGATGCGCGTCGAGGAGAGCCCGGGCACGTGCGACGTCACGAGTGGCGGCAAGCTGCTCGCGGACCTCGCGTAGGCCGGGCCGCGTTTTCAGAGAGAGCGTTTCGCGACATCTTCCCGGCGGGTGGCCGGGACTAACGGAAAGAGACTGGTTGGGATCATGAACGAAAACACACGCCCCGCGATCGCGGAGTTTCTCGGCACGTTCATTCTGGTCTTCATCGGCGCAGGCGCGGGAGCGCTCGCCGGCGGCGACAGCGGCATCATCCGTGTCGCCCTCGCGCACGGTTTTGCGCTGATGGTGATCATCTACATGCTCGGCGGCGTCTCCGGCGCGCATGTGAACCCGGCGGTGACGCTCGGCATTGCGATGGCCGGCAAGATCACATGGCCGCGCGCGATCCAGTATTGGGTGGCGCAGGTCGCGGGCTGCATCGTGGCGGCGTTCGCTTTGAAGTTCTGCTTGGGCGGCGCGGTGGGCAACCTGGGCGCGACGCAGTTGGCGACAGGTGTCTCCGTGACGCAGGGCGTCGTCATCGAGGCCATCCTGACGTTTCTGCTGATGACCGCGGTCATGGTGAGCGGTGTGTTCGGCAAGAACGGTTCGCACGCCGCGATCGCGATCGGCTCGGTGCTCATCATGGACATCCTGATGGGCGGTGCGCTGACCGGCGCGTCGATGAACCCGGCCCGCACCCTCGGCCCGGCGCTCGCGATTGGCGACTTCTCGAACTTCTGGATCTACCTGGTCGGCCCCGGCGCCGGCGCGATCGGCGGTGCGTTGTTCGCGAAGGCGCTGTACCCCAAAGAGTAGCTAGCCCGACACCCTCGTTGCCGGCGAATCGTTAGCATGTCGGCAGGTGCAGATCGATATCGAGGGGATTCCTGGCGCGATCGCGTCCGAGGAGGGGTTGCCGCAGCTATGTGTGGACCCGGTGGTGGCCTGGCTCGTCGAACACGTACCGGATGCGGAGCAGGACGCAGCTTGGCGCTTCGGTGTCGTGCAGTGGGTGGGGCTGCTGTCGCAGGCGCTCGGTGAGCCCTACCGTGTACTCGAATCCGACCGGGTCGTGCTCTTGTCCGCGGAGTCCGACCGGCAAGCGGGGTTGCTACTGCATACGGCAACGGAGTCGTTCAGGCGCGTTGCGAGGTTCCTGGGTTCCAGCGCCCTAACCGATTGGGCGACCGTGCTCGCGTTCGATCGCCAAGATCGGTACTACGACTACATCTCGGCGTTTTATCCCGATGGCGAGTTCCCCGCCTCGGCCGGCTGTTGCGTCAGCCAAGGTCTGCCGCACGTCGTCATCGCGCCCTGCTCGGATCTCCTGCAGCTCGAGACCATCGCTGCGCACGAACTCAGCCACACGCTCGTGTACGCGTTCGACCTTCCTGTATGGCTCAACGAAGGGCTTGCCGTCGTCACGGAGTCCGGGTTGTCGGAGTACTACTCGGAACCGCAGGAGCTACGTGCTTGCTGGCAGGAGTTCGGACTCGACACGTTCTGGACGGGCGAGTCCTTCAACGTGCTCGATGACCGCGGCCGGTTGTCGTATGACCTGGCCTATCTGCTGGTCCGGGCGCTTCTGGCGCACGACCAGGGCGCCTTCGCGTCGCTCCTTCAAAACGCGGACCCGAAGGACGGCGGCTTCGCAGCATGCCGCAACGCGTATGGCGTCGACCCCGGAACCCTGGCGCAGCGCTTCCTGAGCGAGTGATCGATCACGCGCTGGCGCACGCTGTCCACCTGTCGTGCGCGAGCGCGTCGGCGTGCGCGTGGACTAGCGCGAACGCCCCACACGCGAAGTCCGTCAGGATGAGCGCAGCAACATTGCCTGCGCGATCGCGTTAGCGCGAGCGGGCAGGCACGGTCCCGCCGATGTTGTCGAGGTTCGCGACCTCGTCGAGCAGCTCATCGAGGCGCTCGCGCTCGAAGTGGGGGTGCAGGACGCCTTCGATCTCGACCTCGTAAAACCGCACGCTGTTTTGCACGACAAAGAGTGACGGGCGCAAGAGCGACATCCCGCGGCCGTCGTCGCCCGTTGCCTCGCCGCGTAGCGAACCGCTCTTGCCGCCGGCGGCCACGCTCCCCGACATGCGCGAGCCCTTGAGTTTGAACTCGATCTTCACGCGCTGTCCGATTTTCACATCCGGCGTTTCGTTGGACTGGCGGAAGATGAAACCGATCTCGGGCGAATCGATCGGCACGTCGGCGTTGGTTCCCTTGCCGATCATCACGACGCTGTGCCCCGGTCGTATCTTTACGTAGTTCTCGCCCTCGACGAACCAGTGGTTGGTCGCGAGAAGCATGATCTGCCGCGTCTCCAACCCCGCCTGGCAAAACGCGAGGCCGTGGGTCTTGAGCTTCATCGGCTCGGTCACGCACCGCATCGTCACGTCGTTCTTGAAAAACGCCCGGTTGCAAAACGTCATCACGCCGTTGCCGCGGACCGCACCGCGCACGTACTCGAAGTTGCCGAGATCCTCGTGCTGCACCGTGACGATCTCTTCCCAGTCCTTCATCTCGATCTGGTTCTTGAAGAGATAGCGCAGCTTGAGTCGCGAGCCGCGCAATTTGACGTCGGTCGCGTGAAACAGCGCTTCCACGCCGCCGCGGGCGTGCCGCGCTAGGGTTCCGATCGCCTCGATGGCTTCCCGGTTGCGATCCACGTAGTGAAGGTCGCTGTAGCTCGTCAGCAAGTCGTCGACGGCCCGCTGCGCGGGATCGATGCGCCGCGACAGGAACAGGTCGCGCGCTTTCAAGACGAGTCGGCGCGCCTCGCCGAGACGCTTCACGTCCGCGTGCGGAACGCCGGGCAGCGGCGGCGGCGGTCCCGGCTCGCCTTGTGCGACCGGAATCACCGGCCTCGCGATCGCGGCCGCGCGTGTCGCCCGTCGCTTGATGTTCGCGCGCCGGATCTTCAACTCGAGTGTCTCGGCGATCTCGTTGAGCGAGTCGCGATACGACTCCTCCAGCTCCCACCGGGTCGCGATGGCTTCGCGGGCCGCGTCATAGCGTCCGAGATCAAAGAGAATCTCCGCGTCGGCGCGCCGGCCTTCCACGAGCAGGGATTGTTCGTTTCGCAATTCGTCGAGCAGCGTCGTCAGCTTGGACGGCACCGAAGTGCCGGTCCAGTGCCGGCGATGCGTCCCGACCAGTTCGGCCGCGGTGCGGTACCGGAAGTCCTGCAAAAGCTCCTGCACTCGCTCTTCCACCTCGGCGGCCGCCGCGATGGCACGAGTTTCCATCGCGATCCGAATCGCCGGTTCCGAATCGTCCCCACGGAACTCCTCTAGCGCGTTGTGCAGCAGTCTGGCTGCGGAGAGGTCGTCGGCGCCCGCGAGGTCGTTGCGGAGTTCGATGGGCAGGGCGGCCTCCGCGGCGGTGGCCGTCTCGCGTTCCTTGGAAGGACCGTCCGTGCCGGATCCGGAGGCGGGGGGGCGCAGGTAGTTGTGAAACAACAGTGCCCCGATGGCGAATAGGGCCAGCGCCGCCGTGTTCTTGAGGGCTCGACTCATGTCTCGCTTTGAGCCGGTTGAGGCCTCCGCGCTCGCTCTGGAGCGGTCTGAGAACCCAATCCGATCCGAAAGCCCACCACCTCTAACAACGTACAGGTCGGACCGACAATTGTCGATAAGACCTTAGGTTTCGTGCCACCCAGCTGGAGACACTCGAGATGACCACGGGCGATCCGTTCGAAGAATATCTACAGAAGAAGAAGGTCGAGATGCTCGAAGCCAGCATGCGTGGCGACGAAAATCCCGCGCCTGAGCCGGATGATCTCGATGAGCCCCTCGTTCTCGCCGACGACGACGCGGACACCGAGCAACGTCTCCAGGACGAGATGCGCGACTTCTTCGAGTCCGGCGGCAGCGCCGGCGCGGAGCTTTTCGAAAAGGTCGGAAGCGAAGGCGCGGACGACGTATTCGAAGAAGATCAAGCGGAGGAAATCCGCGACGCGCTGGATGAGGTCTTTCAAGCGGAGGATGCCTCACCCCAGGTCGCGCCCGACAACGAGACCTTCGTCGAGTTCTTCGAGCAAGTTCAGCAGAGCTTCAACAAGGCTCCGGGTGCAGCCCGGCCCGCAGTAAGTCTTGAAGACCAGCCGACCGCGACATCGGAGACGAGCGAGCCCGACGCGCCCATCGTGAGTGTGCCGACGCAGGCTGAGGCGCAGGAGGCCGCGCCCGAGGCGCAAGCCACCCCCGCGGCCCACGTCGATGAGCCCGCGGTGCCCGAACTCGTCGAGCCAAAGACACCGGTCGCCGACACGGGGGAGTGGCCCGAGGCTGCTCAGGCGGAGCCCGACGCCGACGAAAATGCCGCCGCCGATTACTGCGAGTTCCCGTCCCCTGAACCGTTGCCCGAGGCGCATGCCGAGGACGAGGATGCGGCTGGTCCCGGCCTTGCCGCGTTTGGCGTGGATACGGCCGCGTTGGCCGCGGAGATCGAGGCGTGCGAGGACGTCGACGGATCGTTCGGCGATGAGGATTCCCTGGATTCGGAGGCGGCTGCCGAGGATTCGGATTCCGTGTCCGACTTGAACCTCGCCGAAATCCTGGCGCGTCCTGTGGAAAGCCCGGAGTCCGTGGAGAGCGAACTCGTGGAGCGCGTCAACTTGCTCAGCCGGGTGGTCGCGAAGCTCGTCGACGGCGGCAAGCTCGATCAGTCCGAGATCCTCGAAATCCTGGTGAAGTCCGGCGTGGAGTTCTAGGGCGCCTGGCGCGCCCGCGGTTAGCTTCCGTCGGTGCCTCCCGGCGTGCCTGATAGCATCGACGCATGGCGGATCGCGAGAAAGTGCTCCAAAACCTGGGCAAATGCCTCCTGATCGCCTGGGTCGTGCTTTTTGCCGGCGGGGCGATCGGCGAGCTTCTCGGCGTGGATTTCCTGCGCGAATACTGCGACGTGAAGAGCATTTTTCTGCGTTGACCACAAATTGACGGCGGAACCGGCGTCTCATACGTCAATAACAGTGTGAGAGGCTTGGACGGACGCGACCCCCGCCTGATGAAGGTCGCCGCGGCCGTCGCCATTCTCACCATCGTGGCCTGTCTCTTGCCCACGGATCCGCGTGGTGCGCGGGATCGAGGCGCCGAAGAGGCAAGCCGCGAGATCGCGACGCGCCCGGCCCAGGCCATCCGCGCCCTGCGCTACCGGGTGTTTGTCTACGACTCTCCCTTGCACGTCGCGCATCGCGCCGGGCGCTGGATCGAGGAGATCTACTTCCCTGAACAGGGCGTGGTCTGCAACGTCGACGCGCCGATGGGCCGCACGATGGTCGTCAACGCGTTCTCGGGTCCGATCCGCAATAACGTCTTTCTGCACCCGCACGACGAAAACGTGTCGGAACAGCCGGTGGAAGAGATCGAGGTGCCGGCGGACCTGGCCGAAGAGATCTTCGCGATGGCGGAGGGGCGCGTGTTTTCCTACCTGCCGACCGCGCTGGCCGCGCGCCTGCTCGAGGAGAAGATCCTGCGCGTTCCGAATGCCGATCTTGGCGGCGTCATCTACACGCTCGTCTGAGCCGTTGTCGGGAAGCGGATTCCTGCAACCGGCGCGCGTCTTCTTTGTGTGCTCGGCCCTTTGCTCGATGCGATCGCACCGCGGATCTGTTGCCTCTGCGGTGTGGCGTGTAAAGGCAACCCATGGCTGTGCGACGCGTGCGCGGCGCGTCTGGTTCTCCTGCGCGAGCCGCTGTGTCTTCGGTGCGGTCGGCCGCGACCGTTGACGTGTCCGGTCTGTGTCCGTTGCCCGGACTGGCCGGCGGATCTCTTCGCGGTGCGATCCGGCGCACCGCACGTGGGCGCCGCGAAGGAGTTGGTGCGCGCCCTGTCGGATCGGAGGGAGTTGGCAGCGGGGCTCCCGCTCGCTGCGTTGGCAGGTGCCGCCGCGCGCGCGCTACCGCTGCCCCGAGAGACCCGCATCGTTCCGGTTCCCAAGCACCGGCGGAATCGTCGCCGCGGTTTTCATCCGGCGGCCGAGATCGCAAGGCATCTGTCCCGCGACCTCGGTTTGCGCGTCGTGCCGCGACAGCTTCGGCGCGTAAGGCCGGAAGCCAACGAGCTTGTCAGCCTTGCCGGGCGCGAGCGTGCGGCGCGGGGTGCTTTTCGATCGCGCAGCGGTGCCGGCGCTCAT
>JAZFYD010000097.1:0-36810 GCA_036443405.1 Planctomycetota bacterium
AACGAAGCCAAGGAGCGCGCGCCGCGTTCCGGTGGTGGTGGTGGTGGTGGTGGTGGCTACGGTGGTCGTGGCGGAGGCGGCGGAAACCGCTACTAGGTTCAGAGTGAGCGTGCGTAGTCAAAGAACAGCATGATGCGCAAAGAAAAGCTCAACTACACGAACACGGTATTTATCGCGTCCGCCCATTTACTTGCGGCGGGCGCGGTTCTTTACCTTTGTTTCGTTCACTTCTCTTGGTGGACGGCCGGTCTCGGGCTCCTGTGGATGGCGCTTTGTGGGCTCGCCATCACCGGTGGGTATCACCGGCTCTTCGCGCACCCGACCTACAAGACCGTTTGGCCGGTGAGGCTGTTCTATCTGCTGTTCGGCGCCGCCTCGATCCAGAACTCTGCGCTCAAGTGGTCCTCGGACCATCGCGAGCATCACGCCGAGACGGATCACGAGGAAGACCCCTACAACGCGCAGCGCGGGTTTTGGTGGTCGCACATCGGTTGGGTGCTGTTCGAGCAAGACACGCAGGACGAGCCCGAGCTGAACCGCGTTCAGGATCTCGCGCGCGACCCCCTGGTCATGTTCCAGCACAACCAGTATCTGTGGCTCGCGATCCTCTTCAGCGCGCTCGTGCCGGCGGCGATCGGCTTGCTCTGGGGCGATCCGATCGGTGCCTTGCTGGTCGCCGGCTTCCTGCGCCTCGTGGTTCAGTGGCACGCCACGTTTTCGATCAACTCGTTTGCGCACCAGATCGGCTCTCAGCCGTACTCCGAATCGACGTCGGCGCGCGACAGCTGGGTTACCGCGCTGCTCACTTTCGGCGAGGGGTATCACAACTACCATCACCGCTTCCAGGGGGACTACCGAAACGGGGTCCGCTGGTTCCACTTCGATCCGACCAAGTGGTTCGTTTGGGGGCTCGCCAAGGTGGGCATGGCCAAAGACCTCCGGCGGATGCCGAAACATGCGATTCGTCGCGCGCGCGCTGCCACCCGCAGAGCGAAACGCGCCACCGAGGCGACGTCGAGCCGCAGTCGCGCGAACTCGTCGAACGCGCAGCGCGCCCGTTAGGCTCCGTCTGAGAAAACCCCTGGCTTCGATCGGCTGGATAGGCCCGTCAGCCGCCGTTCGCCTCCTAGCACTATCGACATTGGATAGAGGGTTGTCGGCGAACGACGCCTGACGTACTTTCTTGCTCGATCTCGGGCCTGCGGGTTTTTCTCAGACGGAGCCTAGCGCGCGATCCGATCGAGCGCGTCCACGCCAAACGTCACATAGTCGGGCTTGTTCGTGAGCGCCCCGTACGTGATGTGGGCGACGCCCTCGTATCGCGCGGTGCATCGCGCGCGGTCCCGGAAGCACACGGGTGCGGATAGGGAACTCCCGTTTGATTCGCTCGGGCGCACCCGCCGCGTCGAGTTCGTGATCGGCTTCGAAGCCCATCGCGCGGGTCCCCGGCTCTCTCAGCGGCCGAGGCGAATTTCGCGACCGTTCAAGGGCTGCAGCGGCCGGCAGGAGTGCGGGCGCAGCAGTTGGAGCCGTTTGATCTGACCGACGCCCGCGAAGACCGGCGTCTTGAAAACGACCCAAGTGACACCTTCGGTGCATGGCGGTGTGGTGATCGAGCCGGGGTAGACGTAACGTACGTGATCGGCGGGCAGGAACTTGGATGGATCGATATGGAATTCGCTCAGGACCCGGTCGCCGAATCGCTCGGGAAGGTCCTGCCACGCTTTCTTGAGGTGGCAGTTTTCGCCGGCGCGGCCCGAGAAGAACACCGCCACGACCGCGATGCGTCCGGCGGTGTTTTGGTGCATGAGGTGCATTTCGATCGGTTGCCCGTTGCCGTCGACTTTGTGCTCGGACGGACTGTGGAAATGAAACTCGACGAGTTGGAACTCGGAGCCGGCGATGCGGACGCGGCAGCCCTTACCGCAATCGAAACGATAGTTGCGGCCGGTGTCGCGCACTTTGACGCGCACGGATCGGTAGTCGAGGCTGAAGTCGCCGACGCCGCCGGGTTCCGCGTCGCGCAAGTCGATCGGGGACTGACGTTGGCCGGTGCGCGCGAGAGTGCAGACGTTGCTCCAGTGTTCCGGGCCGGTGTTGCCGTCGTAGCTCCAGTTCATGCGGCCAGAATATCAGCCGCCGGCTGCAAGGCCGGCGCGCGCCCCGTTTGAATCTGCATGCGAAAGCTCGCGGGGGTCCTGTTCGCGGCGGCTGTCTTTGCGGGGCGCTACCCGTCGCCCGTGCATGTCGCGTACTACGTCGGGCCGGCGGAGTCGGTGATTGTCGGCAGGGTCAAGAAGGTCGCGGCCGACGGTTCGTTCGTGATCACGGTGTTGCAGCGTGTGAGCGGTAAGCCCATCGGCGAGGATGTCACGCTGCGTGTGCGCGGCGAGTTGCCTCACGCCACCGGCGCCGTGAAACCGGAACTCGAGCCCGGGCGCCGTTTTGTCTTGTTTGTCGAGAACGGGAGCGCAGTGCGCGATTGGGGCGGCATGCAGGAGGTGTCTGCCGACGATACGTTGATGCGCCGTGGCGTCTACGGATTTGGCGTGGAGGAGAAAGAGCCGGTGTCTCTCCGGCGCTTTCTCGAGCGCGTGAAGGAGCTGTCGAGCGCGCGGTTTCGGGCGGCGATGTTGCGGGATCTCGAAAAGGGCGCTCGGCACGAACGGGAGCGAGCGATCCGGCAGTTGACGTTGCTCCGCGTGCACTCGGCCGCGCCGAACATCGCGGCGATCGCAGTTGCGGACGGCAACAAGGAGGACGAAGGGATGCGCCGGACCGCGACCGCGTGGCTCGGGTATCTCGACCACCCCGTCGTTGTGCCGACGCTGTTGCGCGCGCTCGAGTCCGGCCCGAGTCACGCCCTCGCGATGAGCGCG
The DNA here is from genome assembly GCA_036443405.1 of Planctomycetota bacterium. Lineage (GTDB taxonomy): Bacteria > Planctomycetota > PLA2 > PLA2 > PLA2 > JAZFYD01. The sequence continues at coordinate 2,880 of JAZFYD010000097.1, forward strand.
CTGGAAAAACTCGAGGGCCGTTCCCGCCGTGATGCAATCCCGCGCCTGATCGAGCGAGTGCGCGTGGATGGAACCGTGCAGCCGTCGTTCGCCAACGTGTTGAAGGAACTCACCGGCAAGAACTTCGGCACGGACCAGAAGGCCTGGCGCGATTGGTGGCGCAAGGCCGGTAAGCAGCACGACTAGGTCAGTTTTGCCCGCGGCGGCGGCGGTTGTTGTTTTGGCGCGGGGCCGCGGCGGCGGGTAGGGGGCGTGCGTTTTGGATGCGGCACTCAGGCAATTGGCTGGACAGCATCTTCACGCCAGCGTCGGTGACCTTGGTCTGCCACAGGTAGAGTGCGCGCAGTGACGTGATGGTCGCGAGCGGCGCCAGGCCGCGGTCGGTCACGCCGGTGCCGTACACGTTGAGCTTCGTCAACGCGGTGGGCTTTTGTTTCGCCAGCGTCTCGAGCGCCTTGTCCGTGATCGCGGTCCTTTGGAGATCCAGCCGGTAGAGCCGCGGCATCTTGGCGATGTGATCCAGCGCGCCGTCCGTGATCCGCGTCTGCGCGAGGCTGAGGATCGCGATGTTGTTGCGCAACGGCGCCAGCGCCTTCACCGCTTCGTCGGTGCCGTTTTCGAGGCCGGTCACGAACTCGACCCGCAGGAGCGGGCTGCCCGGAACCACCGCTTCGATTCGCGCTCCGGTTTTCGCGACCTTGGCGATCGTCGCCGACGGCACCGGGTCGAGATCCTTGCTCAACGCCTCATAGGCCGTGAAACGATCGTCCGGGCCCGTGGTCTTCGCCGCCGGCTTCGGCTTCGGACGCTTGATTCCGTCCCAATCGCCGAACTCCGCGCCTTCTTCGATCCAGCGGCGCAGCGTCTCCTTCTGCGCCTTGCTGACCGGCGCACCGTCCGGCGGCATGATGTCCTCGTGTTCCTCGGGCAGCGTGACGCGCATGTAGATCGCGCTCTCGTTGGGTTCACCGGGGACGACGCCGGAGCCGCCCTTGCCGCCGCGCAGGATCCACTCCTTGCCGTCGAGGCGCAGTCGCCCCTTCGGCCGGCGCTGATACTCGATCGCGTGGCATTCGAAGCAGCGCATCTCGAAGATCGGCAGCACGTCCTTTTCGAACGACACCTTCGCGCCGTCGGCGGGAGCCGACTTGTCCTGCGCGCGTGCGCCGTCCGCGAGCCAGACCACTCCGGCGAGCAGCGCGATGGCAACAAGGCTCCGGCGCATCAGAACAACTCCGTCACGGGCTTGCCGTCGTGCGCGACCGTGAACGGCCGGCCGGACGGCGAGTAGAGCTTGAACTCCAACGGAAGCCCGAGCGCATACGCGATCGTCGCGTTGAAGTCTTCGACGCGCACCGGGTTCTCGATGATCTTGCGCCCCTCGCCGTCTGTCTTTCCGTAGGCGCGACCGCCCTTGATACCGCCGCCCGCCATAAGAGCGCTGAACGCCTGCGGATAGTGGTTCCGGCCGAGGTTGCGATCCTGAACGATGTCCGGCGAGCGGCCGAACTCGGTGGTGAGCACGACCATCGTCTCGTCGAGCAGGCCGCGCGCGTCGAGATCCGACAGCAGCGAAGCGAGCGCGCGGTCGATCGGCGGGCAGAGGTCGCCCATGCGGTCGAAGTTCTCGGAGTGCGTGTCCCAACCGCCGCTGACGACCTCGACAAAACGCACACCGCGCTCGACGAGGCGCCGCGCGAGCAGGCAACCCTGTCCGAAACGATCGTCGCCATACGCCGCGCGCACCTCGTCGGGCTCCTCCGAGATGTCGAACGCCGCGAGGTCTTTGCTGTCCATGAGGCGCACCGCCTCCTCGTAGACCTTCGAGTAGTCCTTCAGCGACCGCGCCTCGTACTTGCCGCGGAACGCCTCGTTCATCTTCTCGAGGCGATGAATGCGGTCCTGGAAACGCGACTCGGACACGTGTTTGACGCGGCTGCTGTTCGTGAGACCCTCGCTCGGGTCGCCGATCGGCAGCGGTGTCAGGGACGCGTCGAAGAAACCGTTGGTGGCCATGTTCGCGCCGCCGCCGACGACGACGTGGCCCGGCAGCGTACCGTTCAGCCGTCCGCGCATCCGTTCGAGCCACGCACCGAGGGACGGGTGGCGGATCGTGCCGCGAAGCTGATACCCGGTGTGCATGAAGTAGCGGCCCTGGGCATGCGCGCCCTGGTTGGAGTTCATCGAGTTGATGACCGCCACCTTGTCCATGTGCTTGGCGAGTTGGCTGAAGTGCTGCGAGATGCGAACGCCGTCGGCGCGCGTGTCGATGGCCTCGATCGGGCCCTGCGTCGACGCGCCGGGTTTCAGGTCGAAGGTGTCGAGGTGCGACATGCCGCCGGCCATGTAGAGATAGATGACGTTGCGGGCCGTCGCGCCGCCGAGGGTGATCGCGCCGGTCTCCCCGGCGCCCGCGAGTTCCGCCATGAACGGCATCGCGGAGAGGCCGAGGAGACTCTTCGCCGCGCCGGACATGAAATCGCGGCGCGTGACGGGATCGAAGCCGTTCAGGTTTCGTTTGAGACGCATCGTGGTGCTCCTATTGGATGAAGAGGAACTCGTGGGAGTTGACGAGCGTCCACACGAGATCCTGCGTCGCCTTCGCCCCGTCGCTTCCGACCTCGCGGGTCCATTCCGCGCGCTCCTGCGAGGTCGGCGCGCGGCCAAGCACGGCCGTGAACGCCTCGCGCACGATGTTCTTCGCGCCGCGTTGTTTGGCGAGAGATCGCGACAGCACCGCGTTGCGGTTGGTCAGCAGGCGCTGTTCGAGGAACGAGTTCAAGAGCGCGAGAACCTGCGGGACCGTCGGTTCGGTGTGGGAGGCCTCGATGAGTTCGCGCTCGGATTGGCCGAGTTCGCGCAACAGATGGCCGTCCGGGGACGGGGACTGGAGGTCCGCTGCGCGTTGCAGGTCCCGCAGCGCGCGCCCGGCGCGGAATCCGGGGGGCACGACGCCCAGGTCCTGCAACTGCTTGAGGATCTCGGACTCCTTTTCCCGGTTGCCGTCTCTTTGCGCCCGCTTGAGCGCCCGGAACAGATCGCGGTTGTCGCGGCGTTTCTGGCGCATATCGTCCTGGCGTTTGCTGCGTTCCGCGCGCTGTTGTTTGCGGTACTCGTCGGGATTCGTGTATCGCAGCACGAGGCGCTCGGTCTGCTCCAGGATCTCCTCGTCCGTTGCCTTGGCCATCGTGTCGAAGCGTGTGTAGACGGCGTCGGCGCGCGGCCCGAGCGGATCCTGAATCGTCTCGTCGAGGTCCTCGACGACCAGCGTCAGCAGCGAGTCCCAGACCTGCTCGGCCGTCATGCGGCGCAAGACCGGCCCGCGTAAATCGGCGAGGGATCCGGGAGTATCCGCGGGCGAGACCGCCTGCCGGCGCCACAGGCGCGAGTAGAGAAGGACGCGCTGGAATTCGCGCACGTCGAAGTCGAGCTCGACCATGAGCGCGCGGACGTTCTCCATCAGCTCCGGAGCGACGGCGGCCGTACGGTCCTTGATGTCGTCCACCGGTTCGATCAGGCCGCGGCCGAACATCTTTTTCCAGAGACGGTTCGCGATGACCTTGGAGAAGCGATCGTTCGACGCCGATGTCACCCAATCCGCGAACGTGCCGCGTGAATCGACCTCGCCGGGGCGCAGGCGGCGCAGCGCGCGTTCCATGCGCTTCGGGTTCTTTTTCATCCGCTTGCGGATGCGGCTCTCGTTGGGGAGCCGGATGCTCACCGAAACGTGCGGGTTGAACATCGGTTCCGCGGTCACCCACTCGTCGGGCTTGGCGTCGTCGTACTGGTAGTCGCTCGGCAGCCGCGCGGCGCCCGTGCCGCTCCCGAAGATTCCGGTGAACGACGGCTCGAGGGTGCGGCGCAGTGCGCGCGACCCGTTGCGGCCCCAGCGTTTGTTGGCTTCCTGGCCGAGGCTTCGGATCTTCGGGTTCTGGCGCGGGTTCTGCTGATAGCTGATACCGCCGGTGAACGCGACCATCTGGAAGTACTGCTTCTGCGTCCACTTGTCGAACGGATGGTTGTGGCACTGCGCGCACTCGACGCGCGAACCGAGGAACAGCCGGATGGTGTTGGACATGTTGTCCTCCGGCATGTTGCGGTCGCGCATCAGGTAGCCGGTGGCTCCGTTGCCGCGCTCGTGCACGGGGCCCTTCGCGGCGAGCATCTCGCGAACCATTGCGTCGTAGGGCTTGTTCTTGGCGATCGAGTCCTTGATCCAGTGGATGTAGGGTTCGCCGGAGATGCGGCGCGGCAGCCGGCCACGGGCGCGCAGGAGATCCGCCCACCAGTTGTACATGTGGCTCTCGTGGCCTTTGGACGCGAGCAGATCGTCGACGAGATCGAGGTACTTGTCACTGGACGTGGATTTCTGGAAGGCGCGCGCCTCCTGCGCGGTCGGGATGCGGCCGACCAGCGCCAGGTACGTGCGCCGCGCGAACGTCGCGTCGTCGGCGATCCCGTTCGCCTTCATGCCGCCTTCCCGCAGCGCGGCCTCGACCAGCGAGTCGATCTTGGCGGCGGCGCGTTTTTTGTGGAGACGATCCGAGACTCCGGGCTCGGCGTCGGCCGGGCTGGGCCAGACGACGAGAGCCAGCAAGAGCGCGGGAGCACCAAAGGCGAAAAGGCGAGCGATGCGGCGATGTCTCATGTTCTTGTCCTAACCAGCAATATCGGCGGGTGCTCCTGCCAAAGCAACCGGACAGACCTGAAACCCGGGTCACGCCCCCGGGTTTCGGCCCCGCGGCCGCCGCCCTCTCTTTCCGCTGGATCCGTTCCGCGCACCAATTCGGCGGGTGCGGGATGGATCGACCGGGCATAATCACGGCGTGATTCTCGACGACATCACCCAGGCGGTTGGCGGGACTCCGCTCTTGCGCCTGGGGCGGTACGCCGCGGGGGCGCCGGCGGAGATTCTGGCCAAGCTCGAGATGTTCAACCCGTACTCGACCAAGGACCGGCCCGTGCTCGAGATGATCGCGGCGGCGGAGCGCGACGGGGCGCTTCAGGCCGGCGGCACGATCATCGAGGCCACGAGTGGCAACACCGGCATCGCGATCGCGATGGTTTGCGCCGTGCGCGGCTACAAGTGCGTGCTCGTGATGTCGGCGGTCCAGTCGGTCGAACGCCGCAAGATGCTCCAGGCCCTCGGCGCGAAAGTCGTCCTGACACCGGCGTCCGGCGGCACGAAGGCCGCGCGGGAGGAGGCCCTTCGGTTGGTCGAGGAAACCGGCGCGTACTACATCGCCCAACACGACAACCCCGCGAACCCGGTCGCGCACGAAAAGACCACGGCCGAAGAGCTCTGGGACGCGACCGACGGCGGGATCGACGTCTTGGTTGGCGGACTCGGCACCGGCGGCACGCTCACCGGAGTCGCGCGCACGATTCGTCCGCGCAAGGCCGAGTTCCGAACAGTCGGCGTCGAGCCGGAGAACGCGCCGTTCATTTCGTGTGGAGAGTTTCAGCCGCACCGAATGATGGGCACCTCGCCCGGCTTTGTGCCCGGGGTCCTCGACCGCGATCAGCTCGACGAGATCGTGCTCGTGTCCGAACAAGACGCGTTCGATGCCTGCCGCGAGATCGCCCGCTCGGAGGGCCTGCTGGTCGGAATCTCGTCCGGTGCGACCGCGCTCGCGGCGCGCCGCCTGGCTGACCGCCCCGAGCTCGCCGGCAAGACGATCGTGTGCGTGTTCGCGGATAGCGGGGAGCGCTATCTCTCGATCGATGACCTTTTCGCGCCGATGTCCTAACCTCTCGTCGTCAACCTGAAGGTCAAGGCCGACGCGTCGGACGAATCTATCGAGGAAGTCTGCCGCATCTCCGAGGCGCGCTCTCCGATGGTCGACATCGCGAGCAACGGCGTCCCGATCGAAGTGACAACCTCAAAGACGGCCTGAACGCGCCTTTCCTACCCGCCGCCTGCTACGGTCTTGGGGTGGGAAAACGAGGCCTCCTGCTTCTGCTGTTTTGCGGTTCGGCGCTCGCGGCCGATCCGGGGCCGGCGGGGATCTGGAAGGTCGGCGACCGCTACCGCTTTGAGTTCTCAGTTGCGCTTGACCAATTTGAGAATCGTCTCGGAAAGAAGGTGGACGCACCCGGCTGGACGCTGGACGAGGTCTACGTAGACACGATCCTGGCCGTGGATGCCGGGCGACCCACCAGGGTCTCCCGCAGGTACAGCAAGTTCGAACTCTGCAAGCCCGGCGGTAAGTCGCTCCGGTTCGGTCCCAACGACTTCAGCGATTCGGTCGTGTTGGAAAAAGGGAAGACGGTCTGGAAGGTCCACAGGCCTGCTCCCAAGTACGCGGCCTCGATTTTCAAGGTGCGCGGCTCATTTTGTCGTTGGGCTCGATTCGCAGACGGGCTGAAAGACACGAAGAAGTTCCCGATCGACGAAAAGGCCCTCGGCGATCTGTTCCCCCGGTTCCTCGTCGGCAGGAGCAAAGGGAGGTTCGAGAGCAAGAATCCGAATTCGCAGCAGCGTGCGGACGGACCGGTCTGGACGGTTGGATTGAAGATGGGCGCGAGCTTCAAGCCACGCCTAGGCGGCACGCTTTACGCCTACAACTGCGAGGGTGCATGGGTCGTGGCCGAACGCAGCAGACGCATCGTCTCGTTGAAGTTGCAGGGCAAGCCCATGTATCTAGTCAAGAAGAACGACTTCTACGGGAAACTCACGGTCTTCATGAGCCTCGATCCGCTGGCCAAGGAGAAGTAGTACCCCTTGATCGGGAGCCACCCGCCTCGACGATGCAGCCCTTTACGTCGGCCGGCACGCGGAGGATGTCCGAGCGGCTCGCATCAGCCGCTTGTGCGGATGGCGATTCCCCGGCGACGCGACACGAAAACCCGAACAGAGTCGGTAGACTGGCCGGAACATGCCCCGGGTCACCGTAATTATCCCGACATACAACCGGCGCCGGATGCTGCCGGAGGCGATCGACGGTGCCCTGGCACAGACTTTTCAGGACTTCGAACTCATCGTCGTCGACGATGAGTCCACCGACGGCACCGTGAAAATGCTCGAGGATCGCTACGGCGGGGATTCACGCGTCCGCGTGATCGAAAAGCCCCACAGCGGCGGTCCCGCCCCCGGTCGCCAGCTTGGGCTCGAACAGGCACAAGGCGACATCATTGCGTCGCTCGACTCGGACGATTGGTGGGACCCGGGTTATTTGGAATCGGTCGTGCGCGTGTTCGATTCGAATCCCGGGATCGACTACGTGCTGTCGAACTACCGCACCGTGGGCGACCCCCGGCACGATGGGACGCCGACGTTCGACAACCCGTATTGGCGCTTGCCGGACACCGTCGAGGCGCTCGCGCATGGCGCATGGGTCATTCCGTCCGCGAGTTGCGTCCGGGCGTCTGCAGCACGTAACGTGGGGTTCGACTCCGGCGCCGTGCTCGGCGAGGACACCGACCTCGTCTGGCGGCTGCTTCTGGCGGGTCACCGGTTGGTCGGAAATCCCGAGTTGTTCGTGAACTATCGCGTGCACACCGGCGTGGATGGCGACATCACGCAGATGGTTGACGTCTCCGCGGAGGAGAAGGCGGCGTGCAACCTCGCTCTGCTCGACCGCTACGCCAAGCAGGCCGGGCCGACCGTCAAGCGGCGCCGGCGCGAAATGCACCGGCTCGCCGCCCGGAGGTTGGTGGCCGAAAGCCGCTGGATCGAGGCGCGCCCGCATCTTTGGCGGTGGTGGCGGTTGAAGCTGGGATCTCTCACGGCTCTTCGCTGGTGGGTTCTCTCGTTTTTCAAGGGTGGCGAGGCGGAACGGAAGCCGAAGGCGCTTGATGCCCGAGGGACCTGACGGGACACTTTTGGGCACGAAATGGGTGCAGACGCGGGGGGTGAGGTGAGGCCCGCGATTAAGTACATAGGTTCATGACGATGGCGCGACCGATGCTGACGACCCGGTTTGTTGCTGCGGCGGTGGCCGTTGTGGCCTCGTCTTGGATCGTCGTGGCCGAACCCTCGCCGTTTGAGGACCGCATCGATGACGTTGTGCGCAGTTGCCGCCGGGAGATGGAGCGCTGGAACCGGCCGTCGGTGGCGTGCGAAGTGCGCGAGAAGGAAAAGGAGCGCATCCGCACGGGCGCCGTCAAGGTCGTCCGCACGCTGATCGAGAAGTATGGCGCCGCCGACGCGAAATTGCCCGCGGACGTGACGCCGGGATACCTCGCGCTTCTGCGGCCGCCGCTCGCACCCTCGTTCGAGGCGACCCAAGCGCTCGTCCTCGAATTCCTGAATCGCGATCCGGAGTCGCCCGCTTGCTGGGCGTATCTGGAAACCCTCGTCGATTGGTTCGAAGCCGATCACGGTGATTCCGAACCGCCCTGGAAGTCATTCCGTGACTGGGGGACCGCGGCCGACGCCGAGGTGCGTGCCGAAGCGTCCCTCGCGCTTTCGTTGTTCGAGGCCAAGATCGCGGCGCGGCAGGGGGAGAAGAAACGCGCGCGGAAGATCGCGGAGACGCTGGTCAAGGGTGGCGAAGGTTCACCCACGCTTCTGCTCGCAGCGCGAAAATTGCGCTCGCGTTTGTCGCTTCTCGATGAGGGCCGCGCCGCGCCGGCGTTTCGGCTCAAGGCCACGCGTGCGCCCTCACCGCATGTGACCCTCGACGGATATCGCGGGCGGATTCTCATGCTGCATTTCTCCGCCGCCGGCGACGACGCCGATGCGTCGATGTTGTTCGTCATGCGCGACTGCCGCCGACGTCTGCCCATGAGCGACCTCGCGCTGCTCACGGTGCCACTCGGCGAGGAATCCGAAAGTGCAGGCGCATCGGCACAGACCGCTTGGCCGATCGCGGCACCAGGGTCCGCCGCGCGCGATGCGGCGTTGGGTTACGGCGTCGATCTGGTCTCCGCGTTGTTCTTGGTCTCGCCGGACGGCAAGATCCTGAAACGCGACGGTTGGGATGACATCGAGGCGGCGGCGCAGGTCGAGCAGATCGTGCGCCGCGAAATGGGGCCGCCGCTCGAGGAGGCGCTGCGCGATGTGCAGGCGTCGGGGGATTGGGGGGCGTTCCGATCGTTCTGGCACCGGCTGGCGGGGCATCGACGCACGTACTTTCATCCGCGCACGTGGGCCGTTGCGCGGGGGATCGGCCCGCGCGCGCACTACGCGCTATGCCTCGCGAGCGCTGAAGATGAGCGCAAACAGGATCCCGGGCCGGTCGACGCGCGCGGGCCGCACGGTGCGCTGGTGAGCGCGTGGCTCGCGGCGGCACGCGATGGAGACAAGGTGGCGTGGGACGAAGCGCTCGCGCCCCTCGAAAAGCCCAGAAGCGACGAGTGTCTGAAGGTCGTGGACCTCCTGTTCGATCTCGGGATGAACGATCCGGCGCTACTCGAGAGACTCGCGAGGATCGCTCTCAAGGGCAAACGGTGGGAGACGGCGTCGATGGCGCTGCGCACGCTGCAGCACCAAAACGCGGCGGTGTCGCCCAAGCCGTTTCGTTCGCTGATCAAACACAAGCGCTGGCAGATTCCGCTCGCGCTCGCCGAGGCGCTGATCGCGTACCGCCACATCGACTCGGTGGATCTCCTGGTCCAACTCGTGGGTTCAAAGCGGTTTCGCGTCCGCAAACGCGCGGCGCAGTCGTTGTCCGACCTGACCGGCCAATCCCTCGGGTTGTCGCAGAAGCGCTGGGCGGCGTGGCGGCGTGGCGAAGGCGCGAACCTGCGCGTGCTGCCGCGGCTGGCGGCCCCGCGCGCGCCGAAGGCCGGGCACCGTTACGCGCAACCGCGTCCGTACTACGGGCTCGAGATCGCGAGCGACCGCCTCGTGTTCGTCCTCGATAAGAGCGAAAGCATGTACTACGGGTTGTTCGATGGCGTGGTCGAGGAGGTCGAGGCGCACCTCAGCGCGGCGGGCCCGACGACGAGATTCAACGTCGTCGAGTTCGACGAGGAGCCGAGGCTGTGGCAGAAAAAACTCGCGGGGGCCAACGCGGCGAACGTTCGCAAGGCGGTGTCTTACCTGCGGCGTACCAAACCGATCGGACCGACCAACGTCATGGATTCCCTGCGGATGGCGTTTCGCGTGCCAGGCCTCGACGCGGTGGTCTTGCTCTCCGACGGATTGCCGAATCGCGGCGACCCGGCGCATCCGGGCGGCATCCTGGGCGCGATGCGCGGCGAGAATCGGTACCTGCGGATCATGATCCACACGGTCCTGCTCCTGCGCGGCCGGGTTTTCAAACACGATGACCCGCGCGGCAAGGACGTGCCGCCGATCGGTCAGCGCGAAAAGAACCGGCGCGAACGGAGACGGGCGCGCGCGCACGAGGACCAGCTTGGCGCCTTCTTGAAAGAGCTCGCGGATCAAAACGAGGGGACGTTCGGCGTCGGTTTTGCGGACATGTGGAAACCGCCGCCGGGCGCGCGGACGCGACCCAGCACGGACAAGTAGAGTAGGGCGATGCGGCGATTCGGATTCCTGCTGGTGCTGTGCGCGACGGTGTTCGGGCAGGACCTCGGACCGGCGTCGGCGCAGCTTCGGCTCAAGGACGGGCGCGTGCTGCGCGGGCGCTCGGTGACGCGCGACAAATCGGGGGCGGTTCTGCACACGGTATTCGGGAAGCTGCGGGTCCCCAAGGACCGGTTGGCGACCGGCACGCAGGAGGCCAAGCCGAAGGCCGAGAAACCGACGCGACGGAAGCGGCGCACGAAGTGGCTGGAGATCGAAAGCGATCTGAGCGAATCGCGCGCGCAGCTCTACAGCGATCAGCTCGACGCGTTTTTCGACCACATGATCGTCGTGTACGAACTCGACCGCGACCGGCTCAAGCGCGACGCGCCCTACCGCATGCAGGTGTACCGGCGCCGCAAGGACTTCAAGAAGGTCCAGGGCGAGGTGGCGCCTGGCATCGAGAACAAGGGGCAGGCGTTCGCCGAGGGTGTGGCCGGGTTCTACTCGCAGCAGCATCGTTGCATCTTCATGTGGGACGCCGAGGGCATGCAGGGCGCGACGCAACTCGAGGTCGCGAAACACGAGACGACGCATCTGTTGAACTCGTTGCTCGCCAGGCAAATCGCGATCAACGTGCCCACGTGGTTCGAGGAGGGGGCGGCAACGTACTTCTCCATGTCGATCGCGCTGCCGGGCGGTAACGTGCCGGAGCCGCGGGATCACGCGGGTGCGTTGGCCGAGGTTATCGGCGAGATCGAAGCCGGCAAACCCTACACCGGCCGCGGGATTCGCAGCGTGTCCTGGAACGCGTTTTTGGGCCGCGAGTACTCGTGGGGTTGGGCGCTCGTGAGGTTCTTCCGCCAGCACCAAGGCGGCAAGAGATGGTCGTCGCTGCTGAAACACCTCCGCACCGTGAGCGCGCGCGGGCCGGTCGGCGACTCTCAGGAGAAGCGGTTCCTGGAATCGGCCGGCTTCAAGAACTCGGCCGCGTTCGACCGGAAGTGGCACGCGTTTCTGTTGAAGGCGAAGCCGGGCGGCCGCCTCGCGCCGGTGGGAACCGCGCCCGCGGTGTTGGAGCGGGTGGCGGCGGTGAAGAAGCCGGCGGCGGCGCTGGCACGCAACTTCGCGCGCATCGGCATGTCTCTCGCCCGCGTGCGGGAGGTCGAGGCGGCGGTGGTGTACCTGCGCGCGGCGATGCGGGGTGGCGTGAAGGATCCGGATGTGCCGTACCACCTCGCGCTCGCGCTCGTGGAACGCGAGGATTTGGGTGTCGAGGACATGTGGCCGCGCGAGGCGGTGGCGGCGCTGCACAAAGCGGTCGATCTGGCGCCGTTGCGGTCGGTGTACCGGTTGGCGTTCGGCACCGCGCTGCTCGGGTACGAGCACACCGATCACGCGCAGCACGAGCTTGGCTTGGCGCTCCTGTGCGCCGGTCCGGACGACGACGATCTGCAGTTGGCGGTGATGCTCTTGGGCGCGACGCTGGAGTTGGCGCCGAAGGAGGAGCCGGAGGCCGCGCTGGAGAAACTCGTCGCGGCGCTGCCTTTGCAGAAAAGCGCGCTGCGGGCCGCGCTGGCGTACCGCTTCCAGGAAGACGAGGACTGGGACAAGCTTGCGAAGTTGTTGGAAGGTCGCGTGAAAATCAAGGCGGCGACAATCGAGGAGCGCGCGATGCTCGCCGGGCTCTACAAGGTCTCCGACCGTCTCGATGACGCCGCGGCGCTCTACGCGGCCATTCTCGCGGAGGACGCGACCGCGCTGCGCTACTGGCCCGATTGCATCGAATGCCTGCTCGCGCTCGGTAAGAACGACGAAGCAGCAACCGCGTTTTCGAACGCGCGCGCCGCGCTGAAGTCAGACCCGCGCGACCTCGGTTGGATCCGCCGCCGGCTGGACAAGCTGGAAGCGGAGTAGGCCCTTCGCAGCGTCGTCTGCGGTTCGTCTTGCCACAGAGGCACGGAGAACACGGAGGGCGTGGATCGCGGTTCCAAGTCGATGATCAAACGGAGCGGTCGAGCGAACAGAGCGGGGCTCGATGATGATCCACCTCGGGCGTCTCCACGACTCGGAGGCGGTGTCGTGAACCTGCGGGGTCCGCGCCGGGCATACTGTGCCTCCATGAATGCCCCGTGCCGTTTCGCTCTCACCGTTCTTGTCCTTCTTTGCGCGTGTGTCACCAATCGCTATCGCAACGAGGATGCGCTTGCGAGCAAGAGCCTCGAGTTTCAGCTCAACGAAAAAGGGCGTGTGGACCAGATCGAGTACCACATCGCACCGGCCGGAGTCCCCGAGGCGGTTCGCGCTGCGATGACCCGGCTCCATCCCGACGGCACGATCACCGGCGCCGAAAAGGAGTGGCATCACGGCACGCTGTACTACGAACTCACGAGCAAGAAGGACGGGCGCGAGACCGAGGTGATGTTCTATCCCGACGGCACGGTCTTCCGCTCGGAGATCGAGGTGCCGGTCGACGACGTTCCGCAGAGCATTCAGAAGGTCGCGGCGGCGGCGCTGCCCGGGGCCGAGGTGACGAAGTACGAGGAGATCCGCGAGGCCGACGGCCGGCTGATCGAGTACCACGTGAAGCTGAGCCGCGACGGCAAGCGCTACAAGCTGCTGCTCCATCGCACCGGCGTGTTCCGCGGCCTGCTGCGTGAGATACCCGCCGAGGTCGAAGTCCCCGCCGAGGCCGAATTCGAGAAGTAGTTCTGCACGGTTCGCGCGCTGCGTTCGTCTTTGTTTCCGAGGTCCGTCCCGACGGTGCCTCTTGGGAGAAACACGTTGCAGCAAAAAACGGCCGCTTCGGCCATCTTCGCGTTTTGTCTCTTAGTTCCGTTGAACCTCGCGCTCGCGAAAAAACCTGAATCGCCCACCCTCGCGGTGCCGTTCGGCGCCGTAGCCACCCTCGACGGCGACATCGCCGCAGCGGAGTGGAAGGGGGCCGTGAAACTCGAGCTCGGCGGTTCCTCGATCCGCGCGCAGCACGACGGCAAGACGCTCTCGCTCGGCGTGCGCGGTGGCAGCGCGGGCTTCCTGTCGCTGTTCATCCGGCACAAGGAGCGCGTGTACGTGTTGCACGCGTCGGCGCGGCTCGGCACAGCGGTGTATGAGAAAAAGGGCGACCGCTTCGAGCTGAAGCGCGGATTCGAATACGAAAAGCCGTCGGACGAGTTTCTAAAGAGAGAGGGCTGGCGCGCCACGACGATGAAACAGGGCAACCCCGTGATGGAGTGCCTCGTGGACCTGAAGAAATTCGGCGTGGATCCGGCCGCGAAGGACGCGAACGCGCGCACGCTGCGAGTTGCCGTTGTGCACGGGTTCCCGGGCATGCCGGGAGCGAAGGTGACCGCATGGCCGAAAAAACTCGGGGACGCCACCGGGAATCAGAAACTGATCCTCGGCCACACGCCGAGTTCGTTGGCATTTTCGTGCGATGCGTGGGCGACGCTCGTGATCGCCGTGCAGCCGAAGAAGTGACCTTCGCGGGTGCCGAGGCGCCCGGCGGGCAGCTAGCGTGTATTCTTCGGCCATGCAGATCGCCACGTTCGGCGCCGGTTGTTTCTGGGGGATCGAGGTCGCCTTTCGCAAACTCGACGGCGTGAGCGATGCCGTCGTCGGGTACACCGGCGGGCAGACCTGCGACCCGACGTACCCGGACGTTTGCACCGGCCGCACCGGTCACGCCGAGGTGGTGCGCGTGACGTACGATCCCGAGCGCATCGACTACGGCGCGCTGCTCGATCTCTTCTGGAACGCGCACGATCCCACGCAGTTGAACCGGCAGGGCCCGGACTTCGGCACCCAGTACCGGTCCGCGATCTTCTTTCACGACGCGGACCAGGAGGCCGCCGCGCTCGCGTCCAAGGCGGCGCTCGAGTCGTCCGGCTGCCACGCCCGTCCGGTCGTGACGACGATCGAGCCCGCGCCCGAGTTCTACCGCGCCGAGGAGTACCACCAGAGCTACCTCGCCAAACGCGGCCAGGACTCCTGCGGAATCTAGCGCGCTACACTCTCGGCGTGCTCGACTGGCTACGAAAAAGGGCGGGCCGGCCACCGCTGCTCACGGAATCGCCGGCCCACCCAGGAGAGAGCGCAGCCCGGACCTGATCAGTAGTTGATGAGCTCGTCGAGTGCGCGGTCCGGATCCGCGGGATACCCAAGAATTGTGAAGGCCTGGTCGGCCAGTGTGTCGAAGTATTCGTCGAGCGTGGCCTGAAGATCCACGTACTCGATGTTGAGCACGAGCTTGCCGGCGTCGGAGAACTGCTCGAGCTTTGCAAGCCGGTACGCCTGGTCCTCGGGGCTCCAGAAGTTGTAGAAGAGGCTCTCGACGTTGACGGCGTCGATGTCATCGAGGTAGTTGTTGCGCCACGTCGTCGACGCGTCGTCGAGCATCGCGAGGCCGTTGTTGGCTGCGACGACGAAGTGCTCGCCATGCGCCGCGCGCGCGTACTCGGCGGTCTTGCGCACGAGCTTCGCCATGCGATCCGCGGCGCGGACGGGGTCCTCGCCCTGGAGGTACCAGAACCAGTAAGCATCGACCGTGTCGAGCCAGACGCCGTCGAAACCCGCGTCCAGAATGCGATCGAGGTGCGGCTGAACGACCTTGCTCCAGAAGCGCTTCTTCCAGTACTTGGCCTTGAACGCGCCGGGCCAGTTCGGATTCTCCGGACCGATGAAACCGGGTTTGCCCGTTTTCCACTTCGACTGCCAGTAGAAGCGGAAGTCGGAAAGTTCGCCGAGGGGCAGGTACGCGAGCACCAGTTTTCCGGAGTCGCGAACGCGCTTGATCTCCGCGTGCGTGTACGCGGTCGCGTCCGTGCCGTCGCGCGAGTAGTCGACGACGACCATGTCGTACGTCGAGTCGACCAACTCATCGATGTCGGCGCTCTGAAGCTGGACCGCGTAGCTCTGGACCCAGGAGAGATCCTCACGACCGTTCAAGGCCGCGAGGCTGGGCAAACAAAACGCCGCCACTAGCAACAGGCAAGGCCACAGTGCATGTCTCATTTCGCGCCTCCTGATTGGTGCTTGCGGTAGCCCAGGAAGGCCCCCACAAGCGCGACGAGTATGCCGAACGTTTCGGCATTGTTGCGAAGACCAGGTGCCGCCGCTACTTCGGCGATGACCTTCGCCTCGACGTTCGCCTCGGCAACGATCTCGGTCCGCGCAACGGCTTCGCGAGCGTCGATTTTCTTATCGATCATGATGCGCACCTCCGCCGTCGTCGGGAGCGCCCCTATCGCGGTGTTGGTCCCGGTCTGACGGCTGTCGGACTCGCCACGGAGGCGGTCGTCGTCCTTCGCCTTGGAATTGGCGGTGGACTCGATGCCCACCAAGCGCGCCTTGTGCGCGGCCAAATCCGAGGCCAACAGCACTCGCTGGACTTTGAGACTTGTCGAGAGCCCCGCACGGGTCGCTGCCGCCTTCTCAATATCCTCAGCCGCCTTCTCAATATCCTTAGCCGCCTTCTCAATATCCTTAGAGAGTGCCCGGCGCCCCTTGACCCCCGTAGCGACCGCCGCAGCTACCGCGTCTAGCGCCTTAGCCATCTCTTTGATCTTGACGTCGGTGGCGGTCTTGAGGGAAGCGAGCGCGACCTGAGCAGAAAGAGAATTGGTTACGACCGCGGCCGCTTGTTCCTCGAATTGCTCGTGCAACTTGTCCAGCTTCTCGGTTTGTGTTGCGTTGGTCGCGCAGCCAGCGAGCAGTAGTAGCGCGAGAAGAACCCGCCGCCGCTTACCCGAAGTGGGCGGGCCCGGAGGACGGATTTCTAAGCCACGGTGCCATCTTTTCATCTCAGCCTCCTCTCCATACCAGCTCTCGATGGACCCATTGCACAAAAGGTCGTGTCACACGGCAATGGCCACGGCAGCGCGCGCCGCCCCGATTTGAGACATGCACTTTTTGCACCGCATGGGGCGCGTCTTCAGGGGCCGCGGCTTGGGTCGCCTTGTGGGCCGCGCTCAGCGCGTAGGCGCCCGAGGTGGCAGCACAGGAACGCGGCCGATCGCAAGCGGCCGCATGGCGATGAGGTGTTGGCTCCAACGACGTCAACCGTTGGGCAAGGGACAACCGGGACGGCGCGCCACCATCTCAGACGCTACGAACGAGTGGCTCCAACGGCGTCAGCCGTTGGGCAAGAATCATCGCGGCTCCAACGGCGTCAGCCGTTGGGCGAGAATCATCGTGGCTCCAACGGCGTCAGCCGTTGGGCAAGCATTGCTCTCACCCGCGCAGCTTGAAGCGTTGGATCTTGCCGGTTGCGGTCTTGGGCAGCTCCGTGACGAACGCGATGCGCCGGGGCCGTTTGTACGAGGCCATCTTCTCGCGGCTGTATTCGATCAGCGCCGCCGCGAGCGCGTCGTCCGCGGAGACACCTTCCTTGGTCACCACGAACGCCACCGGTTTCACGAGATCCGCGCTGTCGCGTTCGCCGACCACCGCGCACTCGAGCACCGCTTCGTGGGAGATGAGGGTGCTCTCGACCTCGACGGGTGACACCCAGATGCCGCCGACCTTGAGCATGTCGTCACTGCGGCCGGCGTGCCAGTAGTACCCATCCTCGTCGCGGTAGTACTTGTCGCCGGTCACGAGCCACTCGCCACGGAACGTGCGGCGGCTCTGTTCGAAAAGATGCAGGTAGTTGAGCGCCGACGTCTCGCCGCGCACCCAGAGGTTGCCGATCTCGCCCTGCGGCACCTCGGTGCCGTCGTCGCCGCTCAGCCGGACTTCGTAACCCGGGAACGGCTTGCCGCTGCTGCCGGGCCGGATGTCGGCGGGGCGATTGGACAGGAAGATGTGGTAGTTCTCGGTGGACCCGATGCCGTCGATGATGTCGAGGCCGGTCGCCTGTTTCCAGCGCTGCCAGAGCGGCGCGGGAAGCGCTTCGCCCGCGGACACGCAGATGCGCAGCGACGAGAGGTCGTACTTCTCCTGGAAGCCCTCCATCGCGAGTGTGGCCGCGTAACCGGTCGGCGCGTTGTAGAGGATCGTCGGTTTGAATCGGTCCACCGTGCCGAGGACGTTGTCGACGATGCGCGGCGGGCCGGACAGCAACACCGCGCTCGCGCCCGCGTACCAGGGGAAGATCAGGTTGCCGCCGGTGCCGAACGTGAAGAACAGCTTGGCGCCCGCGAACGTGCGGTCGTTTTCCGTGATGCCAAGGATGTTCTGGCCCCAGAGCTGCGCGGTCAGCGGAAGGTCCTTATGCGCGTGCGGGATGCCCTTGGGTTCGCCGGTCGTGCCGCTCGAGTAGTTGAGGCAGCAGATGTCGTCGCGATGCGTGGGGGCCGCCGCCAACTCGGGCGACGCGTCGCCGATCCAGTTCGCGAACGAGAGGTCGCCCTCGTGTTTGGCGTCGCCGATGACGACGACGTGCTCGAGAAACGGAAGCGCTTCGGCGCGGATCTCGGCGACCCGCTCGCGCAGCGCCTCGTGCACGATCAGGACGCGGGCGCGGCTGTCCTTGAGCATGTGCTCGTACTCGCCCGGTGTCAGAAGCGTATTGAGGCCGAGCGCCACACCGCCGATCTTGATGGTGCCAAAATAGCTCGTGACCCACTCGACGCTGTCCAGCGCCAAGATCGCGACACACTCGCCGAAGTGGATGCCGAGGCCCTTGAGCGCGTTGCCGACCCGGTTGGCCTCCGACGAGATCTCGCCGAAGGTCGCTTCGCGTTCCACGGAGAGCAGCGCGGTCTTGTGCGCGCGCCGCGCCAGGTTGCGCTCGAGGATGTCGACAGCGTTGTAGTAAAGCGGCAGGTCCGCGGCCTTCATCGGCAGGTCTCCCGGTGGTGTCCGTTCCGACCAGGAACGGGAGCGCCAAGCCTACGGGCTGGACACGCTGCGGGCAACCGCATCCGTGCACCGTCTGGGATCATGTCGGGCGATGCCCAAATCCGTGCAGCGCGTACCCGCGCAACCGTTCAAGGATCAGATCGACCGGGCCGCCGTGCGCCGCGTCGGCGATGCCGTCGCCGGAGTGTGGCCGGAGTTCGCGCGGGACCGCTTTGTGCGCCGTGTGACGCGCGACCTGGCGGACCTCGAACTCAAGGCGCGGGTCGATCGGATCATCGACGTGCTCGCGGAGGAGTTGCCGTCCTCCATGAACCGGGCGGGGCCGATCCTCGCCGGCGCGGCCGGGTCGCTCTCCGGTTTTGACGCTTGGGCGCTGACGGACTACGTCGGCCGGCACGGGGTCAGCGAATTCGAGCCCTCCATGCGCGCGCTGAAGAAGCTCACGGTCTCGTTCACCGCGGAGTTCGCGATCCGTCCGTTTCTGATCGAGCACACCGACCGGACCCTCGCGCGGCTTGCGAAGTGGACCAACGACAGGAGCGAACACGTCCGTCGGCTGGTGTCCGAGGGGACGCGGCCGCGCCTGCCGTGGGCGACGAGGTTGCCGGAATTCCAGCGCGAGCCCGCACCCGTGATCGAGTTGCTCGAGAAGCTCAAGGACGATGCGTCGGAGTACGTCCGCCGGTCGGTGGCCAACAACCTCAACGACATCGCCAAGGACCATCCCGATCTCGTGATCGACGTCGCCACGCGCTGGTCCGAAGGTGCGGGCGAGGAGCGCCGCCGCCTCGTGAAGCACGCGTGCCGCACGCTGATCAAGGCCGGTCACCCGGATGTGTTCGCGGTCCTGGGTTTCACCGCGCGGCCGAAGGTCGCGGTGCGCGGGCTGGCGGTCTCTCCCAAGCGCATCCGGTTGGGCGATTCCGTCGCGTTCCGGTTCGAGTTGGTGTCGGGCGCGCGCCGGCGGCAGAAGATCGTGATCGACTACGCGGTGCACCACGTGAAGAAAAACGGAAAGACGACGCGCAAGGTGTTCAAGCTGACCGAGCGCACTTTGGCGCCCGGCGAGGCGATCGCGATCGATCGGAGTCACAGCATCCGACGCATCACGACGCGAACGTACTACTCCGGAACGCACACGGTCGAGGTGCTGGTCAACGGCGAGGCGCGGGCGCGGGCCGATTTCGAGCTGCGCGTGTGAGCTACCGTTCGTCGACCGGTTTGAACTCGGCGTCGACCACGGGATCCGCGTCGGCCTGCGGGGGCTGCGACTCGGCCGGTGCCGGACCCGTGTACGGCGTAGCCACTCCCTGACGCCGCATGCGCTCGAGCTTCTTGCGCAGCCACCACCTGATCACCGGCGCCGCGATGATCGCGATCCCGGCCACCGCGAGGAACACGATGAAAGACAGCGCCGCGGGTGCGATGAGCCCGGCGAGCAGTAGGACCCCGAGGATCGACTCCCCGAGGGTGGGCTTTCTGCCGGCCGTGCGTTGAATGAAGATGCGTTGGGTCATGTGGTGGTAGGAGCCCCATAGTATCTCGCGTTGCGCAAGCCTCTCTGCTCCGTCCCGAGAACCCGCGACGCCGCTATTTCACGACCAACCGCTCGATCGAGCTCACCTCGACCACGCCACGTTCGACGCTGATGCCGACGGCGCCGTTTTCCGTACCGAGGCCGTCGGCTTCGAGCATCTTCAACCCGTCGATCCAGACGGTGCCGTGGCCGCCCTTGTTTTCGAACACGACGTCGATCCAGCGGCCGGGCAGGATGTGATACGGCGCCTGTTTCTTCACGCCGCCGCCGGGGCCAACGCGGACCAGATACGCCATCCAAGTAGCGAGGATCGCCTCATTGGCCGTCGTTGCGGTCCGGTTGAGGCGGATCTGGATCGCGTTGCCCGAAACGAGGCGCAGCCGCACGCGCACCGCGGTGTCCTGAAACCCCTCCTGGCTGTGCATGCGATGCCACGCACCGTCGGTGGCGCCGACGATCAGTTTTTTCTGAACGCGCCAACTCTGGGGATGTTCGAGGTTCCAGCCGTTGAGCGAGCGGCCGTCGAACAGGGAGACGCGTTTGGCCTTTTGAAGTTTAGCCGGTAGCCGGTGTGCATCGCCGAAGCCGAAGCGTGCGAGGAGCTTCTTCTCCGTGTCCGTCCGCACTTTGAGCTTTCCGAGCCACGGCCACCATTCGCTCTCCAGGGTCGCGAAGCTCTTGCCCAAGCGTCCCTCGCATTCGAGGCAGTTCACATAGAGCGACTTGACCTTCTCCATGCCGTAGCGATCGATCAGAAAACCCATGAACGTTCCCGCGACGTGATACGGGTGTACGCCTGGCGGCGCTCCCTCCGGAAAGGTACGCCGCAGCGGGACGAGCCGCGGGATGCGCCCGATGCGGTACGCGATCGCGGTGTAGTCGTTGATCGCGATGCCGTTGTCTTCTTCTTGCAGCGTGGTCGCGAGGCCCTCGACGAACAACGGTCCCGGATCGACATGATCGTCCCCCTTGGGAATCTGCAGCGCGAAGATGTGCACCATCTCGTGGGCGTCGTCGTAGTCGTGCGCCTGGTGGATGCTGCTCGTGCCCGTCGAGAACGCGGCCGCCTTGCTGCCGGTAAACGCCTGCATCTCGCTCATGTCTTTGTAGAGAAAGATCCGGATGCGCCCGCGGTACTTCATGCGCATCGCCTTCTCGAGGTAGCGAAAAAACCCGAGGTTCCGTTGCACGTCGGCCTTGAGCGTCGGCGCGTCGAGTGAAGCCGCGTCGTAGTGAAAAATCAGCGGGCCTTCCTCGTGCACCGCGGTCAGCTTGGGCAGAACCTTGTGATCCACCGGCGCGAACTCCGGCGGTTGCGACACGAGCAACAGGATCAGTCCGGCGAGCATGGGGGCACCGTAGCAGAGGACGCGGTTCGTTCCGTAGCGCTTGGCGTTTTGTTTGCGCAGGCGAGCGCGGTAGGGTGGCGCGATGCGAATCGCAATTGCGGGGGCCGGCGGGCGTGTCGGGCGCGCGCTGTCTCGAGAGCTGGCCGAGGCGGGCGCGGAACTCGTTCTCATGGACCGGGACGTGTCGCGGATCGACGTGCCGGGCGCCGACATCCGCGAAGGTGCGCTCGAGAGCCCGCACTACGTGGTCGCCTGCACCGAGAACATCGACGCGCTGTTTTGGATCACTCCGGGCGGGATCGATCTCGCGGACCCGCTCGAGTTCATGGACACGCTCGGCGTGAACGTCTCCGCCTCGATCGCCGGCAACGAGATTCCGCGCATCGTGAACGTGAGTGCCGCCGGTGCACACATCCCGACGGCGGCGGGTTTCGTCGAAGGGTTGCACGACAACGAAGAGCGCATGGACGACTTCGCGGGAAACATCGTCCACCTCCGGCCCGGTTTCTTCATGGACGACATTGCCGGGCGCATGGGGGCCATGCGCGAGACCGGGCAACTCCGCTTCCCTCTCCTGCGCGGCGACCGCGCCATGCCGATGGTCGCGATCGCCGACATCGCGTACGCCGCCGCCCAACTCCTGCTCAGCGACCAGTGGGAAGGGCATCACATCCTGGGGTTGCACGGGCCAACGGATCTCACGCCGGACGAAGCGGCGGCCATTGCGTCCGAAGTGCTGGATCGCAGCGTGAGCTACGTGCCGCAGGACGAGGCTGAAGCGCGCGCCGAACTGGAGCGGATCGGTGCGAGCCAAGCGGGCGCGAACCTGCTGCTGGATCTGTACCGCGGCTTGGACGACGGATCGCTCGCGCCGGCGGAGGAGCGCACCGAGCGCACGACGACGCCGACCACGCTTCACGACGTGCTCACGCAGGCCGCAGATCTTTGATCATCGCGACGGCCCGGCGCCGCAGCGCACCCAGGCCCGGCAGCCCCGAGAGCGTCACGACGCGGATCACGAGATCGACCGTCGTGTCGAGCAGCCGGTAGGTCTTCGCGCGCTCTTCGGACTCGTCGTGAATCCAATAGAGCACGATGCCCATGTGGTAGAGCCACAAGAGGTAGGGGAGTTCGCCGCGCAGATCCTCCGGGATCTTCTTTATCGAACCGGCAACGACGCTGTCGAAGAGGCCGATGCTCTGGCGCCGCGCGACGGCTGACTCGCGACTGAACGGATTGAGCGGGCTGCGCGGATCGCCGGCGGTCTTGAACAGGAGTTGCGAGAAGCGGTGGTAGGGCTCGCTCGCGTCGATCTTCGCGGCGATGACTCCGCGCACTCGCTTTTTCAAGTCCCGTTCGCGGTCGAGCAGCGGCAGCGCCGCCGCCAGGTGCTCCTGGTGCAGCCGTTCGTAAAACGCGAGCAGCAGGTGCTCCTTCGATTCGAAGTAGTAATACGTGTTGCCGAGCGCGACCCCGGCGTCCCGCGCCACCGCCCGCATCGTGGTCTGCTCATACCCCTGGTCGCGAAAAAGCAGGAGCGCGCTCTCGAGGATCCGGTCGCGGGTCTGGCTGCCCTTGGCCGTCCGCCCGGTGTCGAGCCTCCCGCGGGTGGAGGGCCGGCCCCTGGTCGATTGCAGGCTGAGCGAGCTGGTTTCGATCATCGGATTCCTCCGGGCACGAACTTGAACGCGTTCAATAACAGCAGTATCCCGCGCCGTGGGCGGCATGCAAGAGATTTCTTGAACGTGTTCAGGAAACCGGTCCGTCGGCCTCGGGCCGGGTAAATTGGCCCAGGGTTGGGGCCCTCCTTTTTCTTGGAGGGTCAGCCCCCGCTCCTGGGAACTCCTTTCCAGACGATGACTACCGGATCCGCCACCCCCGCCGACCAGGCCCTGTTGCAGCACGCCGATTTCGTACGGCGCGTGTGCCGCAGCGTGCTCTATGACCCGGGCCAGGCGGACGACGTCATGCAGGAAACCCTGCTGGTCGCGCTGCGCCACCGGCCGCGCCACCCGTCGCGAACACGCGCCTGGCTTGCCGGCATCGCGCGCAACCTCGCGCTGAAGAGCCTGCGCTCCGAATCGCGGCGTGGCCGGCGCGAGCGAGTCCGCGCGCGGACGGAGGCGACCGATTCAACGGTGTCCGTCGCCGAGCGCCTCGAAACTCAACGCCGCGTCGTCGAAGCCGTCAACGCGTTGGATGAGCCGTATCGCGAGACGGTGGTCGCGCGCTACTTCGACGAGATGACCCCGACCGAGATCGCACGGTCGCAGGGGATCTCGCCGCGAACCATCGAGACGCGGCTCCGCCGTGCAACGCGCACGCTGAGGGCGCATCTCGATTCAGAGTTCGGCGAACGCAGGACCTGGTGTCTCGCGTTGCTGCCCATTCTCCACTTTGGTCCCCAATCCAAGACGGCGGTCAGCGTAACCGCCCTCGGAGCAACCTTGATGAGTGCAAAGTCAGTTCTGATTACCGGCGCCCTGGTCGTCACCGCGTTTGCGAGCGGTTGGATGATGAACGACACGCCCGACACGGGTGGGTCCGGACGCGTTGCGCGCGATACGAGCGGCGGTTCCGCGAGCCTCGGAGTCGCGTCCGACGCCGACGCCACGGATCGGGCCAAGTCCGGCGCCGCGGACGTCTCTGGCGATTCCGACAACGGCGCGGACCTCGCCGCAACCGCCGGCGAAGCCGCCGTCGACACGATCGAATCCAGCGCGCCGCGGTTTGTATACGCGAACGAGAAGGCCGCGCTTTCCGCCGTGAACTGGGACACGATCTCCGAATCGCTCGCGCGCATGCCGGACCTCATCGAAAAGATGCGCGCCGCGATCCTCAAGGGTGAGATGCCGGGCGAGATCGCCGGCGAGATCCACCGCTGGAACGGCCCGCTCATCACGCAGGGATCGATCATGGTCGAAAACGGACTTTCGTCCGATGTAGGCGTCAACAGCGCGTTCACGCATCCCGCGGTCATGGTCAACGCGATGTACCACACGCTGACCAAGCACAAGCTGCCTTTGACCGAGGCGCAGGAGCGCGAGTTCGACGAGATCGGACAGCGCTTCAGCGAAGAGGAGCGCATGCGCGTCGCCTCCTACGGTGAAGACACGATCATGTTGAAGAAGCTGATCGAAGAGTCGGCGTTGAAGACGCGCTTTTTCGCGGAGGCACAAGCGCTGTTGTCGAGCGAGCAGAAAACCAAGCTGACACCGGCGTCGGTCGCCGGCCATACCAACATCGACTTGTTCTCGACCGGCCTCGTGTGGGGGCCGATCAGCAAACCCGTGGGCTTCACCGACCGCGCCGATCTCGCCAACAGGTTCACGGAGATGCACATGCGCGCGTTCGACCTCGATGCGACTGTTCGCGCGGACCTGGCGCAGCTCGTGACGGTGTGGGCGGAGAAGTACCCCGCGGAGTTCCTGGATGTCGAGGCCACCAACGAGACGAAGCACCGCTTCATGCCGATCGACCGCGTGGAGGAGTCGGCGCGCCGGCAGCTGGTGCTCCGGGAAGCGATGCTGGCCCAGCTCAACCTCTCGGACAAGCAGCGTAAGGCGATCCGCCGCAACCGCGGGGTGTTCGTCCCGTACCGCAAACCGGCCGAGTAGCAAACTAGGGTCTGATTGAAAACTCCGTCTGGCTCCGGCCGGCTGGATAGTCCCGTCAGCCGCCGTTCGCCTCCTAGCAGTAGCTTTCCATGGATACAGCGTCGTCGGCGAACGACGCCTGCCGAACCTCCCAGCTCGACCTCGGGCCTGCGTCGGACTTCTCAAACAGACCC
The DNA here is from genome assembly GCA_036443405.1 of Planctomycetota bacterium. Taxonomy (GTDB): domain Bacteria; phylum Planctomycetota; class PLA2; order PLA2; family PLA2; genus JAZFYD01. The sequence goes on from JAZFYD010000097.1 coordinate 27,776, forward strand.
TAACAGGCAGAGCGTGCGGCCCCCCGCGGGTTCGCATCGCTCTGCTATCGTTTGGCCGATGCGATTCTCGGCCCCGTTTCTGATCCTCGCCCTCGCCGCCGCTGCGTCGGCCGACACGCAAAAGGGTATCGAGGCCTTCCGGCAGCTCGACTACGACGTCGCACGCGCCGAGTTCGAGAAGGCGGCGGCGGCGAACGACGCGGTGGCGTGTTACTGGCTCGGCGAGATGTGCTCGCGCGCGCTCGGGTTCCCGCTGGACTTCAAGGCGGCCGCGAAGTGGTGGGCGCGCGGGGCGGATCTGGGCAACGCGGACTCGCAGCAGCGCCTCGGTAACTTCTATCGCACGGGTGTCGGTGTGCGCCTCGATGAGAAGAAAGCGCTTGACCTTCTGCGCCGCGCCGCGGATCAGGGCCACCGAGGGGCGATGTTGGAACTCTCCGCGTTGTTCCGTCAGGAAAACGGACCCGCGTTCGATCTTGTGGCGGCGTACTCGTACCTGATGCTCGCGGCGGAACAGGGCCGGCCCGAGGACCGCGATTCGCGCGACGAGATCATCGCGCAGCTCAGTCAGAAGCAGCGCAAACAGGCGCGGGAGCGATGCTCCGCTTGGGCGCGACGGCTCGCGAAGACCGTTGATGTTGAGGCCTATAGCGAGCGCTGGTTCGCGATGCTCGGCTCCGACAACCCCGTCCCTGCCGCGTATGTGATTCCGGACGACATCGCAAAACACATCGACGCGCTCTTGGCCATGCTCGGGGACAAGAACGAGGAGATGCGCGGGCGCGCAGCGGGCACCCTCGCGGATCAGGTGCATTTCCCGAACGGTCTGCCGTTGGCGAAAAAAGTGATCGCGCTGCTCGAATCGGAGTCCCCGCACAAGCGCGCGGGCGCGGTGTCGTTTCTCCGCGAGGTCGGCTCGCGCGGCATGGGGTTTGGCCGTGACGAGTTGATCGCGGCGCTCAAGGACCCGGACGCGATGGTGCGCATCGAGGCGATCAAGGCGTTGGGCGCGCTCGGGCCGGCCGCCGAGGGGGCCATCCCGCATCTGATTCGCGCGATGAAACTCGTCGGGTCGCGATCGTCCGCCGCCGCGTCCGTTTCGCTGGCGCGCATCGGCGCGCCGGCCGCGCCGGAGTTGGTCAAGCTGCTGAACGACGATCGTCCGCGCTTACAAACACGCGTGGTCGAAGTCCTCGGCCTCACGCGCGCCGCGCCGGAACTCGCCGTGCCCGCCATGCTCGAGTTGCTTCAACGAAACGTCCCGACGATGCTGCAGCTCGCGACGTTGCGTGCGCTGCGTGAGTACGGCGCCGCCGCCACGAAACCGCTGATCGCGATGCTCAACGCCAAGACGTCGGACAAGCGCGCGCGCGGTCTCGACCTGCTGTACCTCGTCGATCTGGCGGCGCCCGAGGCGGTGCCCGTCGTCGTGGAACTCCTGCGCCAGGACCGCACGCCGGTCCGCCGCCGGGCTGCACAGGCGCTCGGTCGAGTAGGCCGAACGAGCCCGGCGGCCGTGCCCGCGCTGCAAACGGCCCTCGCGGACGAGGAGCCCGAGGTCCAACGCGCCGCGATCGTCGCGCTCGGCGAACTCGCGCCGCACGTCCCGGCGGCGTTCAAGGCGCTGGCCGCCCTTTCGTCCATCGAGAAAGACGACGCGATGCGCGCGACCGTCGTGGCGATGCTCGGACACAAGCGCATGACGCCGCGGGCCAAAGAGGTGCTGCCGTTTCTCGAGGCCGCGCTCAAGGACAAGGCGTCCGCTGTCGTCGCGAACGCTGTGATGGGCTTCGGACAGATCGGTGCCGCGGCGCGCGCGTCGATTCCCGCGCTCAACGCCGCGCGCGAACGCGAGGACCTGCCGGACTGGATTCGCGGCGAGATCGAGGTCGCGTTGGAAGGGTTGCAACTCGACGACGCGGATTGACCCGCGCCGCCCGCAGCGCGAGCGTACGCGATAACATGAGCCTTCCATGTCCCGCCGGCAAACCGTCCCCCTCGTGCTTTCGCTCGGGTTAGCGCTCGCGCTCGGTTTGCTGGCCGCCGGTTGCGGCGAGCCGAAACACGATGGGCGCACGCTCTCGGAGTGGATGGAGCGGCTTGGGTCGCTGGACGAAACGCACGGCCTCGAGGCGGCGCACGCCCTGGCCGCGATGGGCGCGGAGGCGGCGGAGGCAAGCGGCGCGCTGTTTCACGCGCTCGGAACCGCGGCCCCTGAAGTCCGTGCCGCGGCGTTTGAGGCCCTTGAGAAAGTCGACCCGGCGACCCTGCGGCGCGCGCTCATCGCGTTGCGGCGCGGCGGCGGCGATTCCATCATGGCGCTTGGCGCCGTCTTGAAACGCGAGGATCCGCATCTGCGCCTGAAGGCGATGGAGGGAGTTCACGACCTCGCGCCCAAGGACCCGGCGCGCGCGCTTTCGGTCCTCGATGCCTACGCCAAGGACGACGACAACAAGATCCGCTATCTGGCGATCGCGACCTATCAGAAACTCGGCGAATACGCGGCGGGTTCGGCAGCGATCCTGCAGGCTGCGCTCGGCGACGAGGTCGGCGCGGTGCGCGCGGCTGCGCTGCGGTCGTTGGCGTGGTTGGGGCCGGCGGCGCATCCCGCGTTGGCGCAAATCAGCGAGCGGTTGGCGGACGACGAACCCGCCGTTCGACGCGCGGCCGCGACCACGATCGGCCGATTGGGGGGCCCCGCACGAGCGGCTGCGCCGGATCTGGCGGCGTTATTGCACGACGAGGACGCGGAGGTCCGGAAGGCCGCCGCCGTCGCGTTGGGACTTCTCAAACGCATCGGCCGAGATCCCGTCATCGCCCTGGGCGCCGCGATCACGGACGCCGATCCCGAGGTGTCAAAAGCCGCGTTGCAATCGCTGCAGGCGCTTGGCCCCGGGGCGGCCGCGGCGTTGCCGGCGCTGCGACGCGCCCTGTCCGGCGCTGCCGAAACACGTTTGGCCGCGGTGTCCGCGATCGCGCGCATCGGCCCGGCGGCGGCGGTCGCGGCAGACGACGTGGCGGAGTTGCTCGACGATCCCGACGCACGTGTCGCCGCCCGCGCGGCGGCGGCGTTGGCGCGCATGGGGGCGGGAGCCAAGGCGGCGGTGCCGAAGCTGGTGGAGGCCTTCGCGCGGAGCGAGCGCGAGGTCCGCATGGTGGTGGCGGCTGCGTTGGGGGCGCTCGCAGCGCGACCCGATCTCTCGGTGCCGGCTTTGATCCGGGCGCTCAAGGACGAAAGCGTCCCGGTTCGAGCCAGCGCCGCTCAATCCCTCGGTCGTTTCGGCAAGGCGGCGGCCGCCGCGATCCCGGAACTGGAGCGCCTAAAGGCCGATCGCGACGTGACGGTCAGGCGCAACGCCGCCAAGAGCCTCAAAATGATTCGAGAAGCCTAGAAATAGGGCGGAGCTGGCCGGGTCCGAAGGCCGATGGTGAAGCATGGCTACCACCAGGCAACGCACCAAGAAACCGTCCAGCAAGCGGACGAAGGGCTTCAAGGTCACCCGGCTGGAAAAAGGCGGGACGGGCCTGAAGATGGAAGGCGACCACGTCATGGTTCGCATCTCGAAGGACTCGCACGCGGACATCTACGAGATCGACCGCCTTTCCAAACAGATCCAGGCGCTGATCAAGACGTGTGGGCGCAAGAAGAAGATGCGCAACCTCGTCGACTTCCTCGCCGAGACCGACAAGAGCCTCCAGATCATCCTGCGCAACCACCTCGAAGAGGCGATGCGCAAGTACTTGGGCTGATCCAGCCCCAACCCCGAAAACTCGAGCCCGCCCCGGCCCCGAAGCGGCCGGCGGCGGGTGTCTTTTTGCCCGGTTGGCGCCGGGCATCGGAGTTGGTTGACATCCAAGAACCGCCGCCTACGATTTCCCGATCAACCACATGGGGGTGTAGCTCAGCTGGTTAGAGCGCTAGCCTGTCAAGCTAGAGGCCGCGGGTTCGAGTCCCGTCACTCCCGCCACACGAAGGCCCGGCATTCGCCGGGCCTTTTTCGTTTGGTGCAGGCCAAAGGCCCGCAGTCGCGCTTTGCGCGACCGGGAGTGCTGTCTCTGGCCCAACGCCTGACGGCGTTGGTGCGCTCCCGCATCGTGACCGTTGGGCCAGAAGCAAAGGGGCTCCGACCTGCGGCCTCGTGGGAGTAGGCAGCGGCGCAAGCCGATGCCGTAGGGGGTCTCTGACCCCCTGACAACGTTGCCGCCACTTGCAGTGGCTGCGTAGCTGCCACTGCGGGTTCGAGTCCCGTCTACTCCCGCCACCAAAACAAATCCGCCCCGGAAGAGGCCGATGGCCTCGTCCGGGGCGAGGTAATTCGACGACCGAGAGTGACGGGAACTCACCCATGCCCTCGACTCGGCCGCGGTAGCGCACCCCCCGGTCCTCGTCGGCAAGCACCTTGGCGAGGTGGGCTCGTACTGCGCTTCGAACACCGCGCAGGCTGGCGGGCTTGGGAACGCGGTGAGCCAGACCTCTCGTTCGTGCTAGGGTGATGCAGCGACGGAGGCATCATGCCCGAAAAGGCCCGTGCCAGAAAGCTTGGCGACCGCACTACGGAGTCTCGGGTGGGATGTGCGAACCGACCTGCTGGGCTGGCGCGCGGAGCCGTTGGACAGATTCTGACGGCGCAGCGGGCTTTGGGAAACCAGGCCTTGCAGCGGCTGTGTTCAAACAACGACCCGGGGTCGTCCGGTCCCTTGGATCGCGCGCGACTGCAACGATTCTCGAGGTTTGTAACCGGCAGTCCCGACCACGTTCGCGTCACACCCTCCTCCGGCTCTCCGGAACAAGAGGCCGAGCGAAAGGCCCACGAATTCGCCCGGATCGGTCTGCAGGACACGAGCCCGAAGACAGCGGTGCCCTCGGCCGGTGCCGTGGGCCGGCTACCGAAGTCTATCCGTTCGCTCGCAGAGCCCGTTTACGGCCGTGACCTCGGCGGCGTGCGCATCCATGTCGATCCGGCGGCGGCCAGCGCAGCGAACGCGCGCGCCTTCACCATTGGGGACAACATCGTCTTCAACCGCGGCCAATACGCGCCCCAGACCTCCGAGGGGTTGCGTCTGATCGGCCACGAACTCGGCCACGTGGCCCAACAGCGCCGAAGCTCAGGCTCGGCTGCCGGCACGGCGGTTCTTCAACGACGAACTTACCGGGGCAGCGATACCGGCGGGACTTACACGCTGGACGACGACGCATGCGAACTCCACTATCGGCCTCGTTGGTTCTTCAAATTCGAGACAAGCCAGACCGAGGCGGAGCAGCTGGCCTACATGGCGGCGGCCAAGCGCGAGATCGAGGACAGGTGGTCGGACAAGATGCCGCTGATCCCGGATAGCGATGAGTGCTCATGCCATCCGAAGGGCATCCGCGTCTTGGTTGACATGAGCGTGGGCTTGGGCCGGCGGCGCGGCCCCGGCTTCTCCGTGACCGTGAGCGACCGCGACGTTCGCGCTTTCGCAAATCCGGTGACCCAGCACGTGGAACTCGACATCGATGACGACCAGTTGCAGGACGTTGGCGCCGGCCCGGTTCACCCGGTCCCGGCCCATGAGTTCGGCCACACGATCGAGATCACCGACGAGTACAACGCCTGGGCCTCGCTCTTCGGAACGCAGGGATCTCAAGACAGCCCGTCCATCATGCACAGTGGCGCCCAAGTTCGGCCTCGGCACTACCAGCACTTCGCCGACCTAGTGAATCTGGAGTTCGGCGGCGGCTGCACCTACTGGCCAAACGGCGTACGGCAGCCCTCCTACGCTCAACCTGTCGAACGCTGGAGCGGGCTGCCGTTCGGCTTCCTGCCGCCGCAGCCCGATTTCCTCATCGGACTCAGCTATGACCGGCGCGTCAGTAACACGCCGTTGCTGGGCCTGCTCTATCCCCAGATCGGCATGACGTCGATCTGGAACCCGCAGGACAACTCGGCCCTTGTCGGGCCGACTGTGGGTCTCAGCCTGAGCCGCGTTGCGTATCCGCTGTTCCTCGACATCCGCACGGGCGCCCTATTCGATCCGGAGAATCCGGCCAGCGTCCCGAACGTCCAGGTACCGATGCTGGTCGACGTCGGCGTGCACACTGAAGGATTCCGCGTCGGCGTCAACTACACCGTCGCCACCGACCTCCTCGGCAAAGGACCCTGGACGCACATCGTCGGGGTCGGCCTCAGCGTGCCGATGCGTTGATCTGCGCGACCAGCGAATGCCCCGTGCTCTTCTCGACCACGCGATCAACCTTGGAAATACACTAGCCAGGCTTCATGCCCGCGGGCGCGCGAGTGATGATGGGCTCGGATTCGAGAGGTTGCTGCCACTCCATGATGAGCTGCCACGGCTGACTCTTCTCCCAGTCCGCCCCGGGGGGCTTCGTGCTGGTTCCAAAGCGCCCAAGCACCGGCCGCGGTGTGTCAAAATCCCAGGCCGGTAGGGCGTAGCGTTCCGGCAGATCCACCGAACTCTTCGCGGAAATCTTCCGAAACGAGATCGGTCTCGGCGTCAAAGGAGAGAGGCTCGGGTCAGGTTCCTGTATCGTGTGATCGAGCACTAGGGGACTGGTGTCCTTGTACGGGCCAGGGCCCGTGATAAGCAGATACAGCGCTCGGTCACCGTCATTGTGGATTGTCCAGGACACCGCCAACCACCACCCGCCCGATTCGCGCGTCGAGAGCGAGGGGCTCGGGGCCGAAATTCGAGCTGGAATCGACTTCATCTGCTCCCCCTTCTGCATCTCAAACGAGGGTAGATACACCACAGGTCGGTCACTTGACTCTGATTAACGGCACCGCAAGCCGAAAGCGCCAGCCCCACAATCTGGGCAGTCACGAAAGCGCGCAGAACAAGTCTGAACATCGTTCACTCAATTGGCCGGGATCAGCAGGCGATCCCCAGGACGGATGGTAAAGCTCGGCCCGGTCACCAGCGGGTTGGCTCGCTTTATCGCACCGAGTGAGATGTTCCAGATCGTTGCGATGCTGGACAGATTTTCCCCCGAGATCACCTCGTGCCAATCGATGCCCTCGATCAACAACTCCTCGCCGGCTGCGAGAGTGCCCTGGGTTGCTGCCGTGATTCGATCGCTATTGGAGCGCCAAATATGGTCGAGCATATCGGCAACCGGGATACCAAGCTTGGTTGCGATGCCCGATAGGGTCTCGCCTGAGGCGACTCGGTAGACACTGCCTTCGTGGCTGGTGTCGACTCCAGCAGCGTTTGGTGCCCGGAACTGGCCATGGCGAATTCCCAGACTATCGGCTACCGTTGAGTGCTCCCGTCGGAGTTGATTTTCGATGTCGATGGCCGATCGATCGCCCTGAGGTGTCGAGAAGTGTTCCTCGCGAGTGACTCCTGCTTGCGGGAGTGCGTGGCCGCACAGCTCATGACCAAATGCCAACCAATCCGGGATCCGCACCGATTGGTTCCTGATGCCCGTACCCGCCCCTCTCGGACTCGTGTCGCCGGCACCCGTAAGGGTGGCAAAACCGAAGCCACGGCTGGCGACAACCTTGTCATCAGCCCCGACATGAGCCGTCGCCGCGCCGCCTGCGACAGTCAGCGGGACAACGCTTGCGCCGGCAGCGGAGGTAAAAGCTATGTTTTCGTCGATCTGGACCTCGATAGTCTTGGATCCTGCACCTGTTTCAGTTGCCTCGCAGAGGCACTCGCAGCCGGTCGGCGTCGTAGAGGTCGTCTGATGCGCCTGCCCCCGCGTTGGTGTGGCCCCACAGAAGGTGGCCCGGCTCGTGGAGGTGACTGCACCGGTCGCCGCATCTACCGAAAAGCTGCCGGCGGAGCAAAGCTCATCCAGCCAACCTTGAAACAACGTGGCACGGTCGGGCGGCGGTCCCATAAATCCGGCCGGTTGGGGCGCCGCGCCAGCGGGGTCGGTCAAGGTGACGGTTCGCTGAACCGCCGAGCGGCCGCCTCCCTGTTGCACCACGTGGGTCAGCTCATGAGCCAGGAGCCCGCGTCCAGCCGCGGTGCCAGGGCTGTATTCGCCCGATCGGAACACGACGTCCTGGCCGACCGTGAAGGCGCGAGCTTGGATCATGTCTGCCAGTGAGTCGGCCCGGCTTCCCGCGTGGATTCGTACAGCACCAAAATTGGCGCGGAATCGTGGTTCGAAGAAGCTGCGTTCGGACTGAGGAAGCGGGGCACCGCCGCCCCTTATGGAGTGGATTCCGTCCTGCACCGCCGGAGCGACGGAATTAGCCTCCGTGCCGGGAGTCGCCATGCGCGAGATGGTCGGCTTGGACTGCGCGTCGAGCTCTTCAGCGCACTTGTCGCACTGGCGCTGCATCCTGGTTGATGAACGCTCTTTGGGAAAGGGAGACCCTTCCACATCGCCGCACGTGGCGCATTTGGGCTCCACCGCGGAGCCCGACCGTCGTGTGGAGTTTTGCCCAAACTCCTCATCGGGCATTCGAAGTATTTGTGCCGCGACCCTATTGGCTTCCTGCTCGTACTTGTCTCCAGGGGTGTTCACCGTCAGCTTCGGCTGTATGACTGCCCGTGCGCTTGCGTGGACCGGCATCCCCTTGAAATCATGACCGAAACGCTTATCCATTGAACGGCGAGTTTCCGGTCCGAGAGGCTGCCCTGAAGAGCCAATCGCTTCATTGACATGTGAGGATAGTTCTGCGCCTGGTCTGTCCTCTAGCATTCGCTGTGCTGCTTGATTGCCGATCGTCCGCTGCAACTGAAGGATGGGGTTCACCTCGCGGCTTAGTCCGGATACTACGCGTCCGGGCTTCACAGGTTCGGCAGGCTTGGTCTGCTGAGCTTTCTTGGTGTTCTGTGCGGACGTACGCATGGTTCACGTTCTTTCGATTATCCAATGCCAATGACCAAGATCACCCGCCCAGTAAACTCTTGAACGCCGAAGACCCTCACCCTCCGGATTCCTGTCGGGCACACGCTGCGTCGTCGCAGAGGACTCCTTATTGGCGTGATTCCTCTCCCGAGTGGTCATCGCATCGAGCCCCCGGCTAGCTCCTCTTTTTCTTGGTTATTCTCTTCGTCTTCGTCTTCGTCTTCGTCTT
>JAZFYD010000098.1:0-4037 GCA_036443405.1 Planctomycetota bacterium
GGTGTGGAAAAACCCGGCCGCGCGCCTGACGGCGCTCCCGAGTGGAGCCGGCTGCTCGCGCTTTCGCAATCAGGCGCGAGCCGTCGCGGCAGCGGCGGGGGCCGGAACAGTGCGGGAGGCCGAAACAGCACCGGCGGTCTGTACGGCGGATCTCTCGGACTCGCGCTCTCGACGTTGTTGCCCGATCGCGTGCCCGCGTTGGTGCTCCATCCCGACGCAACCGAGAGCGACGACCTGCGCGGTGACCTCGAGCTGTTCGGGATCGGGAGCGATCGCATTCTCCTGTTCCCGGATCTCGACGACGACGAACGCGGCTTGTTGCGACTCGGTGTGCTCGAACGTTTGCACCGCGGCGCCGCGCCGATCGTGGTGAGTTCGCAGCGAGCCGCCGCGCAACCGTCGCCTTCACGCGAGGCGCTTTCGGAATCGCGGATCGTGCTCGAACCCGGCGGCGCCGGCCAACCGGGTCCGCAAGAGTTGATGGAGCGACTCGCCGGCGAGGACTGGCGCCGGGCGACGCTCGTGACCGCTCCGGGCGAATTCAGTTCGCGCGGCGATGTGTTCGATCTCTTCCCGGCTGGGTTTCCCGCGCCGGTGCGGCTCGAGTTTTTTGGCGACGACCTCGAGAGCATCCGCCGGTTTGATCCGGAATCCCAGCGAGCCACCGGGTCGGTGGAGCGGGTTTCGTTTTCGACGCGCACGCAACAGGTCGAGTTTTGCGGCCTGCTCGATCACTTCGACTCGTCCGCGCCGGTGTTCTTGGTCGAGGGTGACGAAGAACAACGGTCTGCGGTCAAGGGACGGCCGGGTGCCGACCTGGATTCGCTGGCGGAGGGCTCCGAGATCCTGCGCGTGCGCCAGGTCGAACCCGTCACCGCGTCGGCCGAGAGCCTGACGGAGCGCATTCGTGAGGTGGGGGAGTCGGTGCCGCGGGTGTTTTTTGCGTGCCGCAACGAAGCGGAAGAAACGCGTGTCCGCCACCTGATCGGTGAACCGCTGCCGGCGAACCTCGAGTTTCTGACCGGGCGGCTGAGCCGTTCCTTCGAACTGCCCGGCCGCGGGTTCGCCGTGTTGGGTTACGACGACCTGTTGCAACATCTGACGCGACGCCGGCCGGCGCCGAAACGCCCGCGCGGCCGCGCGTTGGACGACTTCCTCGACTTGCAACCCGGCGAACACGTCGTGCATCTGGCGCACGGCATCGGCGTGTTCCGCGGGCTCGAGACCATCGACAAACGCGGCCAACCCATCGAACACTGCGTGGTCGAGTTTCGGAACGATGTGCGCATCTACGTCCCGGTCACGAAAATCGACCTGCTGCAGAAGTACGTCGGGTCGCCGGGCGCGCGGCCGCGCCTAGCCAAGGTCGGCAGCGCCGCGTGGAGCAAGGCGAAGGACCGCGTCAAGAAGGCCGTCACCGATCTCGCCGTTCGCCTGCTCGAGGTGCAGGCGATGCGCCGCAAGCGTCCGGGCATTGCGTGCCCGCCCGACGACGCGATGCAACACGAGTTCGAGGCGTCGTTCCCGTACGAGGAGACCCCGGACCAACTCGACGCGATCGAGGCGGTCAAGACCGACATGCAGACCGCGAGGCCGATGGACCGCTTGTTGTGTGGCGACGTCGGTTACGGCAAGACCGAAATCGCGATGCGCGCGGCGTTCCGCGCGGTGGTATCGGGCAAGCAGGTCGCGGTGCTGGTCCCGACCACGGTGCTCGCGGTGCAACACTTCACCACGTTTCGCGAACGCATGGGCGGGTATCCGGTGCGCGTCGAGATGCTGAGCCGATTCAAGACGGACAAGGAGGCGCGCGCGATCGAGGAAGATCTCAAAAACGGCGGCGTGGACATCGTCATCGGAACGCATCGCCTCCTGTCGAAACGCGTGCAGTTTCCGGACCTCGGGTTGGTCGTCATCGACGAGGAGCAGCGCTTCGGCGTCGAGCACAAGGAAAAGCTCAAGTCGCTGCGCGCGATGGTGGACGTCCTCACGCTGACGGCGACGCCGATTCCCCGAACGCTCAACATGGCGTTGCTCGGCCTGCGCGACATCTCGAACCTCACGACGCCGCCGGAGGGGCGCATGCCGGTGCGAACCGAGGTACGCCCGCTCGACAAAAACCTGATCAAGACGTGGGTCGAGCGCGAGGTGCGCCGCGGCGGACAGGTCTACTTCGTGCACAACCGCGTGCAGACGATCTATCAGATCGATCGCATGATCGGCGAACTCGTTCCCTCCGCGCGCCGCGCCGTCGTGCACGGGCAGATGCCGCGCCGCGAACTCGAGCCCGCGATGCTCGCGTTCGTGGGCGGTGAGATCGACGTGCTCGTCGCCACGACGATCATCGAGTCGGGGCTCGACATCCCGAATGCGAACACGCTGATCGTGGATCGCGCGGACCGCTTCGGCCTGGCGGACCTCCATCAGCTCCGCGGGCGTGTCGGCCGCGGCCGTCACAAGGCTTACGCGCTCTTCCTATTGCCCGAAGCGCATCGCAGTCTGCGCGAGATCGCCGAAAAACGGCTCCGCGCGATCGAGGAACACTCCGAACTCGGCGCGGGTTTCCGCATCGCGTTGAAGGACCTCGAACTGCGCGGCGCCGGCAACATCCTCGGCGCCGAGCAGAGCGGCCACATCGCCGAGGTCGGATACGAGCTCTACTGCCGCCTCCTCGAGGACGCGGTGCGTCAGATCAAGAACGAGCCGACGTCGGAGGCGACGGACACGTATGTCGATCTCGACGTCCCCGCCGCGCTGCCCGGCGAATATGCGGGCGATCCTGCCCTGAAGCTCGGCTTTTACCGGCGAGTCGCTTCCGCAGCGAGCACCGAAACCCTCGACGCCATCGTCGCCGAGTTGCAGGACCGGTGCGGTCCCCTCCCGAAACCTGCGTGGCTCTTGTTGGACGTGGCCAGGTTGCGTGTGCTCGGCCAGACCCACGGCATCGGCCGCTTCTCCCTCGAACGCGGGGGCGTGCTCCAGATGTCGATGCGCGATCCGGACGTCGCATTGCCGTTTCTGCGGGGGCGGCTCGGACGAAGTCTGCGCCAGGTCGACGACCGCCTCGTCGTCATCGCCGAACCTGTTTCTCCGCCGTCGCCGAAGGCGGCGCTGGAGGCCTTTCTGCGGCGCTTGGCGGACAGCTGAAACGCGATCGGCTGTTGGCCGCCGCTGCTATCCTTGCGGCCATGCGCAGCGTGTTCTGGCCCGCCGTTTGGGTCGCCATCTCGCTCCTCGTCCCGCCGGTCGCGGCACAGGGGGATCCGGCCGCCGCGCAGTTCCCCGGACCCGGCGATCAAGGCGGTGACGGCCACGACGAGTTGGGGTTTCCGATCACTTTCGGCGCCGAAACGGTGACGCGCCGCGACATCGTGCGCGAACTGGGCGTGGCGGACGAAGACGCGATCGGTTTGTTTCGCAGTGCCCGGGACGGGGTCCTGCGCGACAAACTGCAGCTGCGGATCGGCGAGCTCCTGGGGATCAAGGTCACGAAGGAGCAGGTCGCCGGTTTGATGGAGCGCGAGATCGAGCAGATGGGCGGCGAGGCTCGGTTTCGCAAGAAGCTGCTCGAGTCCGGGGACACTCACTTCGGGTTCTTGAAGGGGCTCGAGCGCAAAATCCTCAACTACTTCATCCTTAGCCAGCTCGATTCCGGCAATCCGGGCGCGATGATCAGGCCCCTTCCATACGACCTCGGCGCGCGCCCCAGCGAAATCCTGACGGCGTTTCGCATCGACGGAAAGGGCCGCTTCCCGGAGAGCGTTCAGGCGCGGTGGCTGGACTTTGCCGTCGACCTCACCCGGAAGGAGCGGCGGCAGGTGGTCGTCGCCCACATCGAAGATCCCGATCAGGCCGAAGTGGCGATCGAGAAGAAGATCCAGGGCAAACTCGACTCGATCCTGGAAACCCTGGCCTCCGGTGTTTCGTTCGAGGAGGTCGCCAAGGCCCAAGGGTTCGATGTCGATTCGTTGAAGGAGTGGCGGGTCATCTCGCTCTAATCCAGGGGATCGCATCCGATCATCGATTTCCTCCTCGAG
>JAZFYD010000099.1:0-9794 GCA_036443405.1 Planctomycetota bacterium
CTTCGTCGTAAAATACGGTGGCAGGGCCATGGTCGACGAGGAACTCAAGATTAGCTTCGCCCAGGACATGGTGCTCCTCAAGTATGTCGGGATCAACCCGGTGGTGGTCCATGGGGGCGAGGTGCGCGCGCAGCTCGGCGTTTTCGGATTCCGCGCGTTCGACCGCGTCGGCGGTGTCGTTGAACGCACCCGCGAGCGCCGCGATCTCGCCGCCTCCGGAAACGACCGCGCGCGATCCGCGGTTCCCTTGGCCGAAACTCACGACCGCGTCCGTCGTCGCGCGCACCGGCCGCACGACAATGCGATCCAGGACGAGCGCGCCGAGCGCCAAGAGAACGAGCAGCATCCCGCCCCACGCGTTGACCGCCTGCCAAGCGGCGCGCTCCCCGTGCAGCGCAGCCGCGCGCCCCTGCTCCGCGCGCAAACCTTCGAGACGTTCGCGCACGTCCTCGCCGGTGCGGCGCAGGATCTCGCCGCGCACGAGCGCGGTCTTCTCCGGGAGCGTGCGCTTGGTGTCCGCGACGAGGCGCAATAACGCCTCGCGCAACCGGCTTTCATCCAGGCGGCCGTCGGCGTCGGTGTAGAGTTCCAGCGGCAGATCCGCCAGCGAACGTGCGCGCTGTTCGCCCGCGCTCGCGGCACTATCGACGCTGTACCCGACGACGTCCTCGACGACCGAACCCGCGATGGCCCGAAACGCACCCTCGGTGCGCGTAAGCAACGTCTCCGTACGTTGCTCGAACGCGGCACGGCTGCTGGGGCGCCACACGAACAGGCCGAGCAATCCGCCGACGACGAACAGGGCGACGGCGGTCCCGGCGATGCGACCGAACAGGCTCATCGCGTCCTCCCGATCGTGTCGGCGCGCGCGAGCAGCCGCAACGACACCCGGCAGCCGGCGGCGTCGGCCGCGCCCAGATCGAGCGCGACGACGCTGCGGCGCACGTTTTTCTGGGGCTTGAGCGGCGCGGCGTCCCGCAGGTGACGCAGAACCACCGACGCGGTGCGACGGCCGACCGCAGCCGCGTCGGGGCGCACGTGCAACGCTGCAAGACCGCGTTTCGTCGCGGGATGGGTGCTGACCAGCGGAAGCCCGAGTTTGTCCGCGTACTTGCGAAGTTCCCGCGCGCCGATGTGCGCACCTTCCGCGATCCAGACCACGTCGCAGTCTTTCATCTCCGCGGGTTTCGTGCAGCGTTTCACGGTGACGTCGCGTAGTTTGCTCGGATCGCCGAAGAGCGCGACCCGGCGGAGCTTGGGTTTCAGGAGCCGCATCAACCGCAGCAACAACTCGCGGTCGGCCTGGGCCGGCACCAACGCCTGCTGGTCCGCGCCGACCAACACCAGCGCCGCGTTCGGCAGCTGATCCTTCACGAGCTTCGCGCTTTCAGCGTCGAACGCCACGACGAGCGCAGCCCCCTTCTCCGCCGCCAGCAGCGACCGCCCGCGCTCCGGATCGGCGTCGACATCGAGGATGCGCTTGCGCGACAACACACCGAAATAGGGCTCAAGCGCCGACCAGCACGCGCGATAGATCACTCCGGTCTCGGGCAGACGCTGCCAACGAACAAAGAGGACGGGCTTGCCCTCCTTGCCGGTGTCGCGGCCGCCGTCCTGCGCGGCGACCAGGCAAACGAGCAGAAACAAAACGCCTATGGATCGCATGCAACTAGTGTGACCGATCCTCGACAAAAAAAGCAGCGCCGATCCTCCGTCGCCCCGCAGCAAGCGGCGGATCAGGGTAACGGACGAACTTGCGGAGACTGTGAGGCGAACGCCGCTCAGTCCAACTCGACCGTCGCCGCGCCCACCAACAGATCCAGCGGCCTCACGCCGTTCTTGCCGGGTTCGAGGTCCGCTGCGACGTCGTCGCGTTTGATGCGCAGCCGGTGAAACAACTCCGCGCGGATCGTCAGCTTGCCAGTCGCGGTGGCGAAACGGTGTTGGACCGACGTCGTGGAATCGGGTTCGAGACGTGTGTCGCGCACAAACGTCTTGGCGCGCCAAAACGGAACGTGGGTGTGGCCGTCTTCATCGGCAAACACCAGCGCGAACTCCCGTCCGGGCAATCCGGCGAGATCGCCCGCCGCCACACGCATGTCGATCTTCGCAAGGTCGATGTCGGCCGACCCGCCCGCGTGTTCCGGCACTCGCGGGCCCTCGAGCGCACCGACGTGGACACCGGACGCGTCCGTGACGGTCACGACCAAAAGGAGATGTTTGTCCGAGCTTCCGGTGGGCACCTTGTGGCCGACGTCCTTGGTGATCACGACGGTATTCACCTCGATGCCGCTCTTGCCGCGGCGCGCCGTGACCTTTACCTCGAGCGCCTTGCTCGCCATCTCGCGCCCGACAAATCCGTGGTGGTGGATCTGGCTGCCGGGGCGGCGCAGCGCGTTGATGCAGATGCGGTTCGCGACGCGCTTGCGTTCGTAGCTCGTGCCCTCGGCCATGTGGCAGCTCTGGCAACTTTCGTGCTCGCTTCTACCGGCGGCCCAGCGCCCCCACTCGCGGTACGTGTGCAGCGCGGGCAGTCCTGTCGGTGTCGTGTACTGGTGGCAACCGGCGCACAACGCACTCGTCCCGAAAAACGGATGGTATGTCGGCCCCATCATCAGGTAGTCCGCGTCGGCCAGCGTGCCGTACACGCGCTTGATCAGACCGGGCACGGAGTCGTCGTCCGGTGACGGCCGCCGCACCGCCGTGGATCCGCGCACGCCGGGCGCGTCGAGGTCGTCGGTGTGATGGATCTTGTGGCAGAAGTCGCAGTGATTGCCCTTCAACGCGATCCCGGTCACCTCGTTCAACGGCACGTTCTGGTAATCGAGCGCGGCCTGCGGTGCGTGACACGCGGTGCACAGCCCGACATCTCCCGTGGCCTTGCCCGCGGACAGCGCGGGCAGGAAGTCCTTTTCGAACACCGCCTTGGTCACCGCGTTCTTGGCCGACCAGGCGTGGCGCGAGAACTTCCACTCGTCGTAGGAGTTTCTGTGGCAGTTGCCGCAGCGCCAAAGGTCGAAGCCCTTTTTCCCCATGGTCGGTTCCCAGCGGTCGCGGCTGCTCCGGTCGGGGGTCGGGCTTACGAAAACGTATCGTGGGTCATCCTCGGTGCCGACGGGGTCGAGCACGAAGTGCAACTCGCGAAACTCCTGGAACAGGATCGACTCGACCTTGTTGCGGTAGCCGCGTGCGCCCGCGGAGATCATCAGAACCGTGGGCACACGCGTGAAGCGCATCTCGAATCGGCCCGCGCCGTCCGTCCGGACCGATGTGCCCTCTTCGTGGCGGCGCAGCACGAGCGCGTCGTGAATCGCCTCGCCGTCGCGGCCGCGCACCGTCCCCCGTACGACCCGTGCCTCGTCGTACGTTCGCACCGGCTGTTTCACGCGAATCCGATAGTGCAGTTTCTCTCCCGGTGCGGTGCCGACGCGCACGCCGTATCCCTCTTCGATCTTCTCGTCGGCGTCGTGGTAGTAGCGCACCTCGATCCGGTTCTTGGCCTTGTCCGCGAACCAGATCTCCGCGCCGCCGGTGTTGGCGAAGTTGCGCGTCAGGTCAAAACACCACCAGCGCACGTAAACCTTGCCGTCTTGCACGTATCCCTCGCCGAGGGTGTCGAAAGCCCCGCCGATGTCCTGATGATCGACGCCGCCGGAACGCATCACGACTCGACGGCCCTTTTGGGTGATCGTCAGGTCGTAATCGTATTTGCCGAAGCGGTATTCGCCGGTGAAGTCCACGCCATCGGGCGCCCCGCTCGGCAACACCGGCGGCGGCGGCACGAGGTGGCGTTTCGCTTCGAAGTGGCTCTTCCAGGCTTCGAGCACCTTGGCGGTGGCCGGTTTGGTATAGCGGCCCACACGCTCGCCCGGCGCGGCCACGAGATACGCGACGAGCGCCAGCACGCTGGCGGCGCCACCGATGAAAACCCGGCGTTTCACGACGCTTCCGGGCAAACCCCTCGGAAGGAGCACGATCGGCACACAAATCCCGGTGTCGGCGCGAACTTATCCTTGGACGCGACGTTCGCTTCCATATCGTCGAGTCGGGATTTCATCTCGGAGATCGACTGGCGCATCATGTCGCCGAGGCGCGCGACATCCTCCGGACCCACTGAGCGAGAGTCGAAGTTGCCGCCGTTCATCAGATACACGGGCGCGCCACGCATGCTGCGGATATCGACGCCCCACTTCGCGGCCGCAAACAGCGCGTAGAGCACGAGCTGGTCGGTGTTGCGCGCGTCCTTCCGGCCGGTCTTCCAGTCGAACAGCAACACCTCGCCCCGGTGGCGGACGGCGAAGTCGGGGACGGCGTAGACCTTGGTGCCCTCGAACTCGAAGCTGTCCAGCGTCTCCATGGCGAGCCACTCGTTCGGGTCCGTCTCCTTGATGATCGCGAAACTCGTCGAGGAGAAGAATGTGCGGACGGACTCGCCGATCTTGCGCGCGATCTTCACGAGAAAGTCGCGCGTGGGTTTCGGGCCGTAGTGGTGTTCGAACAGACGCGTGTACCGCTTGGGGTTTTCCCGCCAGAGTTCCTGCTGCGATTCCTGAAACGACTTCTGCATCTCGGTCTTGCACCACGCGACGGTGTCGTCGACCGAGGCATCGGCGCCGTTGCGGAGAAGGTGCAGGGTCCGCTCGATCGCGCGGTGCACGACATCGCCGGCGATGAGGTGCAGGTTCGTGACGTTTTTCAGCCGGTAGACTTCCTGCGCGAACTCGTCGGCGTCGCGGTCCCAACCGCCCCAGGAGCCGTAGTAGTGAAACCAGTAGCGCCGCGGGCAGTCGCCAAACTTGCGATGGCGGGAGAGCGACCAGGAAAAGGTGTTTTCCAGATCAGCCACCGGCGCACCTTACCATGCTGCGGTCCACGGAAACGGGCCCGGCGGAACGCCTAGTTCCACTGCCACGGCCGTTCCAGCAGGCGCACGAGCATGTCCAGGCGTGTGAGCACATCGCTCTCTTCGAGCAGGCCCTGTTTCTCGGTGGCGCGGATCGGGGCGGCCAACGCGCAGTTGTTGATGAGCGCGGCGGTGATGCCCTCGGAGCCGGCGATCGGCAGCAGTCGCTCACGCAGATCGGCGAGCGGCGGTTCGGCCGCGCCGCTGGCCTGAAACGCCCGGGCGAGCGCGTCGCTGCAATCCACTTCGCCGTCCAACGCATCCTCGCGGAGCGTGACCTCGGCCGTCATGTAGGCGTGATCGTCGCGGATCTCGCTGGCGAAGCCGGCGGCGATGCCGAGCAACGCGATGTTGCTGCGCCCATTCTTGAGCGCTTCGTGGTGCAGCAACCGCCCCACGCACACCGTCTTGCGAAACGGCGGACGGGTCTGATAGATCTCCGGCTCGCACGACTCGAGATACGCCATCGCGACGAGCGACTCGGCGGCGAGCATGTCCGTGACCATCTCCCGATAGCGCGGCTCGAAGATGTGTAGGGGCAACACTGCGCCCGGCAGCAACACGGCGCTGCTGAGCGGAAACACCGGCAGGCGTCGCGGGAACGCGTGGGTGATCTCCTCGATGTCGATGTCGATGTGCATGGCCGTGCCGACTCAGACGCCCTCGATCGAGATCTCGGGCCCCTCCGTGGGAACGCGCGTCACGGTACCCGGTTTCCCCGTGCGCGCCAGAGCCAGAGCCCGCCACGGCGCCACGCTTGTCAAAAGTTCATCGAGGTTCACGCCGACGCAATGCGGACGAAGCCCGTCCAACGTCGCCCAGGCCTCGTCCAGCAAGCCGGCCATGCCTGCCCAGTTCTCCCGCCCGTGATGGTGCATCGCCACCGCGAGTTGCACGAGCGCCTGAAAGTACCGGCGTCGATCTCCGCTCGCGTCGTTCCACGCCGCCTCCCACAGATCGTGCGCGGGAAAGTAGCGCCCCGCATTGAACTCGCGCGCCCCTTCGAGGTACTCGGGCGGATAACCCACATCGGAACCGGTCGGTGTCACCAGCGCTTCCCCGAGCCGTGCGGCCATCGAGAGATGGGTGTCCTTGACGTCGTGACACGCGACGCCGCCGCGAAAGTTCATCCCAAAAAACAAAAACGTCGAGCGCAGTTGGGAGTGAACCGGCTCCCACTGGTCGAGATCGTCGGGTGTGAACACACACACGTAGCCGGCAGCCATCTTCGACGTCTTCGGGATGAGGGCGCCACGGGGCAGCAGCTCCAAAAACGAATCCAGGAACGCTTTCACGCCGCCGGGCAATCCGAACAACACCGCCGGCGCGAGCACCAGGACCGCGTTGGACGAGAGCACCGCGTCCCGCACCGCGGCGTCCGGCCCGTCGACCGGACACTCCACCGCTTCGCCACCCGCGCTTGCGATGCCACGGCCCGCGGCGCCGAAGAGTTCGCCGAGACCTCCGGCCGGTCGATCCGCCGGCCGCACGATCGCTACGCGCACGGATCCCATCGTTGCTCGTGCATCAGAGATCCGTGTAGACCGGACCGCCGCCGCCCTCGGGCGTGACCCAATCGATGATGCCGTAGGGATCCTTGATGTCGCACGTCTTGCAGTGCACGCAGTTGGCGAAGTTGATGGTGAGTGCCTTGTCGAACTCGTACACGTTCGCCGGGCAGAAGTACTGGCAGGGGTTGCCGTATTCCTCGGTGCACCGGCTCACGCAAAGATCGAGATCGCGCACCAGAAGATGCGCCGGTTGATCCTCCTCGTGGCTGGTGCCGGAATGGTAGACGTCGGTGAGTTTGTCGAACGTGAGCTTGCCATCGAACGGAATCGACGCGGGCGCCGGACGTGCCGGGCCGGTGGCCTCGTGCACCGCCTCGGTGTGTTTCAGGCGGTCGTAGTAGATCCCGCGCCCGCCCAGCAGTGTCTGCGTCGCCACCTCGAGCATCGCGCGCGGACGCGACCAGCGCTTGAAGCTCGCGCGGAAGTTGCGGGTCTTGCGCAATTCCTCGTGGGCCCAGCTCTTACGGAATGCCTCCTCGTAGGAGCTCAGCTTCTCCGCCGATGCGTCGTCGGCCGTCACGGCGTGAAACGCCGCCTCGCCCGCAAGCTGGCCGGATTTGAGCGCGAGGTGAATGCCCTTCAGCCGCGCCATGTTGACCGTGCTGGCCGCGTCGCCGGCTAAAAGCCAACCGTTGCCGTAGAGCTGCGGCATCGCGTAGTAGCCGCCGCCCGGAATCGCCTTGGCGCCGTAGCGAATCACCTCCCCGTCCGCGAGGATGCCGGCGATCAGCGGGTGCGTCTTGAAGCGCTGGAACTCGCGGTGCAGGTCGAACGTCGGGTCCTCGTAGTCGAGCCCCATGACGAGGCCGAGACTAACGACGTCGTCCTTCATCCCGTAGATCCACGAACCGCCGTACACATTCGACGGCAGCGGCCACCCGAGTGTGTGGATGACCTTGCCCGCGGGAAACGAACCCGGCCGCACCTTCCACAACTCCTTGATGCCGGTTTCGTAGTCCGGCGCGTTGCGGTCGATCGTCGCGGAGGGAAACTCCTGCAACAGTAGCTTCGTGAGATTGCCGCGCACGCCGTCGCACAAAATCGTGACCTTCGCGCGCACCTCGGCCCCAGCCATGTAGCTCGACTTCTTCTGGCCGTTCTTGTCGATGCCCTGGTCGTTGAGCACGATGCCCTTGAGCGCACCGTCCTCGATGATCAGGTCACGCCCCGGGAACTCGGGGAAGATGTCGATGCCGCGCGACTCCGCGACACCTGCGAGCCAACCGACCATCTTGTTCAGGCTGCACACGGTGTTGCCGTGGTTGCGTAGGGGAGGCGGCACGGGAATGCGGTACGCGCGGCGTTCGGACAGCGCGTAGACCGCCTCGCCCGCTACCTCGGCCTCGATCGGCGGGTCCATGTCACGCCAACCCGGCAGGAGGTCGTCGAGGCCCTGCGGGTCCATGACCGCCCCACTCAAACTGTGCATGCCGGGCGCCGAAGCTTTCTCGAGCACCGCGAGCGCGAGATCACCGGCGCCGTGTTCCGTCGCCAGCTCCTGAAAACGCAACGCGGCGGCGAGTCCCGCCGGCCCCGCGCCGACGATCGCGCAGTCGAGTTCCAAATCGTCGCGTTCGCTCATCGCTTTCGCATTCTCCTCAACACGGCCAGGTTGCGCTCGTAGCCTTCCGGGCCACCGGGCGTTTCCAGCAGTCCTGGATGATCGCGGAAACGGGGGTCGTTCACCAGCCGTCGGAATGCGCCAGCGCCGATCTCGCCCTCGCCGATGTGCTCGTGGCGGTCCTTTCGTGACCCGAGCGGGAATTTCGAGTCGTTCAGATGAAACGCGCGGACGCGATCGAGCCCGAGGCGGGACTCGACCTCCAGAAACGCTGCGTCGTAGCCCTTTTTCGAAGCGATGTCGTATCCCGCCGCGAAGAAGTGACAGGTGTCGATGCAGATGCCGACGCGCTTGCTGCGCACACCCTTGAGAAGCGTCTCCAGGTGCTCGAGGCGGTGGCCGAGGTTGGTGCCCTGGCCGGCGGTGTTTTCCAAGAGCACCATCACCTTCTTGCCGCGCGTGGCCGCAAGCACCTCTTTCAGGCTCTCGATAATACCGGCCAACCCGGCGTCCTCGCCCGCGCCGACGTGCGACCCCGGGTGTACGCAGAGATAGGGAATGCCCAGCGCAGCACATCGTTCGAGTTCATCGATAAATGCCATGCGGGACTTCTCGAGGATCGCGGGATCCGTCGCGCAGAGATTGATCAGATAGGAGGCGTGGCTGACCGTGCCGTCGTGAAAGCCGGCCCCGGCGGCGTCGAGCCGGAACGCGGCGGCCTGTTCGATATCCAGCGGTTTGGGGAACCACTGACGCTGATTGCGGGTGAACACCTGGATCGCCTCGCAGCCGAGTTCCAAGCCCTGCGCCACGGCATTCGGCATGCCGCCGGAGGTGGAAACGTGAGCACCCAAACGCATCGGGCGACGAGTGTACGCGCGGTAATGTTGTCTCCCCAACGGCTGACGCCGTTGGAGCCACACGTTTGAAGCGTCTGAGATTGTGGCGCGAGTCCGAGACGATCGTTGCGCAACCCACGCCGTTGGGCAGAAACTCCGTACAATCCGGGCCATGGCCAACCCCGATCGCAAGGCGGAAATCCGGCACATGGCCGCGGGCGTGTTCGCGGAACGCGGCTTTGATGCCGCGTCGATCCGGGACGTCGCCAAGGCCACGGGGATGAGCCTCGCGGGGCTTTATTACTACTACCGCGGCAAGGACGAGATCCTCTTCGACATCCAGAACGAGGCGTTCGGGACGCTTCTGGATTCGCACGCGGAGGCGCTGGCCGGGCTGAAAGAACCGCGCGAAAAACTCCGCGCGATCGTGCGCGCGCACCTGCAGTTTTTCGGAAGCAACATCAGCGAGATGAAGGTGATGTCGCGCGAGAGCGAGACGCTGAACGGCGAGTTCGCCGAACGCGTCGGCGAGAAAAAGCGCCGCTACGTAAGGCTCGTGCGCGGCGTGCTCGAGGAGATGGACCGCAAGAAGCAGTTCAAGAACAAGCGCCCGGACGTCGCGGTGTTCGTGCTCTTCGGCATGATGAACTGGCTCTACACCTGGTACGACGAATCCCGCGACGGAACGCCGATGGAGCTTGCCGACACGATCTGCGGGATCTTTTTGGACGGGGTTGCGAAGTAACGTCCAGCTGCCCGGACCGTTGAGTTGTGTTTCGGACAGCGAAGGGGTCGAAAGCCGCGGGTCGTTCGATGCGCAACAACGACCACCCGCGATCGGTGCCTGGTAAGCGGAAGGGACCGAGGCAAGTGAGCCCGAACGCGCGATAGCCGGAAAACGATCCAGCGAATCGTTTTCC
>JAZFYD010000100.1:0-14095 GCA_036443405.1 Planctomycetota bacterium
GGCGTCGAGCACCCGTCCTGGTCCACCGGCGCCGTTTGGTTCGACGCCGATGGCGACGACGATCTCGACCTCCTCGTGGTCAGCTACGTGCGATGGACCGCAGAGACGGACGTCGAGGCGACCGTCACCGGCGGCGAGAAGTCCTACACGCGGCCGCAACTCTACCCGGGCGATTGGCCGCGTTTGTACCTCCAGGAGCAGGACGGAAGCTTCCGCGACGCGACCAAGAGCAGCGGGTTCAGCGGCACCGGCGATCCCGGTAAATCGATGTCGATCTGCCTCGACGACTACAACGACGACGGGAGAATCGACGTCTTCGTCGCCAACGACACCGTGCAGAACTTCCTGTACATGAACCGCGGCTGCGGCCGCTATCAGGAATCCGCAATCGCCGCGGCGATCGCATACGACGACCGCGGTCAAGCGCGCGCGGGGATGGGCACCGACTCCGTCGATTGGCGCAACGACGGCAGTGTCTCCATCAAGATCGGAAACTTCAGCGAGGAGCCGGTGAGCGTCTACACCGTGCAGCACTCGCGCGGCGGCACGCCGGTGTTTCGCGACGACGCGAACCGTGCCCGCATCGGTCACGCGACGTTGCTCCCGTTGACGTTCGGGTTGCTCGCGCTCGACGCGGACCTCGACGGTTGGTGCGACCTCGTCCTCGCCAACGGTCACATCGAGCCGAGCGTCACCAAGGTCAAACCCGAGGTGATCTACGCGCAGACGCCGCAGCTTTTCAAGAACGTCAAGGGCGGCCGTTACCACGAGGTCAGCTTGGACGTCGGCGCGGCGTTTCAAAGGCCGATGGTCGGGCGCGGTCTCGCGGCCGGCGACCTCGACAACGACGGCGACCTCGATCTGGTGTTCACGTCCAACGGTGCGCGCTCCGAGTACGCCCGGCCCACGCTCATGCGCTGCGAGACCGACGGTGCGAACCGGTCGCTACGGCTTCGGCTCCACCAGGACGGGCGCAACCCGGACGCGCTCGGCGCGATCGTCCGCGTGACGGCCGGTGGCGTCACCCAGCGCCGCGTCGTGCGAACCGGCGGCAGCTACCTCAGCCAGAGCGAGTTGACGCTGACATTCGGACTCGGCGCGAACGCCAAGGCCGACGAGATCGCCATCGTTTGGCCCGGCGGCAAGAAACAGGTGCTCAAAGACGTCTCGGCGGGCTCCCACACGATCCGCATGGAGTGAGCTAGCGTGAGGCGCTGGACCTACATCCTGCTTTTGTGCGCCGTGTTGGGCGCGCTCGGAGGTCTGGCCGCCGTTGCGAACTCCCAGGCGCGCACCCACGCCGAGGGCGAAGCAGGGGTGCTCGCCGCCAGCCTGCGCGTCGATCTCGCGCGTTTCGAGGAACACGCGCTGCACCTCGCCCGCCAAACCGCCGGCGCGGATGCGCGCCACCTCGCTTCGTTTCGCGGCCTCGTCTCCGCGCAGCGCTTCGACGCCGCCGGTAAAGAGATTCACCGTGTCGAGCGCTTCGGCCACATCGTCGCCAAGTTGCCGCCCGGCCGCTTGGACGCCCGGCGCGAGGTGCCGCCGCCGCCGGCGGATCGTGTGGCGGTCTCCGGCCTCGAAGTCGATGTCGAGCGCAAGGACGTGCACCCCGACCTGCGCCACGTCCTTCGGTACGCGGCACGCACGGCCACCGAGGGCACGCTGGTCCTGACGGTGTACGCGGAGCCGTTCTTGGCGCCGTTGCTTGATGCGGGTGCCGCGCTGCATGACGGAAACGGCGCGCACATATTCGGAGCGGAGATCGATGCGACGTTTCACGAGTTCGGGCCGGAGAACGCCTGGTGGCGCGTGCGGGTGCCGGTGGGTGTGACGCGGCTGAAAGGCGGAGCGCTGCTCGCTTACGGCGCGGTCTTGTTGGGGCTGTTCCTGCTCGCTGCCGGTTGTGCGGTTTTTCTGGAGCGCCAAGTGCGGGCACAGGAGCGTGCGGCGCTCGAGGAGCGTCTCGCGCGCAGCGAGCGGTTGGGATCGATCGGTCTCTTGGCGACCGGCATCGCCCACGAGATCAATAACCCGCTCGAAGGCATCGCGAACTGGATGCGGCTCGGCAAGACGGACAAAGTGCAGGAAGGGTTGGAACGCATCCGGACCATCGTGCGCGACTTGCTGCGGTTCGCGCGGACCGACGCGGAAGCCGGCAGCGCGGACTTCGTCCAGAGTTTCGCCCGCGCGTTGGAGCTCGCACGATACGCTCCCGGCTGTAAGAACCTCACCGCGGAACTCGAATGGCCGTGAGGTGTCCTGGTCGCGTGCGCGAGCGGTCCGCTCGAGCAGGTGCTCTTGAATCTGTTCCTAAACGCAGGCGAAGCGGCGCGGGATACGGAGTCCCCTCACGTCGACGTCACCGCTGAGGCGGCCGACGGCCGCGTGCACATCCGCCTGCGGGACAACGGTCCGGGCATCGCCGCCGAGGACCTGCCGCGGCTGTTCGACCCTTTCTTCACGCGCGGATCAGGAACCGGCTTGGGTTTGAGCGTGTCCTACGGCATCTTGAAGGCGGTGGGCGGGGACCTCCGCGCCGAAAACGACCCGGCCGGCGGCGCCTGCTTCACCATCGAGTTGCCGAGCGCATGATCCGAGTCCTGATCGTCGAAGACGAACCCTACGTTTGCGAGAGCCTCGTCGCGTTGTTTCGCGATGCGGGCATGGATGCGCGCGCGTGCGCGACGGCGGAGGAGGCGCTCCACGAGTCGGAGTTCGACGTCGCTCTCGTGGACCTGCGCCTGCCGGGCCTTTCCGGGCAGGAGTTGCTCGAGAGATTCATCGAGCGGGACGCTTCGCGCCCCGTGTTGATGCTGACCGGCCACGGCACGATCCCCGATGCGGTGAAGGCCATGCGAACCGGCGCGCTCGATTTCCTGACGAAGCCCGTCGAACCCGACGTGATCGTCGAACGCGTGAAAAAAGCCGCGGAGCGCGGACGCCTCCAGCGCGAGCGGGACGCGCTCCGTACGCCGCACGGGGTCGTCGCGGAATCGCCCGGCATGAAGGCCGTGTTCGACCTCGTTGCGCAGGTCGCGGATGGAACCGATCCCGTGTTGCTCCTGGGCGAGAGCGGCACGGGCAAGGAGATCGTGGCCACGTGTATCCACGATCGCGGCGTGCGGCGCGGCGAACCGATGGTGCGGGTCAACTGCGCGGCGGTTCCGGAGTCTCTGTTCGAGGTCGAGATGTTCGGCCACGAGGCGGGCGCGTACACGGGAGCCGTCGGTGCGCGGCCGGGGCATTTCGTCGAGGCCGACGGCGGCACGCTGTTCCTCGACGAGGTCGGAACCTTGAGCGCGGGCGCGCAGGCCAAGCTGCTGCGCACGCTCGAGTCCGGCGAACTGCGGCCGGTCGGTGGCACGGCGACGCGCCGAGTGGACGTGCGCGTCGTCGCCGCGACCAACGAGGCGCTGAAGGAGCGCGTCGACGACGGCACGTTTCGCGCGGACCTCTACTACCGGCTCGCGGTCTTGCCGATCGCGATTCCGCCGCTGCGCGAGCGGCCCGAGGATCTGCGCGCGCTCGCGACGTCGTTCGCCGCGCCCGCGACGTTGACAGCAGCCGCCGAGAGGCGCCTCGCGCAGCACGGTTGGCCGGGCAATGTGCGCGAATTGCGCAACGTGATCGCGATGGCGCGCCTTCTGGCGCCGGGCGAGTCCATCGACGCGCCGGACATCGAGCCGCTGCTCGCCGAGGCCGCGGGCGATTCGCTCAAGCTGAAGGAGCGCGTCACGTCGTTTGAGCGCGAGTTGTTCGAGGAGGCGCTGCGGCGCACCGGCGGCAAGAAGGCCGACGCGGCGCGGTTGCTCGGCATCGACCCGAGCAACTGGAGCTACCACGCAAAACGCGTTGGGTTGTGAGCGTAGCTTGCGCAGTGAGGCCTCGGCCTTGGCCTCGTGCGTCATGCGTCGAACCCTTTCTCTCGTGCCCTGGACCTCGTTCCCCTCGGCGTGCGCGAGGTACGAGGCAAAGGGCCGAGGCCGCAGAGCAGGGGTCCGACGCATAAGGCCGAGGCCAAGGCCGAGGGTTCCTTTCGTGGCGACTACGTCGCGACGAAAGGAACACCCATCCACCTACCGAACTCGCGGCCGAACTTTCGGGCCTCTTCGTGGAGCTTGATCCGCGGATGGAGGATCAGCGGCCCGCCCGGGAACCCGCGCAATTCGAGGCGGACGCCGCGGCGGAGTTCGGTGAGGCCGACATGGAGTTGCGTGTACGGCACTTCGTACCGCGCGAACATGCCGACACGTTGGTCCAGCGAGCTGTACTCCGCGCGTTTTTGGCCGGGGGTGAGTTTTGCCCAGGCGATGCGCGCCTGCTCGGGCGGTTGGGCGTGCACGCGGTGGATCGCGTAACCCAAGATCGCCAGCAACGCGTAGAGCAGGTCGCCCGTGACGATGGCGGCGACGAGGCTGGTGACCGACAAGGCCGCGGCCAACTCGCCGAGGAATTGCTTTTTTCGCGGCTGGACCGGGAAGATCGCGGAGTCGCGCACGATGCGCACCTCGCGTTCCAGCCACGCGGGTTTGGCCGGGATCGGCGCGTAGGCCACCGGCTCGGTCGGGCGCTGGGGCTTCGAGCGTTTGGGCGGCGCGCCGTAGAACTGGCGGCGCGCCAGGTCGTAGTCGCGGCGTGTCGCCGGCTCACGCAGGATGTCCGCCGCCTCACAGACCTCGCGAAACCGGTCGGCCGCATCCGGCGCCGGCGACTTGTCCGGGTGCCAGGCCCGTGCCGCCTGCCGGTACGCCGCCTCGATTTCCTCGGTGGTGGAGTCCGGGTGCGCGCCTAGCACGGCGTAGGCGTCCTTGCGGGGATCGAATGCGGGCACCCCGGTATCTTACGGATGGGTTGGGGGGTTCCGGATCAGAGCTGAGGGTCAATGGACTCGGAACGAAACAAGAACCTCGGCCCTGGCCCCGGCCTCATGCGTCGGGCCCTACGTCTCTCGGTCCCCCGACCACTATCCTCGGGCCTCATAGTGCGCGGTTGCGGCGTATCCAGTAGAACCACGAGGAAGTGGTCACGGGGTCCGAGAGGAGGGGCCGGCGCATGAGGCCGGGGCCAAGGCCAAGGAAAAAGCCGAGCGCACTTTGGCGCCCGGCCTTTTGGTACCCCCACTAGGACTCGAACCTAGATCTACGGCTTCGGAGGCCGCCACTCTATCCGTTGAGCTATAGGGGCTTCGAACCGGACATTCTAGCGATCAATCGCGTGGGGCCCTAGGCACTGTCCGTAGGCTCGCGCGCTGTGCCTACGACGCGAACGTCTGGCCCAGAGCGGCGAGCGCTACGATCACGCCGTTGTGTGTTGCGTGGGCGGCCATCGACGCCCAGAGGCTGCCCGTCTTCTCGTAGAGCAACGCTGTTGCCACGCCGAGAGCGAAGATCGGCACGAACCCGAGCGGCGGGTGAACAAACGCGAACAGTGCCGCGCTACAGATGATCGACGCCTTCACGCCCAAGGTGGCTCGCATGCCACGGTAGAGCACACCGCGGAATAGGAACTCCTCGCACAGTGGGGCGGCGACGACGGTGAGCAGCGCGAACTTCCAGATCCCGCCGAGGCCATTTTCGAGATTGGGCACCATCTCGGGCTCCGGCAGATTGTCGAGGGCGCCTGACAGCTTGAGCACAACGAGAACCACGATGCCGAGCAGCGACGTGCAAAGCCCCGCCGCGACTCCCATAGGAACGGAAGTCAGGATCTTCGGGTCGGGCGCGATCCCGAGCGACCGGAAGAGGTTCGGCAGCTTCATCCGCCAATACATGTAGAGCGTGAGGGCGATGGTGATCAACGCCGCCAGCGCGTACGCCGGTGGGATCGCATCTGCGCCCTCGATCTTGAAGCCAAACGTGAACAATGCGACCGCAAGGCTCATGAACATGAAGAACACGAGCACGGCGATCAGGCCATCCGCCATTCCGATCCGCGGTGGGGGCATCGCCGTGGGATCGAGCAGGAGCGGCAGGCGCTCGGCGACCTTGACCCAGACCGCGTAACCGACCAGCGTCGTCAGCGTGACGAGCACGAGTTTCGTCCAGAGCGAGTCCTCGTAGATCGCCCAGCCGAAGAACCCGCAGAGCATGAAAAAGAGCAGCGCCCACTCGGGTCGCACCCTTTTTTGTTCGTCGTCCGCAAACGGGTCCGTTCCAAGCGTGCCGAGACCCGCTCCGATGAACGCGTACAGCCAGATGCCGTACAGGGCGAGCAGCGGCGATATCCAGACGGAAACGCCGGAGTCCGCATCCGGCCGCCAAAGGAGCGCAAGCACGCCGATCACGTACACCGAACCGACCACGCCCCAGATCACAACCTTCTCGCGGATGATGCGATCGATCGGTTTCGGAAACGTGTAGAGCAGCCAGAGGCTCTTGCGCTCGACCGCCAACACGCCGATCGCGCCGAACATCAGCACATACGCGCCGAGTCCGAACGCCCAGACGGCGCCCTGCG
Source organism: Planctomycetota bacterium (assembly GCA_036443405.1). Taxonomy (GTDB): domain Bacteria; phylum Planctomycetota; class PLA2; order PLA2; family PLA2; genus JAZFYD01. Next base: position 6,460 of record JAZFYD010000100.1, read on the forward strand.
GTCCCGACATGTTGCCGTTCGCGAACGACGGATTGACCACGAGTTGGATCCCGATCATCACCAGCGGCAACACGAGCGTCTGGACCATGAAGTTGCGGTCGCGCATCAGCAACCGCACCTCCTTGCCCAGCACTCCGCGCAGTCGGCCGGTGTCCGTCGAGGGCAGCGGCGCCGCGCCGGGCGCGGTCCGAACACCGACGTAGTTTCCGCCGGTCGTTATCAGTCCGGTACGCACGAGTCGCGCCGCGGCGCGCACGGTCTGATCCGCGATGACAGCGAGGAACACCACAAGCACGAGAGGAGCCCAAGCGGAGTACACCCAGAGCAGGGGAGCCGCGGGCGGCAGTCCCACAACGGCGAACGGCGCGTCGAGGGCCGCGACGGTGAACCACGCCGGCACCTCGGGACGCAGCGCCACGAAAAACGCCATCATCAAGGCGACCATGCCGGCGACCGTCGAAAGCGCCTGGAAGTTCTTCACGCGCGCCGGCGAGAATCGTTTGCGCAGCCACACCTCCGCGAGTAACCGGAAGCAACCGACCAGCAGGTTGGCGTACAGCGCCCCGAGGAACGCCATCGGCGCCGACCACCAGCCGAAGCCGCTGGCGAAGAAGGGAACGAACAGAAGCGGCAGGTACATGAACCAGCCGAAGAAGTTCACGAGCCCGTACTCGCCGATCTTCGCGAGGAACACGCCGTTCGCGCGGATCGGAAACGAAAACAGCCACTCCATGGACCAGTGCGTCTGGCCCAGCTCCGGATTTTGCAGTCCGAGGCTCATGAAACAGAGCGCCACCGTGAGGACGAAAAGCAGCATCCCGAGTGCGACCCCGACGGCGTCAGCCACTTCCTCATCCACCGGCCAATCGCCCGCGGTTGGCAGGATGCTTATGTCCCAGTTGCTGTCCTCCGGCACCTCTTCGCCGCGCCGTTCGTAGGCGACGTTCGTGATCTGGTCCGTCAGGTTCGTGAGCAGCTGTCCGCTCACGAACACGCCGTTGAGCAGGAATATCCCGCCGAAGATGATGAGGATCGGAAGGGATCGCGAGCTCTTGCGCGCGGTTCCGGACCGCGGCGACTTCTTGCCGACCGACATCCGGGACGTCGTGCGGTTGATCGAGCGCCGCAGGCCGACGCGCGAAAGGATGAGCGCGACTCCGAGCGTGCCCGGCGGCTTCCGGCTCACGCTTCGTTCTCTTCGGTGACGCTGAAGAAGATCTCTTCGAGCGTTCCGCCAGGTGCGAGCTTCGCGCGCAGATCCTCGATTCGCCCCAGCGCGGCGAGCCGGCCCCTGTAGACGATGCCGATGCGGTCGCACAGGCGTTCGGCCTGGTCGAGCAGGTGCGTGCTGAAAAAGACCGATCGTCCGGCTTCGATCTGTTCGCGCAAGACGGCGTGCAGTGTGCGCGTCGCGAACGGGTCGAGGCCGTTGGTCGGCTCGTCGAGGATCAGGAGCCGCGGTTCGTGCAGCAGCGCGGCGGTGATCGCCAGCTTCTTCTTCATCCCCTTGGAGTAGTTCGTCGCGAACTCGTCCAGCGCGTCGCCGAGCTCGAGGCGCTCGAGCAACGGGATCGTCCGGCGATCGACCTCCTTGGCGTCGAGGCCGCGCATCTCGCCGACGAATCGGAGGATCTCGCGTCCGCGCAGGTAGTCGTAGAACACCGGCTCGTCCGGCAGGTAGCCGACCTCCGCCATGACCTGCTCGCGCTGCGTGAAGCAATCGAACCCGTGGATGCGTGCGGACCCCGCGGTCGGCTGCAGGATGCCCATCATCATGCGGATGGTGGTCGTCTTGCCGGCGCCGTTGGGGCCGAGCAGCGCGAACATCTCTCCGGCCTGCACCTCGAGATCGAGATCGACGACGGCGTCGAAGTCGCCGTATCGCTTGCAGAGGCCCTTCAGTCCGACCACCGATCCGTTGTGAACGTGGGACCCGGGCGGTTCGTGGGACTCGGGCTCCGGTGCCTGGTCCTGATCGAAAACCGTTTCGTCGTCGCTCTGAATCTGGCTCATCAAGGATTCCGCGTCGGGATCATGAGCGGCTCATCATAAGGGGACTAAACGGGTCCGAGTGCAATCGTCGTGAGGGCGTCGGGATGAAGGTGCCGGCGCGTGGCCATCATCACGTCGTCCGGGGTCACGACATCGAGGCGTTTCATGTAGTGCGCGGGGTGTTCGAACCCCAAACCGAAACGCTCGATGGCGAGCAGGGCGATCGCGACGTCCTCGGCGGTCTGTAGGTCGAACAGCAAGCTGGCCGCGAGATGCGCGCGCGCCGCCTCGATCTCCTCATTGCTGACCGGTTCGCTCGCCACGCGCCGCACGGCGGCGAGGATCTCCTCGCGGGCGCGCTGCCAGTTTTCCGGGGCGCAACCCACATAGGCGCGAAACAGCCCCGGCTCCATGCCGGCGCTGCTCGTGATGGTCGCGTTGACGGTGTACGCGAGGCCGAGTTCATCGCGCACACGCGCGGACAACCGATCGCTGAACCCGGCGCCGCTGCCGAGGATCGCGTCGAGGACGGAGAGCGCGAGGTAGTCCGGATCGGTGCGGCGGATGCCGAGGTGCCCGAGGTAAAGATGGACCTGCTCGCGCGCGACGGTGATTAGGTGCTCGCGCGCCGCGCCGATCTTGGGGGGTTCCCGCACCGCCGGTTTGGAGACGGGGAGGTCGGGCCAATCCCCGAGGGCGTTCGCGATGGTTTCATGCACCTCGTCGAAGTCGATGCGCCCCGCGATGGCGAGGAGGGTATTGCCCGGCTGGAAGAACCGCGTGTGATACGAATCGACAACATCGCGGTCGATGGCGCGCAGATCGTCCGCCGATCCGTATGCGTGCCGTGCGAACGGATGATCCCCGTAGAGCTCGGCATTGAGTTTCAAGGACGCGCGCTGGCGGGCGCGGTCGCCTTCAGCTTGCAACTCGCTCAACGCGATGCGGCGTTCGCGCTCCACGGCGCTTTTGTCGAATCCGGGCCGGCACAGAAGATCCGCAGCGATGCCGATCGCGAACTCCATGTCGCGCGAGAGGAATTTCATCCCGAAGCCGACGCCGCTCGTTTCGAGCGTGCCGCCCTGAAACTCGATCGCTTCGCACAGTTCGGTCTCGGTGCGTTCGCCCGCGCCTGCGCCGAGCACGCGCCCGGTCATCGCGGACACGCCGGGGCTTGTCTCAAAGCGCTGGCCGGCGTCCACGAACGTGCGAACCGCAAGCACGGGAGCGGCATCGTGGCGCGCGCACAAAAGCGTCATGCCGTTTTGCAGCACGAACCGCCGGGTGTTCAGCTCCGGCGGTTTCATCGCGAACCGCCCGCTGCTCCAACGCCGTCAGGCGTTGGGCCAGAGTCACCGCCCTCCGGCGTCGACCAGGCCAGCACCGCGCGATCCCGATCGAGGACGTCCGCGGCCGCTTCGGCAACGTCTTTCGCCGTCATCGATGCGAGCCGCTCCGGGTAGTCGCCGAACGCGTCGAGGGCGCGAACCGACGCGGCGTCGCCCAGATCCTCGGCGGAGTCGGCGCAGGTCTCGGTGCGGTAGATCCGACCCGCCTCGAGGGAGTGGCGCACACGCTCGAGCTCGCGATCGGCGGGGCCGTCCGCCGCGAGATTGGCGAGTTCCGAAAAAAGCGCTTCCTCGATAGCCGCGAGGTCGGCGCCCGGATGCGCCTCCGCGTCGATCCAAAACACTCCGGTCCCGCGCCGCGTTTCGCTGTCCGCGCGTACATGGGCCAGCAGACCTTCGTTGACCAGCCTGCGGTAGAGACGGCTCGAACGCCCGGAAGCCAGCAGCGTCGCGGCGCATTCGAGCGGCACCTCGTGCGGATCGGAAACCGCGACACTCGGGAAGTGCAAGAGCAGGCGCGGGACCTCCACCGGTTCGCGCAGGATCTCCCGTGCGGGACGGCCCGCGGGCGCCGGCGGCACCGAGCGTTCCGCGGTCTCGCGCGCCGCGATCGCACCGAACAGTTCGTGCACTCGCGCGAGGCAGGCTTCCTCGTCGATGTCGCCGGCGATCACGAGCGTCGCGTTCGCGGGTGTGTACCAACGGGAGTAGAAACTCTCGAGCCCGGACGGCGTAAACGCCTCCACGTCCGTGCGCCGGCCGAGGATCGGGTGTCCGTACGGGTGATTCGGAAACGTGAGCGTGTCCACGCGTTCCTGCAGCCGGCCTTCCGGGCTGTCCTGCGCCGTGGAGATCTCTTCCAGAATCACGCCGCGTTCCGCTTCGAACTCGGACGGATCGATGCGCAGGTTTTCCATGCGGTCCGCCTCGATGCGCAGCGCGAGGTCGAGGGATTCGGCAGGGAGCCCGAAGTCGTACGCCGTTGCGTCGCACATCGTGTAGGCGTTGTTGTGGCCGCCGCTTTTGTGCGTGAGCCGGTCGATCTCCCCCTTGGGCAGTCGCGCGGTGCCCTTGAACATCATGTGCTCGAGGAAGTGGGCGAGGCCGCGCTCGCCGGGGCCTTCGTCGCCGCTGCCGACGCCGTAGTGCATCCACACCGATACGAGCGGGGCGGCGCGGTGCACGGACGTCAGTACGCGCAGGCCGTTTTCCAGACTCGATATGCGGACCGGCAGCTTGGGATGGGGGACCAACAAAACCAACTGTATTCGCCTAGTGGCTCAACGTAAGTGGCATGAGTGGCACTGGGGGCGGTCCCTCAGCGCTGCGGGCGCTGTCCCCGATTCCCGCCGGTTCGCCCGCCGCGATTGTCGTCCCGCTGCGCGGGCCGTCCCGTGCGAACTCCGTCACTGCGGCCCTGGCCGGTGCGACTCGGACCGGGCCGGCTGTCGCGGCTCGCGGTCCGATCTTGTCCGCGGGAATCACCGCCGCGCGGCGGACGTCCGCCCTTGGCGTGGCCGTGGGGCCGCCGCGTCGGTTTTCTCTTGGGCACCGTGATCTCGCGCGGCTTCCAACCGTCTTCGAGGCGGTGCAGCGCAAAGCTGAGATCCGCGACGGTCAACCGGCGCACGCTGCCCTTGGGCAAACCCTCCATGCGCAGCGGCCCGATCGCGGTGCGGGTGAGTTGCTGCACTTTGAGCCCGACCTTCGCGAGCATGCGGCGCAGTTCGCGGTTGCGGCCCTCCCAGAGCGTGACCGTCATCACGGACTTGCGACCCTTGGTGTCTACCTTGCGTACCTGCGCCGGTCCGGTGCGACCCTCTGCCAGCCACACGCCCTCTTCGATGCGCTCGATCTGGTCGGGCAACACGCCTCCGGCCACCGTCACGCGGTAGGTCTTGTCGACCTGGTAGCGCGGGTGACAGATGACGTTCGCGATTCGGCCGTCGTTGGTCAGGAGCATCAGGCCGTCGGACTGCTCGTCGAGCCGGCCAACGGTGTAGATGCGCTTCTCCTCGCGGACGAGGTCGATCACGCGCGGTCGGCCATGTTCGTCCTTGCTCGTGCTGATGTGGCCACGCGGTTTGTTCACGAGGTAGTAGACGCGGTCCTCGATCTTGACGCGCTCGCCGTCGACCTTCAGCTCGTCCGTGGTCGGATCGATCTTCGTTCCGAGTTTGGTGACCACTGTGCCGTTGACTTCGACGCGACCCTGCTCGATGAGGGTTTCGCATTCGCGTCGTGACCCAACGCCGCAATGGGCGAGGATTTTCTGTAGACGTTCCATGTCGCTCCGCCGGGGATGCCGCTCTCCTGGGTTGTTGCTTCCCTGGGGCGGCGGCCTGCTGTTCCCGTAAGCCCGGTGATTATACGCGTCCCCCCAGCGGTTAACATTTCGAGGCTCATGGGCGCCAAGACGAACAACCGCATCGGCTACGACAAGTTCTGGGGGCTGATCCTCCTCGTCACCTGCGTCACGCCGATCCGGGTGCCGACGGATGACAGCCCCGTGTTCCTGTGGAACGCGCTGGCGGCCGGGGGCGACGAGGCCGGGCCGTTTCAGGCGTGGCTGATGCTGGGCACGTTTACAGCGCTCGCCGCGCTGCTCGCCGGGCTGATTTTCCGGGAGGACGGGCGTTGGCGGCACGGCGTCCTGCTGATTGTGGCGGGTGCGACGGCGGCCTTGCCCGCGCTTCACGCCGGGGTGGGGAAGGGGCTCGGAAGCCAAGGGTACGACTTCGCGGAGCCGCTGATGCTCGCGGGGCTCGGTCGATTGAGCCTGGCGGCATTGCTCATCACCTATCTGGGCGCGGGGATGCGCGTGGCGCGGCCGAAACTGCTGACGGCGCAACTCGCGGGCGGTCTCGGTGCGCTTCTTCTCGTCTTTTCCCTCGTGGTGCCGCTGGACTCGGACCACTCGCCGGTCGCCATGCAGTTGTTCGAGAAGGCGGCCGACTTCTCGGTGCACCGCGCCGAGTTGTCGAGTTACATCCTGATCGGGTTGGGCGCGTTGCTCGGAAGCATCAACATCATCGCGAACCCGTTCGCTGTGGCGCTGTCGCAGGCGACCCGCCTTTTGATCGTCGCCGGCTATCTGATGCTCGCCAACGCCAGCTATCCGTCGACCTTCCCCGAAGGCGAGACGTTCGCGAGCTACCTCCTGCCACAGTACTGGGGCGCTATCCGCGTGATCGCATGCACCCTGCTGGCGTTCGACGCGCTGGTAGCAATGCTGGCGATCACGATGACCAGGTCGGATTAGGTCCCGAGGCCCCTGGATGCACGTCTTTCTCCTGGCGTGCTGAGCCCTTCACTAGATGGGATCGGAGGCAAGCCAAAGCAGCGGCCTAATTTGGCCGCAGGTCTGCAATCGTGTCTAACGGTATATGTGTTGCTGGCAACTTGGTGGCCGGCATGGAACCGAAGGCGTGTTCCCCTGATGTCGCGCAGCTTCGTAGTGGCAACGACATCTGACGCGATGCCACCAGATCCCCCCCCGTCTCATGGATTCGTTGGGGGACGTTCGGGATGACCGTGCGTTGCCTCGTTCGGCGACTCCGGCAACGGAACGCGCATAGGTGCTTGCAGACAAGATGGTTAGGGACACCACGGTGGTCCGCCCGCCAACCGTGCCGGGTGCTCTCTGGCGCATAAGTCGGATCCGTTCTGGTCGATGGGAAAGGCGCCAAAACCAAAAACTGGCACGTGTCCTAGCAGGAAAAATGTACTCTATTTTGCGGCAATGAGGTTGCCGGTAACTAAGTTACACTAGGACGGTTGGTTCGGCACAGACAGGACCGGGAGAGACGCAACGTCTCGACCACCAAGGAGGTTTGTTCAATGCTCAAGAGTGCATTAGCGGCCCTAGCAGTGGCCGCCCTGCTCGGCGCCTGTTCCAGTAGCAAGGACGGAAGCGCAGGATTCCAAATGGTGCAGTTCCTGGAATCCGGCAAGGACAACTTGCCGCGAAACCGGGTACTCACTTTTACGTTCTCGGCGGCTGTCCGGGAAGGACAAGACTTCGCGGAGCGCCTGAAGATCCAGAATGTTCAGGTGACTTCGACTGGGTCGAACTTTGCCCGCGCGATCGGTGACTATTTGGTCTCCGGCGAGCGTGTCGTGTTCGTCCCGCGTCTTCCCCAAGTGACAGACCGTTCGGATGCCGGATTCCGCGAGTTCGGCTCATACGTCGTCTTCTTGAAGGCGGGTTCCGACAGCATCGTTTCGCAATCGGGCGATGTCATGGGAAGCCAGCTCGAGCTCAACTTCGAGACGAACGACACGTTCGAGGACAT
>JAZFYD010000101.1:0-17957 GCA_036443405.1 Planctomycetota bacterium
AGTCCACTTCCAGCTCGGACGACGGATCGAGAAAGACGCGGCACTGTTCGGCGAGTTGCTTTTCTAGCTCCGCAAGGTCGTTGGCCGTGGGCAGGTGCGAGAGGTAGACGCCGGACATCATCATCATCAAGACGGTGCCGATCAAACCCGTCGCCGCCATCGCCATCGAGGACTTGCGCATGCCGTCCCTATCGGCGCACAGGGCCCTCTAGATCCACCAGCGCCGTATCAATCCGGGGCACCCTCCGTCCGCCGCTCCGCGGCTATGGCCGCCCGCCGCCACCGCGCGGCAGCGTCTAAGACCGCATGTCAGACGCTTCGAGCATCTGGCTCCAACGGCGTGAGCCGTTGGGCACGCGTGAGCGGGCAGACTACGCGGGACGGACGAGTTTCTTGCCGGCGTCGCTCACGCGATAAAGACCGCGCTTGCTGCCTTCCAGGAACCACTTCTGCTTGCGCTTGAGCGTCCCGACCGCGTGGTGGAGGTTCTTGGGCATGGGCCGCCCCACCACACCGAAACACCCACCGACCTGTTCGATGCTGAACTCCGGAAGCCCCTCGACCTCCTGGAGGAAAAACCCAAACAGCAGGAGCGCTTCCTGGATCGCGCCGCGACCGCTTCTCGATGCTCGTGCTTCGAAGAAGTCCGCCAGGGCAGGACGCTCGGCGGCGACCTGCGTCGCCTCGCCGTTTTCGGACCCGTCGGTTAGGTAGTGCTTGAAGAACTGGATCTGACGTTCGACGAAATCTTCCGAGCCCTTCAGCTCGATGGTCACGTCGTTCGCCGTGAATTTCAGGAGCGTTTCTTCCATCGTCTGTTTCTCATGCGCGCGGTGTCGGGAACGCTAATTAGACCCAAGCGATCAAGAAACACGCGATTCCGTAGCGCTGTTGCGGGCCCTATTTGGGCAGACCGTCGATCTTGGCGCCGACCTCGACGCCATGTTTGGCGAACCAGCCGCCGGGCATCTCGAGCGCATACCGGATAGCGGACTGACTCTCGTGGCGACGGATCCGACTCGACGGCACACCGGCTTGCGGCGCCATCTCGTAGATCTGATCGATCACGCCCTCGCGGATGTAGGCCACCGCGATCGGGATGAAACAGTTGCGCATGAAAAACGCGCGGGACCCACGGTGCGGATACACAAACAGCATTCCGCGGAATTCGCCGCCGAAGCTGCGCCGCATCATCATGCCCGTGTAGATCCCGATGTTGTTGTCCCGAACTTCCACGCCGACGTCGATCGGTCCCGTGTTGGACTCCACGACGATCGTGCGGTCCACCGGCGGCAGCGGCAGGCCACGGCGTACCGCCTGCACAAGAAGATCCTCGTCCGGACCGACGGGGTCTTTGTGCGCATAGGGGACCTCGTTCATGGAGACGATGCAATCGGGATGCAACGGCACGCGCGAGTTGACGGCCGCAACCACCTCCCGGATGGATGCAACGATCTCATCGGCGTAGGGTCGCGGCGCGCCCGCTTCGATCGCCAGCCCGAGCGCGTGTTTGTCGAGTTCCTCGTTGCGACCGTGCACGGATCCGCCGATGTTCCAACGGCGCTGAATGTGGACCGACCCGGTTTCAAACTCGCGCCCCGCACCGATCACGATGTGGAAGACACGCGGATCGTACGCGGGTAGGTGCCGTCCGCCGTCGCGCACGAGAATGAACCGCACGGAGTTTGGTCCGTGTCCCGGCGTCGCCAGCCCCTCGTCGATGACCGCGAGCATGTCAGCGGACTTCGTGCCGGCGGGGAACGATTGGAAAACCTTGCCGAGATCGATCCGATCGTCCGGCTCGACCTCCGGAGCCGCGGGGCTGCAACCTAGAAGCCACATCGCCCCCAGCAACAGCGCAGTGAACAGGGGCAAGACGAACAGGAGCGTGCTGGCGGGGCGCCTCATGGGGCTCCGGATTCTACGGGCGGCGGGCGCGGTCACGGAGATGTTTCGCGGCGGCCACAACGCATGCACCTCTCTTCTACGCAGCGGTGGGGGTGACGCGCTGCAAAAAACGGCCGCGCCGGTCAGACCCGCCGCAGGAGTTCCCGGACGGCGTCCATCGGCAGCCCGACGACGTTGTCGTAAGGACCGTCCAATCGCTCCACGAACCGGTCCCCGTGCTCCTGAATCGCGTAGGCGCCCGCCTTGCCCTTTGACTCACCGGTGGCGACGTAGGCGTCGATCTCGGTGTCGGAAAGCGACCTCATCGTCACGCGTGTTTCGACACACGCCGTGTGAACGTCGCCACGAACCCGCAGCGCGATCGCGGTCACGACGACATGCGTGGTTCCCGATAGCGCGCGGAGAATGCGGCGGGCGTCGGCGTCATCACGCGGCTTGTGAAGCAGCAGGCCGTCCAACGCCACAACGGTGTCGGCCGCGAGCACGAGATCGCCGCGTACCGCGCGCGCCTTGGCCTCGGCGTTTTCCAGCGCGACCGCCGCGGGGTCGCCGCGCTCGGGGGCGGTCTCTTCCACCTCCGGCGAAACCGCCGTGAACGGGATGCCCGCCGCCTCGAGCAGCGCCCGCCGTCGCGGCGACGTCGAGGCGAGCAACAGTTTCATTTACGCGAGCCGGTTCATTTCGCGAGCCGCGTCATCTAGCGACGCGACTTCTTCGACGTGGTCCGGGGACGCGCACGCGTCGTTCGCGTCGCGGCACGCGAAGCCGCTCCACGGGCTGCCTTCTTCGCGGCTTTCTTGGCCGGCGCTTTCTTCGCCGCTTTCTTCGCGGCCTTTTTGGCGACCTTCTTCGCCGGCGCCTTCGCCACCTTCTTCGGCGCCTTCGCAGCGGCCTTCTTGGTGGTCGCGGCGCCCTTCTTTGCGGCGGTCTTTTTGGCGGCTGCCCTGCTCGCCACCGCCTTCTTGGCCGCCTTCTTCATCGCCCTGATCGCGACCGCTGCCTTTTTGGCTGCTGCCGCCTTGTTCGCGGCGCGCTTGGCTGCGGCTTTCTTCGCCGCCACCGCTTTCGTGGCGGCAATCCTCTTCGCCGCTTCGGCCTCGGCTTTTGCTTGGGCCTTGGCCCGCGCTTCGGCTTCCTTGCGTGCGGTTTCCGCGGCTTCCGCCGCCGCCTTGGCGGCCGCGGCCTTGCGCTCATCGCGCTCGGCGGTGATGCGCTTGAACGAGCCGTGCGTGGGCGACCAGCGCTCCAGGAACAAGCGCGCGTAGTTGGGCGTCTGGCCCTTGCGCACGTTTTTGTCGGGCGAGGCCAGCGCGTGCAGGATCCGCAGCCGTGTCACGAGCGAGTCGATCTCGCGCTCCGTCGGCTTTTTCGGCGCGGCCTCGCCGTTGCCCTCGGCATCGACGGCCGGGGTAAGAAACTCCGACCACGTTTCCAGGATCAGACCGAACGCGATCTCCGGCCCGAACCCCGGACGCGACGCGATGTACCTGCGGAGCTTGTCGCGTTCCATCTCACGCGCGAACTCGAAGTCCACGCGGAAGTTGTCGTTGAAGATCTGCCGCAGGAAACCGCGCAACTCATACGCGGTGTCGGTTGGATCCCCATCGCAGCTTGTTCCGATGCGCACCGCGAGATCCGAGAGCTTAGCCACCCGTATCTCGTTGATGTCGACAAACTCGCTGCGAAGCGATTCGAATGCCGTCGTCGCGCGTGCGGGCGATCCGCTGCGGGCAAGAATGCCCCACACGGTTCGCTCAACGGGATCCAGGGACTCGGGGGCTGCAATCTCGCGAAACGCCTTTTCGAACTTGGCGTAATCCTGGTTGCGCTTGTCGCGCCGCTCGCTTGACACCGGTGCTTTACCCCTTCTGGCGCAACTTGATGAAGCTTCGCACGGTCTCCGACGGCTTGGCGCCGACAGAGAGCCAGTACTGCGCACGCTCGAGATTCAAATCGAAGGACTTTTCCTTCTCCTTGACGAGCGGGTCATACCAACCCAGATCCTCGACGGGGCGACCGTCGCGGCGATCCGAATGGTTGAAAGCTCCGATGCGATAGAAGGGACGGTTCCTGCGTCCAGTCCTCTTGAGACGAAGTCGTACGGACATGAATTCCTCTTCATGACTCCAACGGCACAAGCCGTTGGCAAACAAAGGCTCCAATGGCGTAAGCCGTTGGGCAGATACAAACGTGGCCTGGTCAAATCCCGGGCATACCCGGGAGCGGCGTGCCTGCGCGCTTCATGCGCTTGAGCATCGCCGCCTTCTTCTTTTCCAACTGTTTAGAGCCCACGCGGCCCATGAAGGTGCCCTTGAGCTCCTTCATTTGCTTACGCATGAGCTTGAATGATTTCAAAAGCTCGTTGACGTCTTTGAGCGAGGTGCCGCTGCCGCGCGCGATGCGCTGACGGCGCTGGCCGTGGATGTTGTCCGGATTGCGGCGCTCCCAGGACGTCATCGACTGGATGACGGCCTTCTGGCGCGCCAACGCGTTCTCGTCGAGATCCGCGTCGCCAAGCTGTTCCGCGAATCCGCCGGGCAGCTTCTTCACCAGGTCCTTCAGCGGCCCCAGCTTCGCGACCTGTTCGAGTTGCGCGAGCAGATCGTCCAGGTTGAACGACTTCAGGAACATGCGCTCGGCGAGTTCCTGAGCCTGGTCCTGATCGACCTTCTCCTGCGCCTCCTCGACCAGGCTGACGACATCGCCCATGCCGAGGATGCGGCCCGCGATGCGTTCGGGATAGAATCGCTCGAGCGCGTCGAGCTTTTCGCCGACGCCGACGAACGATATCGGCGCGCCCGTCACGTGACGGATCGAGAGCGCCGCGCCGCCGCGCGCGTCACCGTCGAGCTTGGTCAAGATGACGCCGGTCAGATCGAGGCGCTTGTGAAATGCCGCGCTGCTCGTGACCGCGTCCTGGCCGGTCATCGCATCGCAAACCAGATAGACCTGGTGCGGCTTCGCCTTCGCTTTGACGGCGTCGAGCTCGCCCATGAGTTCTTCGTCGATGTGCAGCCGGCCAGCGGTATCGAGAATCACGACGTCGTGGCCCTGCTTGCGCGCGTGGTCGACCGCACGCTGGCAGATCTTCGGGGGGCGGCCACCCTCTTCGAAGTAAACCGGAACGTCGAGACTCTTGCCAAGAACCTTCAACTGCTCGATCGCAGCGGGACGGCGAACGTCGGCGGCGACGAGCAGCGGGTTCTTCTTGTGTTTGCGGCGCAGCCAGAGGGCGAGCTTGCCGCAGGTCGTCGTCTTGCCCGAACCCTGCAGGCCGACCAACATGAGTACGGTCGTCCCCGTCGGGTCGAACTCGATGGCCTGGGCCTCGCCGCCCATCAACTCGGCCAGCTCGTCGTGCACGATCTTGACGAACTGCTGGGCGTGGTCGATTCCCTTGAGCCCCTCCTTGCCGACCGCCCTGTCCCTCACGCTCTTGGTGAAGGCACGCACGACGTCGAGGCTCACGTCGGCTTCCAGGAGGGCGCGTTTGACCTCGCGCACCGCGTCCTTGATGGAATCCTCGGTAAGCCTTCCGGAGCCGCCGCCGATGGTCGACAGGAGCCCCGTCAAGCGCTGTGTTAGCGACTCGAACATGGGAATCCGGTAGTTTAGATCCTCTTCGCAGGACAGGCCAGCCTTCGACGCGTCCCACCGTCGCCGGCCCGCGCCGCGCCCTGGAGCGGAACGCCTGAGGCCATCTCAGACGCCCCGAACGTGTGGTCTCAACGGCGTAAGCCGTTGAACAAAGGAAATCAGTTGGCCGGCTGCGCTTCCGCCAGGTAGACCTCGGTCACGCCGTCCGGCCGCCGCACCACCAGGCGGTGCCAACCGATGGGCAAGATCGGGTTTTCGGGGTCGTGGAAGTAGCGGTAGTGGGTCCCGTCGGGATGCTGAAAGCTGGCGCAAACGACGCGGCGGCTGCGGCCTTCGGGGTCAATCTCGTTGACCAGCTCGATTTGCTCGAGCCAGTTCTGGTCGTCTAAGGCGCCAAAGCCGGACAAGAGGATCGGCCCAGGGATCGAGTTCCCGAAGTTCTCCTCTTTCGCCCGGCGGTGGCTCCGCGCGACGATGAGGTGAGGTTCGATGTGCAGTGCCCGCTTGGGGGACGGATCCGGACTCTGGTCGAGACGGTAGCTCTGGATGCGGATGAACGGCGGGTCTCCGTCGGAAACCAAGGGCCGCACCACGACTGTCTGGCCCTTTTTCGCCTTCAGCACCGGGTTTTCGAAACGGAGTTCGATCGTGTCGATCGGCTGCAGGTAGCCGAGCCGGTCCGCTCCGACGTAGAGCACGACAAGGATCAGGAGACACAGGAGCAGCGCGATCGCGGAGAGGGTCTTGATCGTCATCGCGCCCCCCGCCGCTTCTGGCCACCTCTTTGGCCCAGCTTCCAGGCGTAATCGATCATCTCCCACACAACACCGTCGAGCTCCCGGCGGACCACACCGAAGACCGGGATTTTCCCGGTGAGCCAGACGCGGTCCCGCACCTCATCGACCCCCCACGCCGGCAGCACCGAGTTGATCTCGAATCCGTCGTATTGGCGCGTGCGCAAGGTAAACGTGGCGGAGCGGATGCTCTTCAAAACCGGCCGGTGCCCGGTTGGAAGCTGATCTTCGTCGAAGACCGGCGGGAAGAAACCGTGGGCGTGGGGCGAGTGCAGGATCAGGCGCTGCTTGCGCCCGGCGCTCCCGCTCGGCGGCTTGAAGACGATCTCGATCTCGAAGTGGCGGCCGAGGTTCGTCCCCTCGATCTCGATCGCCTTCAATATCTTGTAGGACAGAAAACCGATTCCACGACCGGTCTTCTTGTCGGAGAGCTTGTACTCGACGCGCTCGCCCCCCTCCGCATCGTCGATCGGGGGGCGAAACACGGGGATCTTGGGGCTGTCGGCCTGAAGCCAATCCGGCGGCCACACCGCCAGACCCGAAAGCGCGATCAACAGGCTGCTTTCGAGCACGATCAGGGACAAGAGAAGAGTCTTCATGACGGTCTTGGGCCGCGGAGGTCTGCGCGGGGAAAGTAGGAGCCCACTGCCCGATTATCTACGACGGCCGGCACCGTTTGCGCGAAAAGGAATCTGGAGTTTCGAGGGTGCGGTGCCCGCGCGCCAGCGCCAACGTTACTCGCTCACCCGCCGGATGCGTGCGCCAAGCGACGCGAGCTTGGTTTCGATCCCCTCATACCCGCGATCCACGTGGTAGACGCGGTGCACGGTCGTCGGCCCATGGGCCACCAGGCCCGCGAGGATCAGCGAGGCGCCGCCTCTCAGCTCGGACGCCATGACCTCGGCGCCGCTCAGTCGCTCCGCGCCGAGCACGATCGAGCTGGGCCCCTCCTTGCGGACGTTTGCGCCCATGCGATTCAGCTCGGGGACATGCATGAAACGCTCGGGGTAGATGCGTTCGGTGACGAAACTCATGCCGTCGGCGACGGTTAGGGCCGCGGCAAACGGCGCCTGCAGATCCGTCGGAAACCCGGGATACGGCAGCGTCGTCAGGTCCAACGGCGTCGGCCTGGACGGGCCCACGACCCGCACGCCGCCCTCGAGGCGGTCGACCCGGCAGCCGATGCCTCTCATGGCCTCGATCACCGCGCTCAGATGCGACGCTTCGGCGCCCTCCACGGTGACATCGCCACCGGTGATCGCGGCGGCGGTCATCATCGTGCCCGCCTCCATGCGGTCCGGGATGATGCGCCAGTTCGTCGCGGTCAGCCGGTCGACCCCGTCGATCACGAGGCGCGGAGTGCCGATTCCGTCGATCTTGGCGCCGCAGGCGACGAGGAAATTCGCGAGATCGGCGATCTCCGGCTCACACGCCGCGGCCTCGATCACCGTCCGACCCTCGGCGAGTACGGCCGCCATCATCACGTTGGCGGTGCCCAACACGGTGGACCCGAACGGTCCGGCGAGGAAGATCTCCTCGCCGCGCAAGGGGCCCGAAGCCTCCACGTAGCCGCCTTCGATGTCGATCCGGGCGCCGAGCGCCTTGATCCCTTTCAGGTGCAGATCGATCGGCCGCACGCCGATGTTGCAGCCGCCGGGCAGCGAGACTTTCGCCCGGCCGCGCCGCGCCAGGAGCGGCCCCAGCATGCAGACGCTGGCGCGCATCTGCTTCACGATTTCATACGGCGCCTCGTAGGCCTCGGCGTTCTCGACCGCGACGCTGAGCGAGTCGTCAGCGTTGCGCTCCACAGCGCACCCCAGCATCCGCAGCAGGCGGATCATGGTATCGACGTCGCGGAGGTGGGGAACACCCTCCAGGCGAACCTCGCCATCCACGAGGGCACAAGCCGCCAGAATCGGCAGAGCCGCGTTTTTCGAGCCGGAAATCGGCACGGAGCCGCGAAGCGCGACACCGCCTTCAACCTCAATTCGGTCCATGGTGGCACCTTATCCCGGTGCGGCGACGGTCCCGTAGGTCGGCGATGCCGTGAGGCCCAGTTTCAAGAAAAGGCCCCGAAATCCCCATTCGGGCATCCGACGGGCGTTGCGGCGCCCGCCGCCCGACCACCCAAGGTGGCGGACGAGAAGGGAATACGACACCCGCCCCAACGGTTTGACGATCGGGGCAGGCACAATTATCCTAATGCGTTTCGCCGGAAGTCTCGGAGATTCCGAGCCCGGATCCGGAACCGGCCGTTCACTGCCAAACAGAGGGCGACCCGCTCCCCACCAACAGACTCAGCCTTCCAACAGGCACACTCGCCTCGACCAGGGCATCAGGGAATCGCGTATGACCACAGAGCTGGGCCTAGATCTCGACCGCATGATCGACAGCGCCATCGCCGACGTCGGCGACGCGCTCGAAATGCGCCGCCGTGCGGCTAGCGACGCCGCGCTGCGCAAGGCGCTCTTGCCTTATGTGCCCGAAGACGGCCGCAGACCGGAAGAGCTGGATGTGCGCGAGTGCGAACGGCGCGCCGCCACCCTCTTCATGCTTGGCCGCGACCGCGAGGTCGGCGCAGTTGCGCAGCGAGCCGACTCCTACCGCGTGCATCACCTTTGGGGCAAGAGTGAACTCTTCCGCGACCGCCCCGTGGTAGCCGCTGAGGTATTGAGCGGCTGCGTCGAGAAGGAGCCGCGCGACGACCGTGCACGTCTGCAGCTCTGCGGCGTGCTTGCGCTCCTGGGCCGCGCCGACGAGGCACGCGAACGCCTGGGTGCACTCGCCGAGCAAACGGATCGCGCGGATGTTCTCTACTGTCTCGGCGCGATCGCGGAGACCAACGGCGACTACAACGAGGCGCGTGATCACTACGAGAAGGCGCTGGCCCACGATCCGGACAACGTAGACTCGCTGTTCCGGCTGGCGTTCCACCACGACCTGAGTGGCGACGACGACGCGGCGATCACGCTTTATGAGCGCGCTCGCCGGATTCATCCGCCGCGGGTCAACGTTCTCCTGAACCTCGGTGTGCTCTACGAAGACCGCAACGAATACGAAAAGGCCGCGGACTGCTACCGGCAGATCCTCGTCCAGTACCCGAACCACTCGCGTGCGCTTCCGTTCCTGCGTGACGCCGAATCGAGCAAATCGATGGTCGTGGACGAGGACATGGAGAAGAAGGAGGATCGCCGCAACCAGCTTTTGCGGACGCCGATCAGCGACTTCGAGCTCTCCGTCCGCTCGCGCAACTGCCTCGCGAAGATGAGCATCCGCTCGCTGGGCGATCTCATTCAGCGCACCGAGGCCGAATTGCTCGCGTACAAGAACTTCGGCGAAACGTCCCTTCAGGAGATCAAGGAGATCCTCAACTCGAAGGGCCTCCGCCTCGGCATGCGCCGCGAGGAGGTCGTTGTGCCCGAGGGCATGGCGGGCACGCTCACGTTGCCCGACGTCCCGGGCGTCGGCGTTGGCGGTGGCGATGCGGTTCCCTCCGATTCGACGCCGCTCTCCGAGCTCGACCTGTCCGTGCGTTCCGCAAAGTGCATGGCGATGCTCGGCCTCGAGACGATCGGCGACCTGTTGCAGCACTCCGAGGACGAACTGCTTCGGGCCAAGAACTTCGGCGCCACGAGCCTGCACGAGATCAAGCAAAAGCTCACGGGGTTGGGACTGTCTCTCAAGTAGAGAGACAGTCCGATGTTTCTGGCCCAACGGCTCACGCCGTTGGAGCTAGAGGATTCGAGAGTTTTCACAAGGGCGTGCGGTTAGCCGCGCGCCCTTTTTTCGTACGGGCGTCAACCACGCATCGACCCCGATCGCTCCAACCGCGTCAGCGGTTGGGCCAACAACATGGCACGCCCTGCGTTGACGCCTTCGGCGTCAACGCAGGGCGTGCTTCACGTAGTCCTCGGTGGAGAGGTCTTCGTCACCCACGGCGAGCACACGGCGTTCGGCCTCGTTGCGGGGCAAGCCGAGTGAGCAGAGCGCCAACACGGCGTCCTCCCGAGCGGTGCCGACCGGTCGCAGGTCGCCGTTGGTCCTCGAGGCCGCGAATTTGTCGCGCAGTTCGACGAGGATGCGCTCGGCCGTGCGCTTGCCGATCCCCTTGACCTTGGTCAGGCGCGCCACGTCGCCGGACGCAATGTGGGTCGCCAGAGCCGCGGGCTCGTGGGCGCTCAGGAGGCCGAGGGCGACCGCCGGACCGACACCACTGACCTGGAGAAGCTGCAGGAACAAGTGCCGTTCCGCCAGCGACGCAAAACCGAACATCTCCAGACGGTCGTCGCGCATCACGACGTGGGCGTAAAGCGTCGCCTCGGAGCCCGGCGGCAGTCCGCGGGCCGTGGACGCCGACGCCACGAAGCGATACCCGATCCCCGCGGACTCGAGCACCACGGTGCCGTCTTGCCGCGCCGCGACCTTGCCCCGGATGAAGTCGTACATGTGAGACGCATTATCCGGACAAGGCGGACACCCCGAACGCACGCGCCGGCAATGGACACCCACGTACAATCGCCGCATGTCCGACACCGCCCCCATCGTCCCGATCCGGCATCTGAAGTCCCACGAAGGCGAAACCGTCCGCGTGCGGGGCTGGCTCTACAACCGGCGCTCGTCGAAGAAGATGCACTTCCTGCAGGTGCGCGACGGGACGGGCATCGTCCAGGGGATCGTGAGCAAGCAGGATGTCGGCGATGAGCTGTTCGAGCGCGCGGGAGAGCCTGGCCAGGAGGCATCGATCACCGTCGACGGGACGGTCAAGCTCGACGAGCGCGCTCCCGGCGGGGCGGAACTGCATGTCACGGCCATCGAGATCGTCGGTGCGTCCGAGGACTACCCGCTCGGGAAAAAAGACCACGGACCCGACTTCCTGCTGAGCCATCGCCATCTCTGGCTGCGCTCGCGCAAGCCGACCGCGACCCTGCGCATTCGCGACACGATCGTCCGCGCGATCCGCGACTCGCTGCACGACGAGGGCTACGTCAACGTGGACGCGCCGATATTCACGCCGAACGCGTGCGAGGGCACCTCCACGTTGTTCGGCGTCGAGTATTTCGACGAGGGCCAGGCGTACCTGACGCAGTCCGGCCAACTCTACATGGAGGCGGCCTGCATGGCTCTGGGCAAGGTCTATTGCTTCGGCCCGACGTTCCGCGCCGAAAAGAGCAAGACGCGCCGGCATCTCACCGAGTTCTGGATGTGCGAGCCCGAGGCCGCATTCGCGACCCTCGACGACGTGATGGCGCTTTCGGAGACCGTCCTGGGCGCCGTCGTGCGCCGTGTGCTCGAGAGCAACCGTGAGGACCTCGCGGTGCTCGAGCGCGACGTGGAAGCCCTGGAGCGCGCCCTGCCGCCGTATCCGCGCATCACGTATGACGAGGCGGCCGATCTGCTCAAGGAAAAGACCAACTTCGAATGGGGCAACGACTTCGGAGCCCCGGACGAAACGGCGTTGGGCGATCACTTCGGCCGCCCGGTGATGGTGCATCGCTGGCCGAAGGAGATCAAAGCGTTCTACATGGCGCGCGATCCCGAGGACGAGAGGCTCGTGCTCGGTGTGGATGTCATCGGCCCCGAGGACGCCGGCGAGCTGATCGGCGGTAGCGTGCGCGCGACCGACCTCGCGTTCATCGATCAGCAGATGGACAAACACGACCTCCCCAAGGAGGCGTTTCAGTGGTATCTGGACCTGCGCCGCTACGGCTCGGTCCCCCACGGCGGGTTCGGCCTCGGACTCGAGCGCACCGTGACATGGATCTGTGGCTTGCACCACGTGCGTGAAGCCGCCGCGTTCCCCCGGATGATGGGTCGTATCCATCCGTAGGTCTGGGGCTTGCCCGCCAAAGCCGAAGGCGACGGCGGGTTGCGCACCGGATACGCCCGCGGCCATAATCCGCGGCTATGTCCGACGGCCCGAAACAGCCCCGGACCGAAACGCGGTCCAACGTTCGTGCCACGGCAAAGGCGTATGACGACGACGACGCGCGGCGCTACGTGGAGACTCGCCGGCGTGGCCCACGGCGCCGTTTCGCCCGCAGCTTCGAGGTCCGTCGCCTCCTCGGTGCGGCACCGGACGCCGGCACGGTGCTCGATGTCCCTGCGGGCGGCGGACGCTTCGACGGCCTTCGCGGGCTCGTCACGTGCGACGTCTCTCACGGAATGGCCACGCAGTGCAGCGAACGTGGGTTCCGCGCGCTGCGCGGCGACGCATTCGCGCTGCCGTTTGGCGACGACGCGTTCGAACTGCTTCTGAGCCTGCGCTTTCTCCACCACTTCGAGTCCACGGACCGCGTGCGCGCGCTGGCGGAGTTCCGCCGCGTCGCCACCGCGGCGGTCGTCACCTACTTCGGCGACACAGGATTCAAGGCCTGGCGCCGTGCGAGGAGCACGAAGGAGCGAACGCGGCGCGGTGTCTCCAAGCAGGCGTTCGCAAGCGACTGCGTCGCGGCCGGCTGGACCGTCGAGCGCGACTTCGCCGTGCTACCGGGCTTCAGCGAACAACGCATCGTCGTCCTCCTTCGCGCGTAGCGATAACGCTACGCGCTTCGGCGAGATGGGATCCCCTGCTCCGAACGTCCGCCGTCGAATGCCACATCTCAAACCGTTCGAACGTTTGGTCTCAACGCCGTCCTCCTTCGCACGCTGCGCGCTGCGCGCTGCTACGAAGGACAAGCAGCGGTTGGACAAACGAACATTCCGTCGCGCCACACCACCATCTCAGACCGCTTCGAACGTGTGGCTTCAACAGCGTCAGCCGTTGAGCAAAGAAAAAAAACGAGGGCGACTCGAAAGCCGCCCTCGCGCATGGAAGTCTAGTTTCGTCTAACGGCTCCAGAACGATGCGAGCTGGATGACTCCGGGGACATCGATGTTCTGGCCGATCACGCCGCCGACATAGTTGGCTGCGCGAACCGTTCCCTCACCCGTGTTCGCCACGAAGTAATCCGTGAAGCGCGGGCCGCAGGGGAAGAAACCGATGGAGACCGGGTCACCCGTCACAGCGCTCGGGCCAAGGCCCGCCGAGTGATTGGCGTTCGTGACCTCGAAGCGGTTCGAGGGGAACTCCTGGGTGACGCTGACCTGCGCCAGACGGTTGTTGCCGGTCTCGGAGATGAGCGCCGAGGCGCTGTAACCGCTGGTCGTGCTGACGCCTTGGCCGTTCGTGATCCACTGAATCCCGTTGGGCTGCTGGAGTCCGGTCACGTTGTTCACGATCTTGTTCGGCGCCAGGTTGGTCGTCGGACCGCGCACGGTGGGCGCGTTCGCCGAGAAACCAGTCGCGAACAGCTCAATCGTTCCGCCGACCGCCGTGATCATTGCGTAGTAGGTCGCGCCGCCACCCGGGAAGGGTAGTCCGGAAACCGGCGTCCAGTCGAAGTCCTTCGGCTGGGACGAGATCGAGATGCCGTCCAGATCCGGCTGGATGGCCGTCGTGCCGCCCAAGTTGGTCAGTTCACTGAAGTCAGCCGTCGACTCGCCGGCGTTCAGGACGCCGAGAATCGTGTTCTGTGTGTAGAACGGGCCGAAGCAGGGGAAACCAGACGTACCGTGGACGCTCGGGAAGTTCGTCAGCTCAACAGCCGCGGGGCTGACGCCGACGGAGACGATTCCGATGATAAAGGGGCCAGAAGGCGAGTCCACAGCACCTGTCTGACTCGGGAAGTTCTTGTCGAAGTCAGCCTCGTTCAAGATGAGCCTGACTGCACCACCAACGGCCGTGGCCTGGGTCGCAGCGATGCCGGAACCGCCAAGGTCCGACATGTTGTACCAACCGACCGCGGCGATGTCGTAGACGGTGACCGTGTTCGCGCTGAAGTTGCTGACCGCTGCGCGGCCGAATGAACTGCCGCCGCCTGCCAAGGCCGTGACGGCAACGCCGCCGGGTGCGGAACTGTTCCAGCGTCCGAGAACCTCCATCTTGAAGCTGTCGATCGCGACAATTTCACCACCACCGCTCGTCTTGCTGGCTGCATACACGAGCGGGTGATAGATGGACGGCGTGAGAAGACCGCCGCAGATGAACGTGTGGAACGCCGTGTACGGACGGGTGTCCACCGTAAAGCCGACGAGGTCCGGGACCTCGACGCGCACAACCTGGGCGGAGGGGCCGGAGCCGAGCGCCACAACGGTGTTTTTCCCGCGAACCGGGTTGGTTGTTCCTACCAGATAGGGCGTGCGGCTCGGATCGACGTCAATGACGCCGACGCCGATCGCGTCGCCGAAGTACACAGCGCCGCGAGTGCCGGGCGCGAACACCTCGGGACTCTTATCTGCAGTCTCGAAGGTGAACTCAAGCATCGGGCTGCCCGCAATCACCTGGTTTCCGGCCGTGTCGGTTACGCCAAGGCCAGTGGTGTTGAAGCGGACGGTGATCGACTGCCCGAGCGGGAAACCGCGGTTGCCCTTCTCCGGCGGGTCGGTGAACAGCGTGCAGAAGATGTCGTTGGGATCTTCCGCGAGCATGTTGATCGGTGCCGCGTCGAGATCCGGACGGAAGACGAGGTCGGCGCCGTTGCGCGGGCTCTGACCGGTGAAACCGGGGATGCCGTCCGCATCGAGCTGAAGGTCCGGGAAGTTGTTGCCGGGACCGTTACCGCCATCGCTGAACCAGCTACCCGGGATCGCAGTCTGCGGGAAACCGGTCGGCTGGTAGAAGACCTGAATCGTGTTGATGTCGACGGTGCTTGCGCGAATCGTCTCGGACATCGTGACGCGGATCTCGGTCGATTCCGAGACGTTGGTCTCGCCGTTCGCCGGAGACGTCGTCACCACGACGGGAGACAGTTGATCCTCCTCCACGCGGTAGAAGAAGAAGTACTCCGCGCCGTTGAGGGGCGTCGAGTCCGCCGCCTGCACGTTCTTCTCAACGATGATCGAGTACTGGCCCGCCGGCATCGGCACGCTCGGTGTAAATCCCGACGGCCGGATGATCAGCGTGTCGTTCGGCTGGTTGGTGAACGACAGGATCGTTGTCGCGGCGATCAGCACGTTGGCACCCGGCGGGTTTACGCCAGGGACCGTCGGCGCGTTCGGGTCGAACGGACCCTGCGACGTGTCGAAGTAAAAGAGGCGCACGTTTCGCGAACCCTGCGGATCGGTCGGATCAAGGTTGATCACCGATGCGGGGTTCAGCGACGTCGAAAAGACGAGCGTCACTGCGCCGGGGTTAGTGAGCGTGGGGTTGTTTAGGGCGTTGAAACCGTCCGACGAATCGGACAGATCCATTTGATCGCCGTTGCCCGGACTATGGCTGACGACAATAAGATCCGTCAGATCATCTTCCGGACTTCCGTCTGCACCGCCCGTGCAACCGGTCCAAATCAGACTCAAAACGCAGAATCCCGCTAGGGTGATGCGTCTCATCGGCATCCTCCCGACTTTTTTGCCGAAAATGCCTCAGCGACCGCTGAGGGTGCAGCACCGTACACAACGTGAGATGCGGTCGCAATAAGCAGTGTTTTCAAACCAACTCGTTCCTCGTTAGAGGATCCTGCAGGTGCCATAGCGAAACCGATGCCAACGCACTGGACTCGGCCCCATCGCAAGTCTGGCTCCGCAACTCTCTGCGGAATAAGAGTTTATGGCAACCCGTTTCGGGCTCAAGATCTCCGACGAGCGATCCTGCAACAGGAGTCAGCGCACCCTGTGATGCACCATCGCTCGCAGCGGAAAGCGCGGGGATGGGCCCGATTGGGCCGACGAACTCGCTTCCCGGACGACCCTATTCGCCGGCGTCGGTGTCGCCAGTTTCGCCGTAGCGTTCGCGGAAACAGTCGGCGAGATGCCGGAGCGCGCTTCTGTCCTCAGCGCTGACCCACAGGAACTCGAGTCCGGTTGCGGCGACTTCGGATTCGTCCACTGTGACGAGTTCGCTTCGCAGCACGCGGCCCAGCACCAGGACCGGCGCCGTGGCGTCCTTCATGTGGATCTCGAGCGCGAGATGGCGGTTCAGCTCGATCGGTATCGCCGTCAGGAGGCACAAGCCGCCAAGGCTCAGGTCACGGGTTTTGGCCCAAGCCGCAGGCCGAGTCCCTTCGAGATCGCGAAAGCGGACCCTGACGGAATCAACGAAACGGCGGTGTTGCCGCCTGTCGGCCAGCACCTCCTGGCCGCGACCGACCACACGCTTTCTCGGCTCGTTCAAGATGATCTCTCCACCTGAAAACTAGCCCAGGGCCAAACGCGGTCAAACCACTTGCCCATTCCGATGTCGCCATGGCGTATAAGGGGTTCACAATTCGCAACGATCTGGACGGGCTCGAAACCTAACCCGTTTTGGACTAACGACTTCCGTCGGCGGATCCGCTTGGAGCCATCACGGGGGAGTGGCGGAACTGGCATACGCAGGGGACTTAAAATCCCCCGGCTTCGGCCTTGCGGGTTCGAATCCCGCCTCCCCCACCATGCGGGGAAACGGCCCCCAGCCTGCCACTTCGACGGGTTTGGGGGCCGCCCCTACTGCGACCCAGCGCGACGCGGCGCGACCCAACACGACCTAGCGAAGGCCACCCACAAGGCCACCCAGCCAAGAGGGGGGGGTACGACCCCCGGGGACTTGGGCGTATCTCTACGTTCCCCTCGCTAATCCGCTCCCTCGCGCGTGCAGGGCCCCCGCTTCGCTCACCCAGACGTTTGCGGGTTTGGGGACGCCCGTCTCGCGCCACCTTGGTATCTCTGACGGGAACGGAGGTGAGCGAAATGACAATCGAGGAACGCGCGTACACAACCTGGAGCGGTCCGCTCGTTGGTGGAGATGCACCAGCGCCGTCGCCGTTGCGGTGCCGCGGGCTCGGTTGTTGGATGGGCTGGAGGAGGTAGAAGGATGAGGTCATCCGAAAAACGCCGCCGCCGGCGCGAGCTCCGCGCTCTGACGCGGGCGCAGGTGCGCGCCGCGAAGAGAACCGCGCGCAGATTGACGCGGCGGCGACGATCGAGCAGGCCGTCGCGGTCGGCAAGTTCTCCACCATCGTCATCGAGCCGCATTGGGATTGCGGCAAGGCCGCTCGCAACAACACCCGCCGTACCGTAGCCGCTCCCCGCACCGCCCCAGTCCTCGTCGGCAACCCCCTCCGGCTTGGTGTGCGAGAATCCCCCCGATGCACGACTCCCCCAACGATGTCACCCGCCTCGTGGACGAGATCCCCGAAGTCGTCGCGCGCCTGACGGGACACGCCGCAGGAGTCGAGTGCGAACGGTGTCGCTCGGAACTGGCGCGCGTGCTTGCGGCGGCGCAGCGGGACATTGATGCGCGCAAGGCGGGTCCGAACTAGACGAATGTCAAACCTCATCGATTGCCCCGATTGCGAGAAGCGCGTGTCGCCACGGGCTAGGGCGTGTCCTCACTGTGGCTGCCCCATTGCGGACTTGGTCAATCCGTCACCGCAATCGGCGAATCACACGGATGTTGATTCAATCGTCGATGGGCTAATCGAAAAGCACTTTGCTCCGAGCGCGGCGGCCGCAAAACCGGAGCCGGAGGATGTGTGCGCGCCCGGGCCGGAGGACGGGAGTTCTGTCGATCCTGGTGAAACGCCGCCGTTGGTTCCTTCCGCGTGGTGGCCAGCAACCGGACTTGGCTCGTTTGTGATGGTCGCGCTGCTAGCAGTTGCGTTTCTTGCGGGCATGAACCCCCCGGAGTTGTCGGGTCACGCGGCG